>CAMCTL010000025.1 GCA_945878515.1 Flavobacterium psychrophilum | reverse complement strand
TGAATTTTGATAGCTAATACAGTCTGTTGGCATATTGGAGTTTATTTGATGCTAATTTAGTGAAAAATTATTGGAACTAAATAGTTGCAAGTTTCGAAAATTAGCTTCATTTTTATCGAATTATTATAAATTCAGTATGAAAAATAATTCCAATCCGACGAAAGTAAATTCCTTGGGACACGTACTTTTTGGCAGCTTAATAGGGACAACCATAGAATTTTTCGATTTTTATATTTATGCTAATGCTGCGGTATTAGTATTTCCGCAATTGTTTTTTCCGGGTTCAGACCCTACAACTTCTACCATCGAATCTTTAGCAACTTTTTCGATAGCTTTTTTTGCACGTCCAATAGGTTCAGCAGTTTTTGGGCATTTTGGAGATAAAATTGGTCGTAAAGCGACCTTGGTTGCGGCTTTATTAACGATGGGAATTTCTACGGTTGCCATTGGATTATTGCCTACTTATCAGAGTATTGGAATTGTTGCGCCTTTGTTATTAATGCTTTGTCGTTTTGGTCAAGGTTTAGGTTTGGGTGGCGAATGGGGTGGTGCTGTTTTGTTGGCTATCGAAAATGCACCTCCTGGAAAACGCGCTTGGTATGGAATGTTTCCGCAATTGGGTGCGCCAATTGGTTTGTTGCTATCAGGAGGAACTTTCCTTTTGTTAAGTGACTGGTTAACCGAAGAGCAGTTTTTTGATTTCGGCTGGAGAATTCCATTTATTGCAAGTTCTTTATTGGTGGTAGTTGGGTTTTATATTCGATTGAAAATTACCGAAACGCCTTCGTTTGCCAATGCTTTGGAAACCAAAAAGCAAGTAAAAATCCCGATACTAACGATTTTGAAATCCTATAAATGGGAATTGATTTTTGGAACTTTTTCTGCTGTGGCGACTTTTGTTACTTTCTATTTAATGACGGTTTTTAGTTTGAGTTGGGCAACTTCTGATTTAGGATTTTCAAGACGTGATTTTTTAATCATTCAGTTGTTTTCGATTTTGTTTTTTGTGATTGGTATTCCAATTTCGGCAGTTTTAGCCGATCAATTCGGGAGAAAAAGAATTTTGGTTTTGATATCAACTTTGATACTATTTTTTGGATTCAGTTTTTCTTTCTTTATGGAATCAGGAAGCACGCCAATGATTACCACTTTTGTTTGTACAGGAATGGGTTTAATGGGGTTGACTTACGGACCTGTTGGAACATTTTTATCCGAGTTATTCCCAACCGAAGTTCGGTATTCTGGGGCTTCATTGACTTTTAACCTGGCAGGAATTTTGGGGGCTTCTTTTGCACCCTTAATTGCAATTTGGTTAGCCAAAAATTATGGAATTGGATATGTTGGTTTGTATCTATCGGTTGCTGCCTTAATTTCGGTTTTGGCACTTTTAATGATAAGAAATAAGGAGGAAAAGTTTTGATATTGCTATCGTTTCAAACTAAAATGCCCTTTATGTTCCAATCCGTTCGCTCTATTTATTAAAAACCAATAATCGCTTGAAGGAAGTTCTTGTCCTGCGAATGTTCCATCCCATCCATTCTCAGTGTTTGTTAATGTTTTGATTAATTTTCCATTTCTGTCGAATATTTTTATAATTAATCCATCTTCAAAATTTGATAATTTAATTCGCCAAGTGTCATTATATCCATCTCCGTTTGGAGTGAAAAATCGAGGATACATTAACAAATAAACGTCTTGAGTTGTAATACCACAATTAAACTTATCTCTAACGTATACAGTATATTCTCCATTTAATAAATCTGCAAATGTATTATTGTCTTGGTATGTTTTGTTATCTAATGAATATTCATAATCACCTAACCCTGTTTGAAATATACTAATAACATTTTCTGTATCAGACCAATCTTTGGTAGTTATGCTAGTTATTATTGCTGGGTTAGACAAAAACACATTGAATTTTTTTGTTGAGTCACAGATTAAAGAACCGTGTTTTTCTGTTACATTTACCCAGTAATCTCCTGGCGCAAGTAGGTTTATTATTTGTGTTTTTTCTCCATTAGACCATAGATAGCTGTCAAAACCCGAGCCGGCGTCAATGTCAACACTTTTGAATTCGCACAATGGATATTTATCTTTCATTTTAATCCTAGGGGAATCTAAAAATTTAAATGTTAATTTTACTACAGTGACGCAACCATATTGCGAAATTACTTTCACAAAAACTTCATTATTAAGGTTGCTCAATTGTACAGATTTAAAATTAGATATGAATTGACTTCTGTCACTGTTCGTTGCGCCTAGTAATGTTTTATAATATTCGAAGCTGTAAGATGTATGGTTAAGTATTAAATTTGAATTTTGAGTTGTTAAATCGATTATTTCAACTCCATCATTTAAATCATCGCAAAGAATTGGTTCAAAATCATTTGCTACTGGTAATGGTCTAAAATAACTGTATATGTTCAGGTACTGAGTTTCTGATTTACATGTACCACCTTTTTGAACTAGAAGCTGGTAACTAGTTCCTCCATCTAAATTTTCAAGAATTGGATTAGAACTCCAAGTTAATCCATTGTCAAAACTATACAAATCACCTAAAGTTTTGATTTCAATACTTGCATAAGTATTACATCCGGCTTCAGTTAATTTATATTGTGGATATATATTTTCTAAATTATTAAGATATACGTATTCATTTACTGATGTACAGCCTAAGTTATTTCTAATTTTAATGATGTAACTTCCTGCTGTTGAGCCAGTAATGCTATTGGATGTTTGCCAGACTGTGCCACCATCAAAACTAAAAGATGTGCCTGGAGTAGTTATAGTAATGCCACCCAAATTTGAGCAATATGGATTAGAAATTAAAAACTCAGCTTTTGGCAAAAACTCAGAATTGAGATGTACGCTGTTGTAGTTAGAAATACAACCAAACGCATCTTTTATTCGTATTCGATAATCTCCGGATGTGAGGTTGGCTTTATTATTATTTGTTTCCCAAGTTACGCCATCATCAAAACTATAGAAATCTGCTTTGGTTGTAATTGTAATCGAACCAAAGTCCCCGCAAGATTTTGGATCAATCTTGTTATATTGTGGAAAATTACTCAAATATGGGATAAGATTTATCTTTGTATTGTATGATTCACAGCTATTTACAGTTCGTATTTTTACATCATAACTTCCTATTGGCACATCTTTTAAAATGGAATTATTACCCCAACTGGCGCCGCCATCAAAACTATATTGCAATGCAGCAGAAGTAACCTCAATACTTCCTGTAGGCTTGAAACAATCAGGTTGTGTTATATTGATTGTTGGTTGTGCAGCAATAGTACTGGGCAATATTGTTACTTCTCCAACAGATTTACAACCTAAAGCGTCAGTTACTGTAACTGAATACAAACCTGTTGTAGTAGCCTGGATATTTTGCGTTTTTTCTCCACCAGACCATAAATAGCTAACTCCTTTTGTTGCGGTTAATGTAGTGCTTCCGCTACACACATTAAGAATGCCATTGATACTTGCTGCTGGATTTCTTACTATTAGTTTTACTGCAATAATTTTGTAGCAATCAACATCCAATGTTGCCCTGACAAATAAAGTCGAACTATAACTGTCATAGTTAATAAAATTAGTGATTGCATTTTTGTCAGTCATTGCTTCATCCAATTTTGTAAAATAGGAAAATTTAACTCCTGTTTGATTTACTGTGACAAGTGGTTCTAAATCAGTAAGATTAAAAATTTCTTTGCCGTTTTTATCATCGTCACATAAGCTTAAACTTGCTGGAGTTAATTTTAAAGTGCATTTTGGATCGCAATTCAAGAAAGTAATATCCCAACCCGGATTTGCATCATCATCTTTAACTTCATTAAAACTAGTTCCTGCGCAGGCTGTTGTAGTTCTATCAATATCATAATTGATAGCCACGCTTACATTATAACTTTCTTTTTTTGTGTCTGGAAAAGCTGTTAAGTCTAATTCAAAACAAAATGTTTTCTTTACTAAATCTAAGGTTTTTGTATTTGAAGTGGTATGGATTAATTTGTTTGAAGAATCGTAAACTTTTAGTTCTATCGATTTAACATCAGCTTTAATATTTCCTGAATTTGGTACTGTAAAACTTCCGCATATAGACACTGGTGCCGTTGGACACGATACATACAAATTTTCTAATTCAACGCTGCCTTGTAAATTTTCGTCAGAATGCGAAACACAAATATCATCGATATAGGAGTATCCAAAGTGACCGTATAAACCGCATCGGGTAGTCATAAATTCAACAGTAAAATCTTCATTGTTTGGAATAGAAGAAATATCTAAATTTCCTGACTGCCAATTTTTTGTATATAAAATAATATTACTTCCAGCTAGAACGGGTGCTTGAGTATAAATGCAATTTTCTACATCGGCGGTTAAGCAAAATTCACTTACTACTGCACCGCCTGCATTTAAAACTCTTGCTTTAAAATAGGGTTGCTCATTCAAATGACCATTCTCAGGAATACTTTGCAAAACTACTTTATAATTGAACTTTAATACTGTTTCATTATCGGTTTTAAATCTTTTTGCTTGAACTAATGTCATCAGAGTTTCAGAATCTGCGTAGTTTAGTTTAAGGCTATATTGGTCAAAACCATTTATATTTCCTATAAAGTCGTCTAAATGATTAGAAGGAACGGTTGTTGCCATGGCATTCATATCATTTGGATTGTACTGTTTGATGCCAAAACTTGCATTTTCAGTTGCAGATTTGCATTGTATCGGGTTGAGTGGTGTGACAATCGCATATTGGAAATTTTTTAAAACGATGTCACCATTATTATTTACATACTCTTCAAATCCGCCGTTTGAGCATAATGGTACGGCCACTTGATTGACCTTGCTTACTTTGTTTTGTGAAGCATATTGTTCGAATTCTTTTAAACGTTTTTGATAAAATTTCTCTTTTTCAATAGGATCAATAATTATGTTTCCATTTTTATCTTCGCATGAAAAACTAGTTGGGTAGTGCATGTGATTTTCTTGAGAAAAACACGCAAAAATTTGAACAAGTAAAAAACAAAATAGTAGGAATTTCTGTTTCATTTCCAATATAATTTGGCGTAAAAGTACAAATAAAATAAGTCAATCGATTTAGAATAATGGTATATTCAGTACAAATAAAACCAAATAAATAAATTGTTAATTAATTGTAATTTTACTAGATATTTTAGGAAACAATTGTAGATTTTTTTAAACATACTTACGTTTTAATATCCTGAAAATCATTAGCGATTGCATACCGAATCATATTAGTAAAAGCTTCATTATCTAGTGTCGGAATTTCAAAAATTGAATTCAATAACGTGGTGTCATATTCATTGGCATCCGTTATAAAGTAAGGTTTTAGATGCTTTCCAATACTTTCGTAGTACATTTTTTCGATGGCATTTTTGTATTGGAAATCCGCTTCATCTGATATAAAAGTAAAATTGGTATAACCCACTTCGTTCATAATTATTGTAAGACCTTCTTTCATATTAAAACTGGTGTGATGTACGATGTTCAGTTGTTCTACAGCATCATTTTCGAAGGTATTAACAACAACTTTGGCTACATAATCAACAGGAATTATGTTCAAACTGGTTTCGGTATTGACGATAATCCGAACATTTTCTTGTTTGCCTTTGCGTTTTGCCGATAAATAAAAAAACTTCGCCACCAGATAAAACACCATATATTTTGGTATGAAATAGTTGTTTTCTGTTCCTAACATTTTTCCGCCTATAACACTTGGACGCAGAATTTGAAACGGTAATCCTATTGATTTACATTCAGAAGCTATAAAATTTTCAGACTGATATTTTGCATATTCATATACATTTCGATGTTGAGGAATAAAATCCAAATTATGAAAATCGTTAGCAATTATTCCTTTTCGAATTCCCGTCGAAAAAGCAGTGCCGATATAAATGAATTTTTTGATTTGAGGATGTAAAACTGAAAACAGTGTTTTGGTAAGTTGAATATTTTCGTTGAATATTTTTTCCTTTAATTCCGCATCAGTCGAGAGATTAACATATCCAGCCGAATGAATAAGGTATGCGCCATTGATTTTTTCTAAGAACGAATCATCGTTTATGACTGCATCTTCTCTAACAATTTCAATGTGTTTGTTTAACTCATTTAGCCCAATACTTTGTAAGACTTTTGGAGTATAATAGCTAGATAATAATTCATTGATGCGATTCTCGGCTGAATTTTTACCGTTATCTCGTGCGATAATATAGAGCTTGTTGGTTGTATTTGGATTATTTAAAAAAAGTTCGAAAATCTCATACATAATATGAGAACCTAAAACGCCTGTAGCTCCGGTAAGAATTATTTTCATTATTTTTTTTCTTCGTGGCAAATATACCTTTTTAGAAGCAATCTAGTTCTTGCCTTTATATTTCAATTGTATCTATTTCCTTCATAATTCTATCCGTTTCGGTCAAAGCGACAATGATTTTTTGATAATGCAAAATATCTTCATAACTCAATTCGCGATTTTTTTAGTCATAATGGTTTAGTATTTCCTGCAAATCGGTTTTGGATGGCAAGATGGTTTGGTATTTGGATGCAAATATTTGGTTGTTGTTTTCGGGTAAAGTGATTTCTACCACTGCCTTGTTTTTGTCTTTGCAAAGCACAATGCCAATGGTTGGGTTTTCGGTTTTGGTTTTAACAAAACGGTCATAATAGTTTACATACATTTGCATTTGACCCAAATCTTGGTGTTTGAGTTTGCCAATTTTCAAATCAATGAGTACAAAACAGTGCAGCAATCGGTTATAAAAAACCAAATCGATACGATAATGATCTTCGTCAAAAGTAAAGCGTACTTGCCGACCTCCAAAAAAGAAACCTTTACCCATTTCGAGCATAAATTGTTCAATTTCGCTGATGATGGCGGTTTCTAAATCGGTTTCAGAATAGCTGTTTTTTTCGTCCAGTCCTAAAAACTCTAAAATAAAAGGTTCTTTGAATAAGTCGTTTGGCTTTTGTAGCGTTTGTCCTTGTGTTGCCAATTGCAAAACTTCTTCTTTATTTTTACTCAATGCCAATCGTTCAAATAAGCCACTATTGAATTGTCTTTCTAAATCTTTTAGTTTCCAGTTATTTTGCAAGGCTTCTATTTCGTAAAAATTTCTTTCGAGCGTATTGTTTATTCGAGATAAAAACAAATAATGGCTCCACGATAAAAAAAGATTGGGTAATTTCCGAGAAAGATTCTCGGAAATTAGCTTGTTTTCCAATATCCGAGACGAGTTCTCGGAAATTTGAAACTGAGAACAATACGCTAAATAAAATTTCCGCATATTTTCAAGATTATCCACAGAATATCCTTTTCCTAATTGATTTTTTAAATCAACAGAAACCATTTCGAGTAATTTAGTTCCATAAATAGCTTTTTGTTTTCCGTCTTGCAACTCATCAACAATCATTTTTCCTATGGAATAGTAGGTAAATACCATTGCTGTATTGGTTGTTTTGTAAACAAAACTCTTTGTAACACCAATCAAATCAATTATTTTTTTGCTTAAATCAATCATTGTTTTTCTTTTTATAAAAATATTGACTAAAACTTATATTTCAATTGTATCTATTTCCTTCATAATTCTATCGGTTTCACTTAATGCAACGATGATTTTTTGATAATGCAAAATATCTTCATAACTCAATTCCCTTTCCTTGCGGTCTTTGAGCCATTTTTGGGCAGGTTGATAACCACCGATGTAAAAATTCCAAGCGACTTCAGGAACGTTATCAAAATATTGGGTTTCGTTGATGTAAACGCGACCTAAACCTGACAGGTTTTCAAAACCTGTCAGGTCTAGTCTTGGTTTCCTCACCACATTATCGCCATCTTCTGGATATTGTGTAATGTATTTTTCGACGATAGCACTTTCTAATAAATGAATTTGGCGCAGTTGCGAGCCCAACCCTCGCAGCGTTTCAAACGCTGCGAGGGTTTTTGGATACGGCACTCTAGGAAAATCAATCTTTAAAAATTCTTTGTATTTTTCTCTATACGTTGGCGAATGCAAAACCGCATAGATGTAATCCAGCAAATCGATTGGAGCAAAGGTGTTTGCGGTTGTTTCTTTCTCATTGGTAAAAACCATACCCAAACCAGCCGCAATTTGTTTTACAATTTCAGGGTTGAGGTTGGGGGTTCTTGCGTTGGTTTCTAATAAGTTTTGTTGTGAAGTGGATTCGGGATAGAGGTAGAGCGGGAATTCTGTGTTATTAGCAAAAGCACTCTCAAAAAGGCAACTTTCGCAAATACTTCTATGAATAAATGAATATGAAAAATCGAATTTACTTTGCCTTTTTAGGGAAAGCGAATAATTTTCAAGAAATTTTAAATGATACATTGCTTTTGATGCTGGTCTGCTAATTATACTTTTATCATAATAAATCCACCTATTATCAAAAGGTCTGTATTGAATTGGCAATAAAAAATTGTTGTTGAATTTTTTATTTTTAATTACTTCTAAAAGTTTATAACTACCAGAATTCTTAACATTGAACATTTCTATAAAACCGTTATCGAAATCATTTTTTAGCAATAGATTTATTCTTGTTTGTAATTTATTTTTATCAAAATCAATAAATAAACCATCTCTATCAGTTTTTATTCCGGAGTTATTTATACCAAATAAATTATTTAACTTAATACCATTTTCATATTCTTCTTTTCCAATATTATTCATTGGAACAAAGAAATAATTTGGTTCAATTGATTCTAATGATTTATAAGCAATATTTTTAATAGAATGCTCAGTTAAATAGTTGTATTTTAATTCTCTTTTTCCATATAAATCATAATGAAAAACTTCTCCTAATTCTTTTTGTTTTATACCTCCTGTTTTTATAAATATATTAATTGAAACGCCTTGCATTATATCAAATACGTTTTGGTCAATCGAACCGTCTGGACAGACTTCTTTAATTCTTGAATTTCCGTGCAAATCCAGAATGTAAATTTTATCAAAACTTTCTAATAAATTTTTGCGCATTTGACGATGAGTAATTCCGTTTATAAAACTGTTATTGGAAATGTACGCAAGTATACCGCTACCATTTTTATCTATAAAATGTTGTCCAAAACGAGTGAATTTGATGTAATCATCATCAAGGTTAATTTTTCTTTCGTTTAGGTCTTTTTTGTACACTTTAATTAAATCTTCAATCCACTTTGATTTATTGGTTGTACTTATTGAATACGGTGGATTCCCAATAACCACCATCACAGGCGCATCACGTTTTATAGCGTTGGCTTGGTCGGCTTCGTCCGAGAGCCACGAACTAAAAAGGGTTTGGGTGTCGGGATGTGCTTCTTCCAGACTATTGGTTAGGAAAATTCTAAATCGTTGGTCGTCGGTGGGTTTGTAGCCAGTTTCGGTTAGTAGCATATCCATTTTCAGGTGTGCCATTGCATAACTCGCCATCAATAACTCAAAACCGTTCAATCTCGGTATCAAATCATTGGTTACATATTTGCTCCAAATGCCTTGTTGTCCTTCAAATTTTTTGTAAATGTGTTTTACTACTTCCGCCAAGAAAGTGCCTGTTCCTGTTGCCGGATCCAAAATTTGTACTTTGTGCACCTCGACTTCGGTTTCAACTTCTAGTAATTTGGCGTTTTTACCTAAGGTTTGGGTAACGGCTTTTTTCTTGATTTTTATTTTAGAAGTATCGGCTAAACCTTGAGGCAAATCGAATTCGGTTTTCAAAATATCATCCACAGCCCGAACAATAAAATTGACCACGGGTTGCGGTGTGTACCAAACGCCTCTTGCTTTGCGCAAAGCAGGATTGTATTCACCAAGAAATGTTTCGTAAAAATGCACTACTGGATCTTCTTGTTTGGTGCTTTTGCCAAAGTTTTTCATAATCGTAGCCACATCACTCGCTAGGAAAATAGAAACCAATTCTTCTACAATCCATACCAAACGATGGTCTAAGTCATAGCCTGCAATGTCTTGAAACAATTTTCGCAAAAAAGGATTGCTTTTTGGAATTAAAGTTGCGGCTTCTTCTCTGGAAAAATTCTCTAAAGTGGGGTCGTGATACCGAGCGGCAAACATTCCGTAAGCAATGGTTTGCGAGTAAATATCAGCAAAAGCTTTGTTGTCTATATCGTGAATCAACATTTGCTGAAAGGACAACATTTGTTTTTTAATACTAGATCGAACGCCATCTTCATCATCTTTATGCAATGATTTTTCAATCACATCGGCCATCAATTTCGCTTTTCCTGCCATCATTTGCGCCAATTTGGTAGGCGATTTAATGGTTTGCGATACGGTTTGAGCGAAGTTTTGTATCAGCAAAGTAAACTGCTCAAAGTTCTCAGGAATAGGCACTATCTCCCCTCCTTTGGAGGGGTCGGGGGAGGTTGCAATTGCAATTTTAGTCACAAACTCCCCATCTTTATAAAAATGGAAATCCATATAATCGGTAAAAATCAAATTGGTTAAACCTGATTTGTAACGGTCAAATTGTTCTTTGAGTTTTTTGTCTTTTAAATCGACTCCAATGTCTTTGGCCTCGATATAACCAATAGGAATATCTTTGCGTGTCAACACATAATCAGGTGCGCCACAAGCTACTCTTGCGGGTTCATTGGTGACCAAAACATCGGGTAAAATGGCCATGATCAGATTTTGCAAATCGCCACGATAAGAGTGTTCACGAGCGTTTCCTGTTTTGTAAAGCGTGTTTATTTTGGTAAGATATTGTTGGATTGTCATTGTATTCTTTTTTGAGTTTTTAAAAGTAGTAATATTATTCCAAAATACAGAAAACGTTCGATGATGAATTGCCAATGTTTATATAAAACAACGCGACGGATGATCGATAAGTCCAAATTTTAG
This sequence comes from Flavobacterium psychrophilum, assembly GCA_945878515.1. Lineage (GTDB taxonomy): Bacteria > Bacteroidota > Bacteroidia > Flavobacteriales > Flavobacteriaceae > Flavobacterium > Flavobacterium psychrophilum_I. The sequence goes on along the minus strand of CAMCTL010000025.1, from coordinate 17,963 downwards.
GCCTTGAAGTACTCCAATGAGGTTTCAAAATGATAATTTAGGGTTCCAGACCCCAATTTTACAGTCTTGAAGTGATCCGTTACGGTTTCGAAATGATAATTTAGGGTTCCAAACCCCAATTTTACAGTCTTGAAGTGATCCGTTACGGTTTCGAAATGATAATTTAGGGTTATAGCCCCCAAATTTGCGGTCTTGAAGTGCTTGATTGGGGTTTCGCAATGATATTTTTGATTCTAGAACCCCAAAATAGTAGTTCAACACGTCTTCGACTCATTTCGAAACCCCAAAAGAATAGTGTAAAACCACAAATTTGGATTTATCAACCCCGCCGACGCACTTAAAGAACTAATATTCGCTTTTAAAAGCAAACACCCGTATCCGATTCTTTTCTATAATTCGCTTACTTTTGTGCAAAACAATCATTTTGAAATTGCCAATACTAAAAGTTATATTAAAATTTCTAGAAATAGCGATACTATATATGATTACAAGAAAGTATATTTGTCATATATGAAAACCCAAGTATTTCTAATCACACCGCCCTTTACCCAACTCAATACACCGTATCCAGCAACGGCTTATATCAAAGGGTTTTTGAATACCAAAAACATTTCGGCAACACAATCGGATTTAGGCATAGAAGTGATTTTGAAATTATTTTCGAAAGATGGTCTGGAAGATATTTTCGGACAAGCAACTATAAACAATAAACCAAAAACTACAAACACTAAACGAATTCTTGCTCTCCAAGACGAATACATCAAAACCATAGATTCGGTGATTGCTTTTTTGCAGGGGAAAAATCCAACCTTGGCATTGCAAATTTGTCAGGAAGATTATTTGCCGGAAGCGTCTCGTTTTGCACAATTAGAGGAATTGGATTGGGCTTTTGGAACAATGGGAACGCAGGACAAAGCCAAGCATCTCGCCACTTTATACCTCGAGGATATTTCTGATTTTATAGTGGAATGTGTCGATACTAATTTTGGTTTTAGCCGTTATGCGGAACGTTTAGGACGATCTGCCAATTCTTTCGATGAATTGTATTTGGCTTTACAACAAGAACCAACATATATTGATAAAATTCTGATTTCACTTTTAAAGGAAAGAATCGAAACCATCCAACCTGCATTATTCCTGATTTCAGTTCCTTTTCCAGGGAATTTATATGCTGCATTTCGCTCTGCACAATATGTAAAAAAACACCATCCAAATATTAAAATTGCCATGGGTGGCGGTTTCCCCAACACCGAATTGCGTTCGCTTTCGGACGCTCGTGTTTTTGAGTTTTTCGATTATATTACTTTGGATGATGGTGAATTGCCAGTAGAACTCTTAAATTCCAAAATTCAAAATCCAAATTCCAATGAGTTTAAACGTACCTTTCTTTTAGAAAACGGGAAAGTAGTTTACAAAAATAATTCAATAAGACCAGATTACAAACAATCGCAAGTTGGAACGCCAGATTATTCAGATTTGCTTTTGGACAAGTACATTTCGGTTATCGAAATAGTAAATCCAATGCACCGAATGTGGAGCGACGGCCGATGGAACAAACTCACGATGGCGCACGGTTGTTACTGGGGAAAATGCACGTTTTGCGATATTTCTTTGGATTATATCAAGATTTACGAACCCATAGCCGCCAATTTGTTATGCGACCGAATGGAAGAAATGATTGCTCAAACGGGACAAAATGGTTTTCATTTTGTAGATGAAGCAGCTCCTCCCGCTTTGATGCGCGCTTTGGCTCTCGAAATTCTTCGTAGGAAATTATCGGTTACTTGGTGGACAAATATTCGATTCGAAAAAAGCTTTACTAGAGATTTATGTTTGTTATTGAAAGCTTCGGGATGTATTGCCGTTTCGGGCGGACTTGAGGTGGCTTCGGACCGATTGTTGCAATTGATTGACAAAGGCGTAACGGTAGAGCAAGTGGCAAAAGTCACGCGAAATTTCACAGAAGCTGGAATAATGGTTCACGCTTATTTGATGTACGGTTATCCTACACAAACTATTCAGGAAACAGTGGATAGTTTGGAAATGGTGCGTCAATTGTTTGAAGTTGGCGTTTTGCAATCGGGTTTTTGGCATCAATTTGCGATGACCGCGCACAGTCCAGTCGGGATGTATCCAGAGAAATTTGGCGTTGTTCCTACTTCCCCTCCTTTGGAGGGGTTAGGGGAGGTTTTCGCCAATAACGATATTAATTATGTGGACAAAACCGGAATCGACCACGATAAATTTAGTTTTGGATTAAAGAAATCCTTATTCAATTTTATGCACGGGATTTGTTTTGACTATGAGTTGCAGGAATGGTTCGATTTCAAAATTCCGAAAACAAAAATCCATCCTGATTTTATTGGCAATGCATTGGAAAAGGAAGAAGATTTTAATATAAAATCAACTGCCAAAATTGTTTGGCTAGGAGGGAAGCCTGCTTTAGAACATTTTACAAAATCCAAAAAAGGAAATTCTTGGCCAATGATGACTTTGACTTTTCACGACAAAAAAGAAAGTTTTACAATTCAAACTAATAAAAATGAAGGAGAATGGCTCGTAAAAATTCTCGGAAAACTATCAGTTTCGAATGCTAAAATCTATTCATTTCAAGAAATTAAAACTGATTTTGAAATACATTTCGAAAATTTCGAATTGTTTTGGTATTCAAAACCCGTGAATACTTTGAGGGAATTTGGATTATTGATTTTGTAAATAAAATTGATTATTGAATAGTCATATTCTTCAATCATAATTAATTGTGGATAAAAAAATTTAAAGATATTTTAGGCTAAATATTTTTTTTAAAATTAAATTTGTAGTAAATTAGGGGATATTTTAAATCTATTTCATTTTTTAATACCCAAATTCTAATGGAACCTCTATTTAAGAAAACCTACCCCAAAATTTTATTCTTGTTTCTTTCATCAAGTGTTTTTTTTATATTCCTATATTTTGCGCTGTATGTCTATACGAGGAAAGTTGAAGATCAAGTTTACACCGCTTCAAAAGTTCAACTGTATAATGAAGTGCAAAATTTTTTAATTTTAGACTCAAAACCCATAACGGTTGCCATAAATAATGATTCTAATTGGGACGAATTTGTAAACTTCATTTCGACAAGAGATGCCAACTGGTATAATGAAACCATTGGAAATGAACAAGAAATATACAAGGTAGATTATTTAGGTGCTTATGACCAAGACGGCAAATTTATTATCCGAACAGCCTCTTCTAAAATAAAATCGATTGATTTTGTTCCCAAACAAGCGATGTTAAATCTTAATAAATCTGGCTTAAGTAGGTTTTACATGAAAATTCCGGAGGGAATTATTGAAGTTTTCGGGGCATCCATCCATCCATCAAATGATCCTTTTAAAAGTAAAACAAAACCATCTGGCTATTTTTTTGTGGCTAGACTTATGGATAAAAATTTTCTATTAAATTTAGAAGGTTTAACCAATACGCATATTAGTTTTGTTGAAAACGTTCAAGAAGCTGAAAATGATAAGCGGCACATTTTTGCCACAATTGTATTAATGGACTTCGATGGAGATAGGGTAACCACCTTATTATTCAAAAGAAATTATGAGGTCTATTTTGAAAACTTGGTAAAAATCCTTTATTTAATATTCGCTGCTTTTTTTATAAATTTTATCGTTAATTTTATTTTCACCAGAAAATGGGTTTATTCCCCACTTAATTTAATAACAAATGTGCTGGAAACTGGAGATACAAAAGCGATTAAAGAATTGAAAACAACAACTGGTGATTTTAGATACATTGGCAACCTTTTTGAACAAAACAATGAACAAAAAACCGAGTTAATTAAATCAAAACTAAAAGCCGAAGAAAGTGATAGACTTAAATCCGCTTTTCTTGCCAATTTATCGCACGAGATTAGAACTCCAATGAATGCCATTAATGGGTTTACAGATTTACTAATCAACACCAAAGTAAAAGACGAAGAACGATTAGAGTATTTAAAAGTAATCGAAAAAAGCGGAAATAATTTGGTTTCAATTATTGATGACCTTATTGAAATATCAAAAATCGAGTCGAATCAAGTTACCCCAAATTTGACTTCTATAAATTTGGAAGATTGCATCAATGAATTATATGAAACGATAAAAATCACTATTCCAAAGTCTATAGAGATAGATTTTAGAGTAATTGAAAATCTCCCTTCAGTCAAACATAATATTATTGCTGATGAAGTAAAATTGAAACAGGTTCTTGTTAATTTGGTCAATAACGCCATTAAATTCACCGATAAAGGCTATGTTGCTTTTGGGTATGAAGTTGACGAAGAAAATGCCAAAATTGTATTTAAAATACAAGACACAGGAATTGGGATTGATAAAGATAAGCATCAATATGTTTTTGATCGTTTCAAAAGAGTGGATAGCGAATTGTCTGTTAAAGCTGGAGGTTTAGGACTAGGATTGGCAATATCTAAAGCTTATGTTGAAATGATGGGAGGAACAATTACCTTAGAATCTAAAGTTAATGTTGGTTCTGTTTTTTCATTTTCAATTCCTTTGGAATACGATCAAGAACAAAGAATGATCAAGGAATCTGCAATAATTACTATTGATTCAAAAGTAAACCAAGAGAAAACCATTTTAATCGCTGAAGATGATATCTTTAATTTCATGTTGTTTCAAAAAATGATAGAACCTTATAACTATATTATTATTAGAGCCGAAAATGGTCAGGAAGCTGTAGATATTTGTAGCACAAATGCAAGTATTGATTTGGTTTTTATGGACATAAAAATGCCAATTTTGAATGGTTTTGAAGCATTAGAAAAGATAAAAGTGATCCGGCCAGAATTGCTTGTCATAGCTCAAACTGCTTATTCATCACCCGAAGATGAAGCTAGAATTTATAATGCTGGATTTTATGGTTACATAACCAAACCCATAAATAGAGAAAAATTATTTGAATTGTGTGATAACCTATTTAGCACTAAAAAGTAGGCTCTTCGTCTAAAATAGTTTTTTTCAAAAAAAACATTTAATATACCTGGAATGGATTTATCCTATAAAGGAAAAAATCTTGTGATATGATAATGTTTATTTAAGTTTTATTTCTCTGAAAAAACTTATTGACTTATCCCTTTTATCAATAAAGGATTCGATAAGCTCAGCCAGACAACATTCAGAATTTCGATTAGGAACCTTGATGTCTCCCTGAGCTTGTCGAAGGGTTTAGTTAAGAATCGTCAATAAAGACGCGTTCTCCAAATATTAATAAAATGGATAAGTCAAAAATCTTAATTTACTTTTGCACAATTTTAGGCGAAAAAATGGTTGTTTTTTATAAACTCTTTTATTTTGACTTGAGGCAAAACACATAAAAGTTTCAGTTTCTTAAAGTATCATCTATTCTTTTTAGAAAAAATATCTGATTTGGAAAAACCTTGGGAAAATTTCGAATTGTTTTGGTATACAAAGCCCTAGATTGCATTAAAAGAATTTGGATTATAGGTTTTGTAGTTATAGAATAAAATCCTTTAACTGAAAGCGTATTAATTTTTTTATTGCATTAGGATTTATTTTTTCTAGAAAAATTTAAAATAAATCCAAGTTTTGTTTTTTTAATTAACTACCTTAGTTAAAATATTTATAAAATTTTACTCTAATTTTCTCATTGATGAAAGTAAAAAGGACTTATCCCAAAATACTATTATTAATTTTTTCCTCAAGTGTCTTTTTTGTAGTGCTCTATCTAGCGCTTTTTTATTATACAAAACAAGTAGAAAAACAAGTTTTTAATAATTCAATGCAGCAGTTTACTAATGAAGTTAATAAACTGTTGCTTTTGGATTCAAAACCAATAGATGTTGCTATAATTAATGACACTGGTTGGGATGAATTTGTCGATTTCATGGAAACCAAAGACACAGTGTGGTATAACGACAACCTTGCAAATGAAATAGACACCTACAACGTTGATTATTTAGTAGCCTACGATCAAAATAAAAATTTTGTAATCCATACGACTTCTCCCAAGATTAAATCCTTCGATTTTATTCCAAAACAAGCTATGACTGATCTCCATAATACGGAATTAAGTCGGTTTTACTTAAAAATACCCGAAGGAGTAGTCCAAGTCACAGGAGCATCAATACATCCATCGGAAGAATCGAAAAAAAATACGGCAAAACCCTTTGGCTATTTTTTCGTTGTGCGACTTTTAGATAAAACGTATATCGAGAAATTAGAGGAATTGACAAGTTCGCAAATACAGTTTGTTATTTCGGCAAAAGATAATGTTATTGGCAAACACCAAATCTTTACTACGATAGGTTTAAAAGACAATCAAAATAGGGTGGTTTCAATGTTGCTTTTTGCGCGAAATTTTGATGTTTATTTTGATAACACAATGGATATTCTTTACTTTATTATTGCCGCTTTTTTCATAAACTTTATAGTTACATTAATTTATACAAAAAAATGGGTCTTTAATCCATTAGGTTTAATCACCTTAATTTTGGAAACGGGCGAAAAAAAGGCAATAAAGGAATTGAGTACAACTAAAGGTGAGTTTAGGTATATAGGTAATCTCTTCGAGGAAAACAATGAACAAAAAACTGAGTTAATTAAATCAAAACTAAAAGCCGAAGAAAGCGATAGACTTAAATCCTCTTTTCTTGCCAATTTATCTCACGAGATTAGAACGCCGATGAATGCCATTAATGGTTTTACAGATTTACTTATAAATACTAAAGTAAAAAAGGAAGAACGATTAGAGTATTTAAAAATAATTGAAAAAAGCGGAAATAATTTGGTTTCCATCATTGATGACCTTATTGAAATATCAAAAATCGAATCGAATCAAGTTACGCCTAATTTGACTTCTATAAATTTGGAAGATTGCATCAACGAATTATATGAAACGATAAAAATTACTATTCCAAAGTTCAAAGAGATAGATTTTAAAGTAATTGAAAATCTCCGGGCAGTCAAACATAATATTATTGCTGATGAAATAAAACTAAAACAGGTTCTTGTTAATTTGGTTAATAACGCCATTAAATTCACCGATAAAGGCTATGTTGCTTTTGGGTATGAAGTTGACGAACAAAATGCCAAAATTGTATTTAAAATACAAGACACAGGAATTGGGATTGATAAAGATAAGCATCAATATGTTTTTGATCGTTTCAAAAGAGTGGATAACAAACTATCAGTTCAGGCTGGAGGTTTAGGACTAGGATTGGCAATTTCTAAAGCTTATGTAGAGATGATGGGAGGAACAATTTCCTTAGAATCTGCAGTTGATGTAGGTTCTGTTTTTTCATTTTCAATTCCTTTACAATACGATGCGGCGAAAAGAATTATAAAGCGACCTACAAAAATTACTATTGATCCAAAAGGGAGCGAAGCCAAAACCATCTTAATCGCCGAAGATGATAATATTAATTTCTTGTTATTTCAAAAAATAATAAAAATCACAAATTATAATATTATTAGAGCGGTAAACGGCCAAGAAGCGGTTGATATTTGCAGTGCGAATCCAAACATTGATTTGGTTTTTATGGATATAAAAATGCCAATTTTGAATGGTTTTGAAGCATTAGAAAAATTAAAAGTGATCCGGCCAGAACTTATTGTAGTTGCCCAAACTGCTTATTCCTCTAGTGAAGATGAAGTTAGAATTTATAATGCTGGATTTCACGGTTACATAACCAAACCCATTAATAGAGAAAAATTATTTGAATTGTTAGACGACATATTTCGGAATAAAAACTAGGCTCTTGGACCAAAAAATGGGATGTAAATTAAGCCTTAAATATCCCTTGATTGGATTTGTTATTTCAAGCGAAAATCGTGTTATAAACTAGTATTTGTTTGAACTTTAAGTCTGCTAATTCAGCAACTTAATTGGATTTCCCACTATTTTATGCGAAGAAAAAAAATCAACTTTATTTGGTATTGTTTTAATTTCACAAATATATTTTAGTTAAATTTGTTAATTTTATATCAAAATCTATCCTATGAGAAAGCTTCTGTTGCTTTTATTGCTATCTATCAACGCTATTTTTGCCCAAAACAGCAATTGTTTTGATGTCGCTCGGAAAGGAAATTTATCGGATATAAAATTGATTTTTGAAAAAGATAAAAATAGCGTCAACGCCATCGACGAAAAAGGTTCGAGCATGTTAATTCTGGCTTGCTACCGAGGAAACCACGATGTTGCAAAATTTTTAATTGCGAATGGTGCCGATTTGAATTATGTGTCTAATAATGGAACTGCTTTAATGGCTTGTGTTTTTAAAAGCGAGTTTCAATTGGTTGATGAATTGTTGAAAAAAAATGTTAATCTTGATTTGACAGATGCTAATGGACAAACTGCCTTAATGCTAGCGGTTCAATTCAAGAATGCTGAAATGGTCAAAAAATTAGTAAAGGCAGGAGCCAACACAGCACTGAAATGCAAACAAAATAAAACAGCTTTTGAATATGCTGTTTTTTCCAATAATGAAGCTATTATAAACCTACTTAAATAAATTACTATGAAAAAAATTACTATTTTATTATTTTGCCTATTGTTTTTTATCGGATTTTCTCAATCAAAATCCACACAACTTACCACATTTGGAGCTATGACGGCTAGAATCACTTTAAATAACGCAACATCAAAAGCCACAGTAGTATTAACAGGACCTGCTGACAGATGGTTTGGATTGGGATTAGGAGTTGTAAGTGGTTTTAACATGGGAGACGGCGATGTGCTTATATATACTACTTCTTTTACAGATAGAAATTTTGTTGGAAAAGGGTCTCCTTCGATTGATACTCAAGATTGGTCGGTAAGTAGTAATGTTGTTGCGGCTGGTACTAGAACATTAACTCTTGAAAGAGCGCTAACAAATTCAGATTCAAATGACTTTCAAATGCCTTACGCTACTACAAATTCTATTGATTTAGTATTGGTGCGTGCTAACTCCGCAACTACAAATCTAAGCTCAAATCACGGTTATGAATTCGTTACCGCAACATTTTCAAGTTTAGGTGTCGAAGATTTTTCCTTAAATGCAACATCTGTTTATCCAAATCCTTCTTCGGGAGCGTTTTATATTAAAACTAAAACCAACTTATCGAAGGTAAATGTTTACAATCAAACTGGTGCTTTGGTTAAAACAGTTAACGTTACAGGTGCTTCAAAAGAAGTTGAATTAAATATTGGCGGCATTCAATCAGGTGTTTATTTTTTAGAATTACAAAATGCTTCTGAAAAATCTTGGAAAAAGCTAATCGTTAATTAGTGAAATTTTAATCCTGAATTCATTGCGTTTAATTTTATTTAAAACGCTATTTTTGAAATATTTGTAAAAAAAATATAATAGTATCGATCAAATTGGTTGTTCTAATTACAGGTTATTTTTGTTTTAACCTTAGTTCGATTATTAATACATGTTTAACTGATTGGTATTGTGTTTTTCAAACTTAGTTGATGGCTTTTTATGTAAAAATTGCTAATCAATTATTTCTGCAATAAGGAGTTACTCATAAAATTAATCAATGATCCATGTCTTGAGTGTACAACCGGGCAGATGTTTTTCAATTTATAACAAATAGGCTGACTAACAAATTTTTCACGAAGAAAAATTTTATCACTCATAGTGATTAAGCAGTTTTTGATATTATTAAAAATACGAGTTATAAACGCATTTCCAGCAACAACAAGAGTTTGTGCAATTGTTCAAATAGCTGCGTATCATTGGGTGGTATTTGGTTAACTAATTACTTTTCCATATTTTCCATATTTTAAATTTTTCCTTTTTAACCAAATTGATTAACTATTTTTCCTTCTTTTTCTAATAAAATATTAATCGAACGCAGTTTAATTACAACCAATTTAATAACTAAAACCAGTTTAAACATGAATAAAGTAGTACTAATTTTCGCCTTTGCGCTAACAAGCAGTTTGGCATTGGCACAGGAAACGATAAAGGACACAACTGCGCAGGCCAAATCTGTAAAAGGAACCTGGGATTTGAACTTAGATTTAGCTTCTCGTTATGTATGGAGAGGACAATCTTGGGGAGGGAATTATCCTGTGACACAGCTTTATGGGACATACAATTTATCCAACAAATGGTCTGTAGGTTTCTGGACAACCCATAACTATAAAAAAGAATATTTTGATGAAAACGGTACAACCAAAGGATATCAAGAGATTGATTTTGTCTTAAATTATACTGTAAATGATTTTTTGACCATATCACTTCAAGACTATTATTGGCCATCAACAAATTTTCAAGAAGGTGTAAGCAATAGTTACTTTAATTATGGCAATAAAAGTTCGAAAACCCTCGATTTAATGTTCCTGTTTGATTTTACCGAAAAAGGACTGCCACTTTGGTTTACCTCAAGTACATTTATAGCTGGAAATGATTTTAGATACAAAGATGAATCGGATGAAAAAGGCAAACAAAACTTTACGACATATATGGAGTTAGGCTACAATTTAGAGGCACCTTTAGGCATAAGTATAGCTCCAGTTGTTGGTGTTGTCCTCAACAACAAAGCAGAGTATTACAGCTATGCTGATTATGATAAGCCTTCTTTTGTAAATATAGGGTGCGTAGTTTCAAAAGAAATAAAATTATCCGAAAGCATTTTGATGCCAATTTGGCTAAATTATACCTATAACGCTACCGATGCTAGAGAAAACTTAGGGCTTTTAGGACATCAATTTCTGATTGCTGGAGTTACATTTTCCTTAAGTAAATAAATTTTCAAATATCAGTACGAGAACGGCTTTTGATTTGAGAAGCAATTTTTAGTTTTACTATTGCATTCAATTGTCTTTAAGAGTTTTACCGTTCAAATTTATAAATCATGAATCCAAGAAAAATACTGTTTAGTAATTACTTCTTTTTCTCGTTGCACATGGTCTAAATAAGCTTGAGCCACTGGACTAAGTTCCTTATTTTTTAACCAAACTAACCTCCAGTCGGTTGTAATTGGAAATCCAGAAACTGGAATTATCTGTAATTCCTTATTTTTTAGTTCATTATTAGATCCAATCAAAGGCATAATTGAGTAGCCTAAACCTGCAATAACTGCTTGTTTCACCGCTTCATTGGATGTAAGTTCCATTTTCATTGGTGCTTTGATTTCATTTCTTTCAAAAAACTGTTCCATTATCAATCGAGTGGCAGATCCTTCTTCTCTATATATCATCGGTATTGAACTGAAAATGCTTTTTTCATGCGGTATTTCTGGAATTTTTGCATTTTTATTACCAATAAGAAACAACTTGTTTTGTAATAAAACTTCTGAATGTAGATTTAAATTTTTAGGCAATACAGAAACCAATGAAAAATCGACTTCGTTTTTTTCCAAGCTTGCAATTACCTTAGATTTATTAGTAACATCCATACTCAAATCAATAGCTGGATTTAATTTTAGAAAATCTGTCAAAAAATAAGGCATTACATATTTTCCAGTTGATACAATAGATATTTTTAATTTTCCTGTAACAATACCCTTAAAAGACATAGTTTTGTAATTAATCGCTTCAACTTCATTGATTATTTTTTGAGCGGTTTTTGCAATTTCTAGTCCAAAATCGGTTATGTATAATTGCCTTCCGATTACTTCAGTTAAAGGAATATCAAATTGATTTTGTAGATTTTTTAACTGAATGGAAACTGCCGGCTGCGTTAAATTCAATTGCTCCGAAGCTTTAGTAATACTTTTAGTCTCGGCTACCTTTAGAAATATTTGTAATTGATGAAAAGTAAAATACATTAAATAGATTTATGTTTAGCATAACAAATATAAATAAAAATATATGATTTGACCTTTATATATTTGCAAAAAATAATTTACTCGGCATAAGCAATCAGTTTACAAAAGAATTCAAATTAATTGACGGTCAATTTAGTCCAGATGAAGCTAAAAATATATTGATGTCTTTGTTTAATAATAAAATCGATTACCATCAATTGGAATCGTTTAGAAATCAAATATGACTTGGCAACGATATTTCATTTTCGCAAAACCGGATTAATGATTTATCTCAGTCTGTTTAAAGTATTAAAGAAATTGTAAAAGAGGCAACTGCAAATGGTAAACATTTAAAAATTGATGGGATTATTCAAATTTCCTTTACAGAATAGAATAATCATATTTGCATAAAAAAGAATGCTTTGAAAATATTTTCGAATGTACAAGTATATGATCTATTTCAAAGTGACGACTGTTTGTTCTTTTGTCAATTCTACCAAATTTTAACATGAAAAGCAATATAGATAACGCAGCAACATTATTACAAGAAGGAAAAGTAGTAGCTATTCCAACCGAAACTGTCTATGGATTAGCCGCAAACGCATTTGATGACAGTGCTGTTGCACAAATTTTCGCTATTAAGAATAGGCCATTGTTTAATCCTTTAATAGTTCATATTAAGTCCATAGAATATTTAGAACAAGTTGCAACAAATATTCCTCCATTTGCATATCAATTAGCAAATCAATTTTGGCCTGGACCACTAACTTTAGTGTTAGAAAAAAAATCAACTATTTCTGATTTGGTAACAAGTGGAAAAAACTCAGTAGGTGTGCGTATTCCTTCTCATCCTATAGCTTTGGCCCTTTTGGAAATGTTAGATTTTCCGCTTGCTGCTCCAAGTGCAAATCCTTTTGGTTACATCAGCCCTACAACTTCTGAACATGTACGAAAACAATTAGGAAATAAAATACCATTTATATTAGAAGGCGGTTCCTGTGAAAAAGGTGTCGAATCAACCATAGTAGGTTTTGAAAATAATAAACCTGTTTTGTACAGAGTAGGAGCAATTTCAATAGAAGAAATAGAAAAATGTATTGGCAAACTTGAACTAAAAAACACCTCTTTTGCATCTCCTGAAGCACCGGGAATGCTTAATAAACACTATTCACCAACCACAAAATTTATCGTTTCTGATAATATTAGCCAGTCTATAAAGGAAAATAAAGATGCTAATGTTGGTTTTTTATTGTTTAGCAATGAGTTCGATTTTTTGCCGCCTGAAAAATTTATAGCGTTATCAAATAATAAAGACCTAAGCGAGGCAGCTAGAAATTTGTATGCTGCATTACACCAATTAGATGTGATGAATTTTGATTTAATTTTTGCTGAAAAACTACCACAAGAAGGGCTTGGAATAACGCTGAATGACAGATTGTATAGGGCGCAGGAGGAAAAATTAAACCTAAATATTAAAAATTAAGCTAACCTAATTTAAACAAAATGAATACAGATCTTCTTGTTGACAACTTAACAAGTCCCGCTTTATTGTTTTTTCTTCTGGGGATTATAGCAGTCCAAGTAAAAAGTGATTTAGAAATACCCCAAAGTTCTTCTAAATTTATTTCACTCTACTTGCTTTTTGCAATTGGCTTTAAAGGTGGACAAGAACTTGCTCATAGTTCATTTAATATCGACATAATTTGGGCTGTTGTTTTTGGTATCTCTATAGCAATGATTGTTCCAGTGTATTCTTTTTTTATCCTTAAAAAGAAATTAGGCGTTTCAAATGCTGGCGCGATTGCAGCGGCTTATGGCTCAGTAAGTGCAGTAACATTTGTTACAGCAGTTGCATTTTTAGATTTACAAGGCACAAGTTTTAATGGGCACATGGTTGCAATAATGGCTTTGATGGAAGCTCCTGCAATTATTATTGGAGTTGTATTAATCTCATTTTTTAATAAAGATAATAACACGAAACTTTCTGGAATTATAAATCATTCCTTTACTAACGGTAGTGTGATACTGATTATGGGAAGTCTAATAATTGGTATGCTTGCAAGCGAAAGTCAGGCTTTAGGCATAAAACCTTTTACAACAGATTTATTTAAAGGATTTTTGGTGCTGTTTTTACTTGATATGGGAATGACAAGTGGAAGAAAATTGTCTGAATTTATTAAGAACGGATGGTTTACTGTAGCATTTGCTGTACTAATGCCTTTGTTTAATGGCTGTGTAGTTGCGGCATTAAGTGGGTTTATTACAACCGAGTTAGGAGATCGTTTTATTTTTGCGATTCTTGCCGCAAGTGCTTCTTATATTGCTGTGCCTGCAGCAATGAAAATTGCTGTTCCAAAAGCAAATCCCGGATTGTATTTACCTATGGCTTTAGCGGTTACTTTCCCTTTTAATATTACAGTTGGAATGCCTTTGTATTTCTGGGTAGTCACACTATCTTAAAAAATGATTAGGCTATTTTTTAGCTAAATTGAATACTAAATTTATCCTAAAAGGCACTAGCATCTATTTCAGTTGTTAGTGCCTTTTTTGTATTTTAAAGCAAATGAGATCTCGAATTGGTTCGCAAAATGCTACAGTTGAGTTATAATTAATCCAATTGTTATCCGATTATATTTTATAAATTAATAGTTCGCTTCTCTGGAGCTTAATAAATCTAAGACACAGTTTTTAGAATAAGAGAATGCCCAAAAACAAGACGTAGTGATTTTTTTATCGACTGCAATTTAAATTGGTGGGTGATTTAGTATAAATTTCCCGAATAATATGATGTGAATTTTTGACGTCATCAGAAGCTTTATGAAATTTTTAGATGGTCTTTTTGGCGCGAATTTTTGTAAATCATTTTGAATACAATTTTTAGTCCTTAGCACTGTATATTTTCTAAAATAACCTATAGAATGGATTGTTTTTTGCAGAAAAACATTAATTTTTATTCAATTATTAAATAATTGGGTTATTTCAAAAAAAATATCATAAAAATGCTTTAGGCTATTATTAATAGGGGGTGGTCGATTATTAGCATATAAATAGTCGTTTTTATGTGCTTTTTTTAAGATTATTTTTGAAAATATAGTAAAAAATGAGGGGTATGACTAAAATCATTAATATTGACTTAATAATTAATTTAAGTATAAATAGATATTTTGTATTTTTTGCTAGTGATTTTTCCTTAATTTATAATTCTTGTATGATTGTCTTAAATAAAGAGTTTTTTTTGATTGAAGTTTGATAAAAGTTGATAGATTTGTCAAAGAAATAGGTGATAATATTGACCATTTTAGTAAGCCAATCATGTTGTTCATACTACTAAAATGCGATAGAAAACATTTAAATTTAAAAACAATTAAAAACAAAAAAACATGAAAAAAGTAATTACAATTTTAGCCTTAGCGCTGACAACCTCGTTAACTTTTGCACAAGACACACCATTGGAAATTTCAGGATCTGCTGATTTGTATTACAAGTATGATTTTTCTGGAAATCAAAACATCGGAACTAGTTTTGCAAATGAACAAAACTCGCTCTCTTTGGGTATGATTGATATCGCCTTAAAGAAAAAAACAGGAAAAGCTTCTTTTGTAGGTGAAGTATCTTTTGGACCAAGAGGTCAAAATCAATCTATACCAGATGTAGGTACACAATCTTTCCACATTCAAAACTTGTATGCTTCTTATGCTTTCTCAGATAAATTTAGTATGACAGCCGGTTATATGGGAACTTTTATTGGATATGAAGTAATTTCGCCTGTGGCAAATTTCCATTATTCTACTTCTTATTTGTTTACCAATGGTCCATTCCAAAATGCTGGTATTAAAGCAACTTATGCTTTCTCTAGCAAAGTATCTTTGATGGCAGGATTGTTTAACGATCAATGGAATTTATATTCAGCTGATCCAATGAAAGGTTTGAACGCTTTCGGAACTCAATTAACAGTTACTCCAGTAGAAGGATGGACTGCTTATATCAATCTTTTAACAGGTTCTGCTTCTGGAACAATTGTAGATTTGACAACAGCTTACCAAATTACTCCAAAATTCAAATTAGGTTTGAACGTAGCTGATTTTTCTGGTACTGTTGACGAGACTGGTTTTACAGGGTTTGCATTATATCCATCTTACGCTGTTAGCGATAAATTTAGTTTAGGTTTGCGTGCTGAGAATTTTAGCGTAAAAAAATTGGGTAGTCCATTTAGTACTCCAACTACTGATGGTTCTTTTAGCAATGTTACAGCAGACCAATCTGTCACTGCTTTCACTTTATCAGCTAACTTAAAATCAGGTGGTTTGACTTTTATTCCTGAATTTAGAATGGATAGTGGGTCTAAAAATATGTTTAAAGATTCTAATTATAATTCGATTACTAATAACGTACTTGCAAGTAAATCTGCTTCACAAGTTACACTTGCAGTTGTTTACGGATTCTAGTCTGAGTAAATCAATTGTTTAAAAATATTTTTTTTACTGCCAAGATGCTGTTATAGTATTTTGGCAGTTTTTTTTTGCAATGAACTTAATTAGATCTTGTTGAAAAAACATAATTGCTTATCAGTCGATTAATTTTAATCAATTTAGAACTTTAAGTCAACGGATTAAACAGATATAGATGGCATAGCAAAAACTGTCCGTATATAAAATAACTTGTTTTATGGCATAGTAAGAACTGGCGGTATATAAAATAAGTTGTTTTATAGCATCCTAAAAATAGGAAACAATAAAATAAGTCTATTTATAGCATCCTAAAAATTGGAATCGATAAAGTAAGTTTACTTATTGCATCCTAAAAATGGGAAACAATAAAATAAGTTTATTTATAGCATCCTAAAAATTGAAAGTGATAAAGTAAGTTTACTTATAGCATCCTAAAAATAGGAAACAATAAAGTAATTTTACTTATAGCATCTTTAAAATGGGAAACTATAAAGTAATTATTTTAATGCTAAGTAATGAAAAAAAGGTTATTCTCTTTTAGCTGATAAATATGGTTTTTAAGTATGTAACCAACAAAAAAGGCCTTTTGAATGAATCAAAAAGCCTTTTTTAGTCCAGTAAAATTAAAATCTATTGCTTATTGAATATATTATAAATGGTACTTATAGTTTTTTCGTCTAAAACACTGTCTACTTCGGTTTGTATATAATGAAGTTTGAAAGCAGTAATCGCCGCTGATAGGTTTTTGGTGTTATAACCAATAATTCGTAAAGCTTGCTCGATATTGAAACCAACTGGAGCTGGTGTTACTATATCATCTGGCCATATACCAAAACCATTTAGTGCCAAAAGTTTCCAAGGAAATAAATTACTTGGATCTTTTTTTCGACTTGGCGCAATGTCTGAATGTCCAATTATATTTTGTGTTGGAATATTATAGTCCTTTTTTAATTTTGTAAGCAGAGCCAAAAGACTAATGATTTGTGGATCTGAAAAAGGTTCTAATCCATTATTATCTAATTCTATTCCAATTGAAGCAGAATTAATATCGGTGTTTTTACCCCAAATGGATGCTCCTCCATGCCACGCTCGAAGATAATCGTTGACCATTTGAACGACTCTACCATCTTCTGCAATAACGTAATGGGCACTTACTTCGGGTTTTACCGTTGTAAATGTTTTTATTGTTTGCGCTAAAGAATCCTGCGCTGTATGGTGTAGAATAATAAAATTAGGTTTCCTTAGATTAAAATTGACCGTACTAATCCATTCTGTACTTATTCCGTTTATTAATTTAACAGGCGATTTAATCGATAAAGTATCTTTGTAAAACACCAATGGGTCTAGAATTGGTAATTCATCTGGTAATTCATTTGGCAATATTGTTGCGCTACTGGTTTCTAGTTTTGCAGGCTCTGTATTCGAGATGGTTTCTTTATATCCTTTGAGTTGTTCTTTATAGGATTTGTCACTTACTTTATATGGATTTGTAGCGCAAGAAACAATAATTAGTGAAATTGCAATAGTGCTAAAAATGTAAAGTATTGAGTATCTCATATTGATTAATTTTCTTTGTTTTCGGAAGTTTTCTCTTTCTCTTTCTTTTTGCCTTTTGCCTTAGATTTTTTGGGTTGTTTAGCCTGTTCTTTAAAAGTTAAATATTTTTCTTTTTGGTCTTTATTCAAGAAATTAATCACTTTTCTATCCGTTGTTTCTGATAGTGCTTTATATTCGTTTATAAGATCTTCCTCTGGTAAATTTAATT
>CAMCTL010000024.1 GCA_945878515.1 Flavobacterium psychrophilum | reverse complement strand
CTGCCGTGGTTAGAAGGGTTATCTTTTTATGATTTGATGGAATTATACATTCTTGGAATACTAGAAGGCGGATTGAGTTATCACGCCAGTGCTATTGCTTTTAGCTTTTTTATGGCTTTGTTTCCTTTTGCACTTTTCATTTTAAATCTAATTCCTTACATTCCAATTGACGGTTTTCAGGTAGATTTTCTGCGGTTTGTAAAAGAAGGAGTTCCACCAAATACATATGATGCAATATATAAGATCATTAGCGACATTTTAAACAACAGTCAATCTGGATTACTTTCTTCTGGATTTCTATTGTCTATTTTTTTAATGGCAAATGGAATCAGTGGTATTTTGGGTGGTTTTGAATCTTCGAAACATGTAAAAATAAAAAGAGGATTTGTACGCCAATATATAGTTTCTTTGGGAATGTCTTTGGGACTTTCCATTTTGTTGCTGGCTACCATTGCTATAATCGTAGTTTTTGAAGTTTTTATCCAACAATCAATGATTCAAGATGTTTTGAGTGACCGAATTCCGCTAATAATTTTAGGTCGATATGCATTCGTAATTTTAATGATTTTATTGACAATATCGGTGTTATTTAAGTTTGGAACAGCCCAGCATAAAAAAAGGGTTTTTATTTCTATAGGCTCGGTATTTACTACTGTTTTGATCATTTTAGATTCCTATATTTTTGGAATCTGGGTGCTTCGATTTTCAAAATACAACGAATTATATGGATCAATTGGAACATTATTGATAATGATGTTTTATATATGGATTAACTGTGTTATATTGTTACTTGGTTTCGAATTGAATGCCACTATAAGTAAACTAAGATTGGAACATTCCAAAACGATTGATTCAAACCTTATCCCAACATAAATGTATTTTGTTGAAGTAATTTTGCCGCTTTCGCTTGCTAAAACGTTTACCTACAGCGTTTCGGAATCTGAGTACCATTATATCAAAAAAGGAATGCGTTTGGCTGTGCCTTTCGGCAAAAGTAAAATCTATACAGCACTGGTTATAGACATTCATAATAATCAACCTACTTTATACGAAGCCAAAGAAATCCATCAAATCCTAGACGATAAACCAATTGTTAACGAAATTCAGATAGCGCATTGGCAATGGATTGCTACTTATTATATGTGCGCCATTGGCGATGTATATCGCAGTGCTATGCCATCGGCATTTTTGCTGGAAAGCGAAACTATAATTTCTCAAAAGCAAGATGGTTTTGTAGATGAAAGTTTGCTAACGGATGATGAGTTTCTTATATATCAAGCCTTGCAGCAACAAAGTTCCCTGAAGGTTCAGGATATAATGGATATTATAAATAAGAAGAATATTTTTCCTGTCATTCAAAAATTGATCGACAAAAATATTCTTATGCTGCAGGAGGAAATGTCGGAAACTTATACGCCAAAGCTCGTCCGATATGTAAAATTACATTCCAAATATGAAACCAATGAAGGTTTGGCAAGATTACTAGAAGTTTTGAAAAATGCCAGTAAACAAAAGGAAATTGTATTGACTTATTTTCAATTGAATGCTTCCGAGAAAAAGCCAATTACTGTAAAAAAACTAATCGAAGCGTCAAAATCTACTGCGACAATTGTAAAAACATTAATTGACAAAGAAATTTTCGAAGAATATTACATTCAAGTAGATCGCGTTAATTTCTCAGAAGAAACAAAAGAAAATCAACTGCAATTAAGCGAAGCCCAACAAACCGCTTTCGAAGAAATCAAGCATAGCTTTGTTGAAAAGGAAGTTTGTCTTTTGCACGGAGTAACTGCCAGCGGAAAGACCGAAGTCTATATTAAACTTATCGAAGAATATATTAAGGAAGAAAAACAAATTCTCTATTTATTACCAGAAATTGCTTTAACAACCCAATTAGTGGGAAGATTACGGGATTATTTTGGTAATAAAGTAGCCGTTTTTCATTCAAAATACAGCAATAATGAAAGGGTAGAAGTTTGGCAACAGGTTTTGGA
This sequence comes from Flavobacterium psychrophilum, assembly GCA_945878515.1. Classification (GTDB taxonomy): domain Bacteria; phylum Bacteroidota; class Bacteroidia; order Flavobacteriales; family Flavobacteriaceae; genus Flavobacterium; species Flavobacterium psychrophilum_I. Next base: position 27,691 of record CAMCTL010000024.1, on the reverse strand, counting down.
ACTTTCGCCAAAAGCACAAATTGTAATCGGAGCCAGATCGGCACTTTTCTTGCCATTTTCTAATTTAGGATTAGTAATTGTAGATGAAGAACACGAGCAAACTTTCAAACAAGTCGATCCCGCGCCGCGCTATCACGCCCGAGATGCTTCGATTGTTTTGGCAAACAGTCATAAATCAAAAGTGCTTTTGGGTTCGGCTACGCCAAGTATTGAAACCTATTTTAATGCCCAATCTGGAAAATATGGCTTGGTGGAAATTTCAAAAAGATATGGCAATGTCAAGATGCCAAAAATTGAATTGGTGGATTTGAAAGATAAATATTTCCGAAAGCAAATGTCGGGTCATTTCAGCGATACTTTAATTGAGGAAATCACAGTAGCTTTATCTTTGGGTGAACAAGTAATTTTGTTTCAAAACCGCCGAGGCTTTGCGCCAATAATAGAATGTTTCACTTGCGGTCACGTGCCTCAATGTCCGCAATGCGATGTGAGTTTGACTTTTCATAAATTTAAAAATCAGTTGCGTTGTCATTATTGTGGTTATGCTATGTCGAAACCAACAAATTGTCATCAATGTACTAGTGTTCATCTTACTACAAAAGGCTTTGGAACAGAGCAAATTCAACAAGAATTGGTCGAGCTATTTCCAAATGCAAAAGTGGGTAGAATGGATCAAGACACAACTCGAGGCAAATTTGGCTTTGAAAAGATTATTGATTGTTTCAAAAATCGTGAAATTGAAATTCTAGTTGGAACTCAAATGCTTGCAAAAGGTTTGGATTTTGATAATGTCAGTTTGGTTGGAATTATGAATGCCGATAATATGTTGTATCATCCTGATTTTAGGGCTTTTGAACGGAGTTACCAAATGATGACGCAAGTCTCTGGTCGTTCTGGACGCTCCGAAAAACAAGGAAAAGTTATCATTCAAACCTATAATCTAGAACACAATACCATCCAGCAAGTGGTTCATAATAATTATGTAGGTATGTATAAGGAGCAATTGTACGAAAGGCAAATCTATAAATATCCGCCTTATTTCAAATTAATAAAGTTGACCCTGAAGCACCGAGATTTTGATAAACTTAAAGAAGGTTCGATGTGGTTGTATCAGGTATTACAACAAAATTTTACAATTCCAGTTCTTGGTCCCGAAGAACCGCCAATATCTAGGATTAGGAACGAATACATTAGAACCATAATGATAAAAATTCCGACAAATCAGTCTTTACAAGGCACAAAAAAAACTATCCAGAAAATACTAAATAGTTTTGATGCTGTTTCACAATACAGAGCTATAAAAGTGGCTATAAACGTTGATTTTTATTAGTTGGCTGCCATAGCTGCAGCTAAATCTTCTTTTTTATTTCTGCTTAAGGGAATTTTAGTAACTCCAATTTCAACAAATCTGCTATTGTAGCTAGTTACTTTATCGATGTTTACAATGTAAGATTTATGCACTCTAATAAATTTGTTCGCTGGTAAATTATTTTCGAAAGATTTCATTGTTGAAAGAACCAAATTACTACTGTCTTCTGTTACCACTTTTACATAATCGCCTAATGCTTCAATCCATTTTATTCTTGAAGTAAATACTTTTAACTTTTTTAGATTACTTTTAATAAAAATGTGATCGCCGTCTTCTTCTGTTGATTCTAATTTTAGCAAATATAAATCCATTGCTCTTTTAACAGAAGCATTAAATCGATCCACTGCAATTGGTTTTTGCAGGTAATCGGTTGCATCATAATCAAAAGCTTTCAGCGCATATTCGGCCTTAGAAGTAATAAAAATAATTTGCGGCTTTATTTTTAAACCATCTAAAAAAACGAAACCACTGATTACAGGCATCTCAATATCTAAAAAGATTAAGTCCACATTGTGCAAGGTCATAAAACCTTTTGCTTCAATTGCGTTCGAAAAATCTCCAATCAAATTTAGATTTGGATGATTATTGACTAATTTTGTGATGCTCATTCGCTGAATGGAACTATCGTCAATAACTAAACAATTTAGTTTCATAATTGTTAATAATCAATTTTTTAATTTGTAAAAATACTATAACATTTTTAAAACAACTAATCTTTATCGGCTTTTTTAACCTTATGACGATTAATTTTAATTTAATTTGTAAATCAGAAAAAAAAGATTACTTTTGCACCCAATTTAACGAATTAATACAATATTTATGAATCATTATGAAACTGTTTTCATTTTAAATCCCGTTTTATCTGAAGTTCAGGTAAAGGAAACAGTAAGCAAATTTGAAGATTTTCTTACAAGTAGAGGAGCTGAAATGGTATCGAAAGAGGATTGGGGCTTGAAAAAAATGGCCTATGAAATCCAAAACAAAAAAAGTGGCTTCTACCACTTATTTGAATTTAAAGTAACAGGAGAAGTCCTAATTGCTTTTGAAACTGAATTTAGACGTGACGAAAGAGTAATGCGTTTTCTAACTGTAAGTCTTGACAAACACGCCATCTCTTGGGCAGAAAGAAGAAGAGCCAAACTTAAATCAACTAAAGCTTAATCATTATGGCAACATTACAACAATCTGCTTCAGGAAAAAAAGACGGTGATATTAGATATCTAACGCCTTTGAATATAGAAACTAACAAAATAAAAAAATATTGTCGTTTCAAAAAATCTGGTATTAAATATATTGATTATAAAGATGCCGATTTCTTATTGAAATTTGTTAACGAACAAGGAAAAATTCTTCCACGTCGTTTGACAGGAACTTCATTAAAATTCCAAAGAAAAGTGTCAGTAGCTGTTAAAAGAGCGCGTCACATTGCATTAATGCCGTATGTGGCCGATATGCTAAAATAATAATCAATAAACTCAGTTGTTGGTTTTCAATACACCGAAACCTAACTTCTTAATATCAAAAGGACAACAACATGGAAATTATATTAAAAAAAGACGTTCAAAATTTAGGTTTTAAAGATGATATTGTAAATGTGAAAAATGGTTACGGTCGTAACTTTTTGATTCCACAAGGTCATGGACAATTGGCTACACCTTCTGCAAAGAAAGTTTTGGCTGAAAACCTAAGACAAAGAGCGCACAAAGAAGCAAAAATAGTTAACGATGCAAAAGCTTTGGCAGAAACGTTAAAAGCAATTGAAATCAAATTATATGCTAAAGCTGGTGGAGAGAAACTTTTTGGATCAATCACAAACATTGATATTGCTGAAGCTTTAGAAAAAGCAGGACAAACTATCGAAAGAAAATTTATCACAAGCGGTATCGTGAAAAGAACTGGAAAATATACTGCAAGCGTTAGATTACATAGAGATGTAATTGTTGATTTGCCTTATGAAATCCTTGCTGAAAAATAAGTGTTTGTTAACTCATTGTTAATAAATTATTAAAAATCACTCTTTGAGTGATTTTTTTTTGGATTAAATTTGTCACAAACTTAATTCAAAAAACATGAAAAAAATTTTAATTTTAATGTGCGTATTTATTGGGCTTCAAGCCATAATTGCACAAACGACAACCTCAAACATTAAAGGTACGATTAAAAACAGTACTAATGAGATCTTGCCTGAAGCATCAATCCTTGCGGTGCATACTCCAACAGGAACTAAGTATTCGACAGTTTCTAATTCAGATGGCCGTTTCAGTATGCTAAACATGAAAATTGGCGGGCCTTATAAGGTTACTGCAACCTTTGTAGGATATCAAAAACAAGAGATTAGTGATGTTTTTCTTGAATTGGGAAAAACTACTGCGCTTGAATTTGTTTTGGTTAGCGAAAATCAAAGCCTGAACGAAGTTAAAATAACTTCGAAAAGTAAAGTATTTGGAAGTGGTAGAACTGGGGCAGAAACTACCATTGGTAGAAAAGAGCTATCTTCGTTACCAACGATTTCAAGATCCGCCGAAGATTTTACTCGATTAGAGCCAACAGCTAGTGGCGGTTCTTTTGGTGGAAGGAATGATCAATACAACAACTATTCCTTGAATGGTGCCATTTTCAATAATCCTTTTGGATTAGATGCTGCGACACCAGGCGGACAAACAGGAGCTCAGCCCATTTCTTTGGATGCAATAGACCAAATTCAAGTTGCCACAGCCCCTTATGATGTAACATTATCAGGTTTTACAGGAGCTTCTGTAAATGCAGTAACAAAATCTGGAACAAATGAATTTCACGGAACCGCTTATAGCTTTTTCCGAAATGATGGAATGACAGGAAGTAAAGTCAATGGTCAAGAAATTGTTGTTCCAAATTTAGAGCAAACACAAGCTGGTTTTAGTATTGGTGGTCCGATTGTAAAAGATAAATTATTCTTTTTTGCCAATTATGAAATTGATCAACGTAGCGATGCTGGGTCAAATGTTGTTGCCAACGATGGAAATAGCACTACTGGCGTGAATGAGTCCAGAGTCTTAGCAACAGATTTAATGTTCGTTTCAACTGAATTGGCTAAACTTGGATACAATACTGGTTCTTATCAAGGTTTTACACACAATTCAAATTCTAGTAAAGGTATTGTAAAGTTGGATTGGAATATTGCCGACAATCATAAATTTGCCTTTATATATAATTTTTTAGACGCGTCCAAAGACAAACCTGCGCATCCAACAGCAATTCGTAGAAGAGGACCAGACTTCAATACAATGCAGTTTGCAAACTCAGGATATGAAATAAATAATCAAATAAATTCGTTCTTAGTTGAGTTGAATTCAAAATTTACTGAAACAATTTCTAATAAACTGCAAGCAGGTTATACTCACTTTAATGATTTTAGAAATCCTTTTTCTACTCCAGCTCCAGTTATTAGTATTACAAAAGATGGTTCACCTTATATTATTGCAGGACACGAACCTTTTTCTATCAATAACCAATTGGATCAAAAAGTAATTCAAATTAGTGATAACCTAAACATTGTGAAAGGAAATCATACTTTTACAGCTGGATTTTCTTTTGAAAAATTTCTTTTCAAAAATTCATTTAACCTAAAAGGTTATGGTTTTGATGTTTTCGGAAGTGTTGATATGACTAAATTTGCTGAAAATCTATTACCTGGCGCACCTGCAATTCCAGGCGGACCAGCAACTCCAAGTTATTACGCTGCAGCTTTTGCAAGTGCTCAAGCGACATTTGATGCCAGAAACAAATTTGAAGCTGGAACAAATGGTGGTTGGAATTTATCAGAAACAACAGTTGGGCAATTGGCTTTTTATGTGCAAGATGAGTGGAGTATTAATGATGATTTTAAATTGACTTTCGGATTAAGAGCCGATAAACCTTTGTATTTTAACACTTCAGAAAACATTCAAAAATTCATTGATACTGACAATTCTGAAGGTTATCTTCCTGGAATTAAGTATTATGATCCTAAAGATGGAAAGCAAGTTAATTTAGATTCAACAGTATTACCAGGAAATGCATTGTTATGGTCACCAAGAGTAGGTTTCAATTGGGATGTTAACGGTGCAAAAACGACTCAATTGCGCGGTGGAACTGGTATTTTTACAGGAAGACTTCCGTTTGTATGGATAGGAAATCAAGTAAGTGGAATCGATCCTTTCTATTATCAAGTTGTGGATAAAGATTTTAAATTTCCACAAGTGTGGAGAACTAGTTTTGGTTTAGATCATAAGTTTGACGGCGACTTTATCTTGACCGTTGATATGTCTTACAACAAAGATTTAAATGCAGTACACGTTCAAGATTGGGGATTAAAAACTCCAACAGGTTCTTTGAAAAATTTAGATGGTACACCAGCTGCAGATTCTAGACCAATATACAATTCGTCTGATTATGGAGTGTGGACTGATTTTGGTTTTCCCGCAAGATCACATGCTTATGTTTTGACTAATTCCAACAAAGGAAGCGCATTTAATACCTCTGTAAAACTTCAAAAAACTTTTACAAATGGCTTGTATGCTAGTGTAGCTTACAACTATTTAAAATCTATGGATGTCAATTCTATTGAAGCTGAAATTACTGGAGATGCATTCAATTTTAACCCCGCATTAGGAAATGTGAATAATGACGTACTGTCTAATTCTAAATATGGAGATACGCACCGATTTATTGGTGTAGGTTCTAAAAAATGGAAATATGGTAATGATAAGTGGGCAACTACTATATCCACTTTCTTTGAGTATGCACAAGGCGGACGTTTTAGCTACACCTATGGAGGAAATTTAAATAATGATGATAGTGTAGAGAATGGTGCTGGAATAGCAAATGATTTAATTTACATTCCAACTACAGCTGAGATTGCAACTATGAATTTTTCAGGTGCTGGTCAAGGGGCAGCTTTGGATAAATATATTAGTCAAGATGATTATTTAAGCGGAAGAAGAGGCCAATATGCGGAACGTTACGGTGCTTTAGCGCCTTGGAGAGGCAAATGGGATTTCAAATTCTTACAAGATTATAACTTTAATGTTGGTGCAGCAAAAAAAGTAAACACTATACAATTTAGTATTGACGTTTTAAATCTTGGTAACTTATTGAATTCTGAATGGGGTTTAATTCAACAACCTAATAGCGTTCAACCGATTGGTGTGACATTGAATCGAACTACTAATGTTCCTACTTACACTTTTAATGGTGATCAAACTAAAACATTTAGCTACGATGCCAGCTTGGCTTCAAGATGGCAAGCACAATTTGGTATTAGATATATTTTCTAATCATCAGAAAAGTTTTAAATTAGCCTTCTCATTCGAGAGGGCTTTTTTTTACCATGCCACGAAGTCACAAAGTCACAAAGATTTGTTTTAGATGCAAATTTTATTGCAACAGTAAACATTTTTCAAATTATATTGTCTGGCTGGCGAAGTAAAAATTAATTCCAAAAGTTTAAAAATAACTTAGTGTCTTTGCGCCTTTGCGGCAAATAAACGACTTTATGAAATACACCAGATTAACCAAAGAACAATTCGACGAATTACACCAAGAATTCATCAATTTCTTAGCAACCCAAGCTATTGACAAAGCCGAGTGGGACAAAATTAAAACAGAAACTCCAGAAGTCGCAGAACAAGAACTAGACGTTTTCTCGGATTTGGTTTGGGAAGGTGTTTTGGGTAGGGCCGAATATTTAGAACATTTTTCTAAAAACCATATTTTCCTTTTTCAATGTTTTGATTCGTATGTGCAATCTATCGTTTTGAAATCATTGGTGCCTGAAACCGATTTCTTATCCAAAATTGGTTTACAATGGCTAATTGACAATATGTTTACTGAAAATATTGAAATGAAAACAGGAAAAAAAGTCTTTACCGAAGACCGAAATTCTTCTATTTTCCAATTGATACAACAAGGCGCCATTTTGAGTGACGGACAATTGTTCAAACAAATAAATACTATTATTGAATCGTAATTTTTTCGACGGAATTCCTTTAAATTGGTTATTTTAGTACTTTATTTCAAATACTAAAATAGCCAATTTTATTTTCTATGGATATTCAAAATACAATTCAAACCTTAAGAGAAGAACTCAATCAACACAACTACAATTATTATGTACTGGATAATGCCACTATTTCTGATTTTGAGTTTGATGTAAAACTCAAACAACTTCAAAAATTAGAAAATGAAAACCCAGAATTTAAAGACGATAATTCGCCAACGCAAAGAGTTGGTGGCTCAATTACAAAAAACTTTGAGACTGTAAAACACGACCACAGAATGTATTCCTTGGACAATTCCTATTCCAAAGAAGAACTATTAGATTGGGAAAAAAGAGTTCAAAAAGTGTTAGGCGATGTTTCGTTGGAATATACTTGCGAGCTGAAATACGACGGTGCTTCAATCGCTATAACTTATGAAAACGGAAAATTAAAACGTGCCGTTACTCGTGGTGATGGCGTTCAAGGCGATGATGTAACCAATAATATCAAGACCATAAAAGCAATTCCTTTGCAATTGAGGGGTGATTTTCCAGAAATATTTGATGTTCGTGGAGAGATTATTTTGCCTTTTGCGGGTTTCGAAAAGATGAATCAGGAATTGATTGAAATTGGCGAAACCCCGTATTCCAATCCAAGAAATACCGCTTCGGGAAGTTTGAAATTGCAAGACAGCGCCGAAGTGGCCAAAAGACCTTTAGATTGTTTACTGTATTTTATCATTGGAAATAAATTGCCTTTTAAATCACAATTCGAAGGTTTGGAAACTGCCAGAAATTGGGGACTCAAAGTGCCAAAAGAATCTAAACTGGCAAAAAATTTAGAAGAAGTTTTCCAGTTTATTGATTATTGGGATGTTCATAGGCACCATCTTCCTTATGAAACCGATGGTGTGGTTATAAAGGTGAATGATTTTCAGCATCAAGAAGAATTGGGTTTTACTGCCAAATCGCCTCGTTGGGCAATAGCATATAAATTCAAATCGGAGCAAGTTTCCACCAAATTGAATTCTATTTCCTATCAAGTAGGAAGGACAGGAGCAATTACACCAGTGGCCAATTTAGAACCTGTGCAATTAGCAGGAACGATTGTAAAACGTGCGTCCTTACACAATGCCGATCAAATAGAAAAATTAGACATACGCCTGAACGACACTGTTTTTGTAGAAAAAGGAGGAGAGATTATCCCGAAAATTATTGCTGTAGATTTGAGCAAACGTCCGGACAATTCAGAGCCTGCAATATACATTACGCATTGCCCAGAATGTCAATCGGAATTGATTCGTGGCGAAGGCGAAGCCAATCATTATTGCCCGAATTTTTACGGTTGTCCACCACAGATTATTGGAAGAATTCAGCATTTTATTTCCAGAAAAGCAATGGATATCGACGGGCTTGGTGGAGAAACTGTGGCTTTATTGTACAATAATAATTTAGTTAAGAATTATGCTGATTTGTATGAGTTGAAGGTCGAACAGATTTTACCTTTGGAAAGAATGGCGCAGAAATCGGCAGAAAATTTAGTTAAAGGTGTCGAAAATTCAAAAAACATTCCTTTTGAAAGGGTTTTATATGCACTTGGAATTCGATTTGTTGGCGAAACAGTGGCAAAAAAATTGGCAAAACATTACAAAAATATTGATGCCTTAAGCCAAGCCAGTATAATGGATTTGATTTTGGTGGACGAAATTGGGGAACGAATTGCGCAAAGTCTTATTGAATTTTTCGCAAATCAAGAAAACCAAATTACAATTGAAAGATTGAAAAACTTTGGACTTCAATTGGAAACAATAGAAATTATAAATCCAAATGCAACTCAAAAATTACAAGGCAAAACCTTCGTAGTCTCAGGAGTTTTCGAACAATTTTCAAGAGACGATTTGAAAAAAGCCATCGAAGACAATGGAGGAAAAGTAGGAAGCTCCATCTCGGCTAAAACTGATTTTGTTGTGGCTGGAGCCAATATGGGACCTGCAAAACTAGAAAAAGCAGCCAAGCTGAACATTCCAATAATTTCTGAAAGTGAATTTCAAAAAATGATTTTGTAATTGATAATCTTTCTTTTAGCACTTGAAATAATAAGACCAAAAGGCTAAACTACAATAGATTTACCTTGAACGATTTTTGACTTATCGTTGTCAAAATAGAAGTCAATTCGGCCCAAATTGATACCGTAGCAACCCACTTGATTAACCAAAACGTCTTTGCCTTCTGTGTTTTTGACAATAGTTGGTTTATCCAAAAAAGTATGCGTGTGACCACCTATGATTAAGTCAATATCTTTAGTTTGTTCGGCTAGTTTTAAATCGGATATTTTATTGGCATCATCTTTACTGTATTTATAACCAAGATGCGACAAGCAAATAACCAAATCACATTTATTTTCTTTTTTTAGAATTCGAACCATATCTTGGGCAGTTTCTAAAGGATCATTGTAAACCGTTTCTTTAGACATTGCTTTATCTACCAAACCTTGAAGTTCTATTCCAAGTCCAAAAACACCGATTTTGATTCCGTTTTTATTGAAAATTTTAAACGGTTTTACAAAACCATCCATAGGCGTGTTTTTGAAATCGTAGTTTGCCGATACAAATTCGAAAGTCGCATGAGGTATTTGCGCTCTTAGGCCATCAATACCATTATCAAAATCATGATTACCTATTGTTGATAAATCATATTTCATCATACTCATCAATTTGAATTCCAATTCGCCACCATAATAATTGAAGTATGGTGTGCCTTGAAATATATCGCCAGCGTCCAATAGTAAAACATTTGGATTTTCTTGACGAATAGTTTCAATCAATGAAGCTCTTCTAGCCACACCACCCATATTTGGATTCCGAGGATGATCCATAGGAAAAGGATCAATATGGCTATGAACATCATTGGTGTGAAGTATAGTGATATGTTTAGGGCTTGATTTAAAACTGCTCAACGACAATCCTAAACCCAAAAATGCCGCACTGGCAGCAGTTTTTTCTATAAAATCTCTTCTTTTCATTTTTTATTATTTTTATTCTGTAATCAAAAATCTAAATCTAAATCTGAAACCTGTCACCTGCAATCTACAATCTAAAATCAAAAATCTAAAATATCATTCCTCAATAACTCTAACATCATTAATTACAGGAATCGTATCGACTTCTTTGAAGTAATCTATGAGGACATTTCTTAGCTTGTAATCTAAATCGTATTTTTGAATTCCTTTTTTAAAGAAGTTCATGTTGTCTCCACCATTGGCTAAATAATCATTTGTGGCCACATAATAAACTGTTTCTTTTTCAATTGGTTTTCCGTGGATTACTATATTTTTTGCAATCTTATCTTTCCCAATAGTGAATGTTATTCCTGATAAAGGATGTGCTTTTTGGGCTGCAATAAAATAATCTACTAATTCAAATATCTGTTCTCCTTTCAAAGCTATTACAACTAAACTATTCTCAAAAGGCATAATTTCATAAGCAGTTCTTGAGGTAACATTTCCTTTCGGGAGTATTGCTCGGATACCACCACTATTGAGAATACAAAGGTCAATGTCTTTTTTTTCACGTACTTTAAAAACTAAATTACCGCTGTTCAAAGCAATATCGGCCATAAGATTTCCAATGGTAGATTGCCATTTCCCATCATTTTTGTCTAAAGTAACCGGACAAAAAGCCAAAACGCTGTCTAAATCTTGGTTGATGTGTTCTCGAAATGGTTTTATGTAGTTTTCAATTTGTTGATTTTGTGCTTCTTTGCTGGTAATTGTAATTCTTTGAGCTTCAATTTTCGAAACAAAATACCTTTTATTAGCACAAGAAACAATCAAAGAGAGTGTTAAGATTATAACAAAAAGTTTTAAAACACCAATATACTTTTTTAGCTTTACCATCAGAAATGTGACTTAATTAATTAATTTTGCAATGCGGTAAAAGTACTATGTTTTTAAATCACCTAAAGAATTATTTTTTATTAAAAATTTTAAAAAAAAATATTCACAATGCAAATATTCAAAATGAAATAAATTCAATTCGCACAGTTGGATTGCTAATTGATGAAAGCTATTTTTCAGAAAAAGAAGCATTGATAAAAGAAATAGTAGTTCATGGAATTTCTGAAAGCAACATCAAAATAATTTTGTATAGAGACAAATGGAAGAAAAATGAAACGTATCAGTATCCAACTTTTGGAATCCAACATTTGAATTGGAATACGCAAATTACAAACCCAGTAGTAAGAGGATTTATCAAAGAAAAATTTGATTTGTTAATTAGTTATTACGATGTTGAAAAAGCATTTTTAAAAAAGGTTACTCATCAGTCAAGAGCGCAATTCAAAGTTGGTTTTTCATCAGTAGATAAGAAATTAAACCATTTTATGGTCAATACAAATGCCGATAATCATACCGTATTTGTAGCGGAATTATTCAGGTATTTAAAAATATTAAATAAATTTTAAAAAATTATGCAATCATTAATTGGAACAGGCGTTGCACTTGCAACTCCATTTAAAAAGGATTTCTCAATAGATACTGAGGCATTGGTCAGATTAGTAAATCTTTCTGTAGATGGAGGAATTGAATATCTGGTTATTCTTGGTACCACCGCAGAAAATGCCACGTTGACAAAAGAAGAAAGTGAAATGGTTATCAAGACAATTGTTGATGCCAATAAAAAAAGATTGCCGTTGGTTCTTGGCGTAGGAGGAAACAATACAGCAGAGGTTGTCAAGGAATTAAAAGAAAGAGATTTGTCTGATTTTGAAGCAATTCTTTCCATTTCGCCCTATTATAACAAGCCCACTCAAGAAGGCATCTACCAGCATTTCAAAGCTATTGCAGACGTGTCACCAATACCAATTATTCTTTATAATGTTCCTAGTAGAACAGGAGTAAATATGGCGCCAACTACAGTTCTAAGACTGGCGAATGATTTCGAAAATATAGTAGCTGTCAAAGAAGCAGCTGGTGATATGATTCAAGCTTTACGATTAATTAAAGATAAACCTAAGGGTTTTCTTGTACTATCAGGTGATGATATGATTGCTTTACCAATGGTTTTAGCTGGCGCTTCTGGAGTTATTTCGGTACTTGGGCAAGCCTTTCCAAAAGAATTTTCAGAAATGATTCGATTGGGATTGAATAGAAAAGTGGACGATGCTTTTAAAATTCACTATCAATTTTCGGATTGTATTGACATGATTTTTGAGCAGGGAAATCCCACGGGAATCAAACAAGTTATAAAATCACTCGGTTTAGCAGAAAATATTATGCGTTTACCTCTTGTATCAGCGAATGAATCCCTCGGAAACAGTATAAACGAGTTTGTAAAAAAATTCAATAAATTGAATTAAAATCCGTTCTTTTTTACTTAGAAAAATATATTTTGAAGTCGCTAATTTAATACGTAAATTTGCAAATTAAATTTATCAATATGTATTTCAAGGAAATGAGTCTTAGATGGCATAATTTTGATAAAAAACTAGAATGAAGATTCAAAAATCTAAAAAAAACATCATAATTGTGTTTAAAAAAATAGTTTCGTGTTTCCTTTTCGTGCTCTTTTTTGCTTCATGTAGCGAATTTCAAAAAGCATTGAAATCAGAGGATATTGGTGTAAAATTTGAAATGGCTTCTAAATTGTATGATGCTGGAAAATATGATGATGCAATTAGATTAATTGAACAAATTGCTCCATCTTATCGAGGAAAACCACAAGCAGAAAAATTGTTTTATATGTTTTCTCAGTCGTATTATAAAACAGAGCAATATTATTTGGCTGCATATCAATTTGAAAGTTTTACTAATAGTTATCCAAAAAGTGAAAAAATTGAAGAATCGGCTTTTCTTGGCGCAAAATGTTTTTCAAAACTTTCGCCAATTTATAGTTTAGATCAAGTAGATACTTTCAAAGCTATCGAGAAATTGCAAGGTTTTATAGATACTTATCCTAATTCTACGTATTTGCCAGAGGCCAATAAAACATTACGAGAATTAAATGAGAAAATTGAAAGAAAAGTTTACGAAAATGCCAAACAATATAATACCATTATGGATTACAAGTCGGCAATGGTAGCGCTTGACAATTTTGTTTCCGATTATCCTGGAACACCTTTTAAAGAAGATGCGTTATTTTATAAATTCGATTCTGCTTATCAATTAGGAATTAACAGTATACCTAGTAAAATGGAAGAACGATTGAATTTTGCAAAAGTAGCGTACAATAATTTAATTAAATTTAAACCGGACACAAAACACAAAAAAATTGCCGATGATATGTTGGCTCGAATTGATAACGATTTAAAAAATTTCACTAAACAATAAATAAAGTAATGGATTTAAGAAAGACAAATGCTCCAGTAAACACTATAACCTACAATAAAAATGTTATTGAAGAACCAACTGGAAATGTTTATGAGGCGATAACGATTATGGCCAAAAGAGCAAATCAAATCAATTCCGATATCAAAAAAGAGTTGACCGAAAAATTGGAGGAATTTGCTACTTATAATGACAGTCTTGAAGAAGTTTTTGAAAACAAAGAACAAATAGAAGTTTCTAAGTTTTACGAAAAATTGCCTAAACCACACGCTTTAGCAGTTCAAGAATGGTTGGAAGGTAAAATTTACCACAGCGAAGGAAACAAATAAATTGCTTTAAATGTCAGTATTAAGTGGGAAAAAAGTTTTACTTGGTATTTCCGGTGGAATTGCAGCATACAAAACAGCTTCACTAGTTCGACTTTTCATAAAAGCAGGTGCACATGTCCAAGTGATCATGACACCTGCTTCTAAGGATTTTATAACACCACTTACCTTATCTACCTTATCAAAAAAACCTGTTTATTCTAGTTTTTATAATCAAGAAGACGAAAATGAACTTTGGAATAACCACGTTGAATTAGGTCTTTGGGCAGATTTGATGATTATTGCACCTGCTACAGCAAATACCATGTCTAAAATGGCTAATGGCGTTTGCGATAATCTTTTGATTGCTACCTATTTATCTGCAAAATGCCCCGTATATTTTGTTCCTGCAATGGACTTGGATATGTACATTCATCCTTCAACATTGGAAAGTTTTCGTAAATTAAAATTGTCCCAAAATATTATAATTCCCGCTGAAACCGGCGAATTAGCAAGCGGCTTATCTGGCGAAGGCAGAATGGCAGAACCAGAAAACATTGTTGCCTTTTTAGAAGCCGACTTAGAAAAAAAATTACCTCTCAAAGGAAAAAAAATACTAGTTACCGCTGGACCAACTTATGAAGCAATAGATCCTGTGCGTTTTATTGGCAATCATTCAACAGGAAAAATGGGTTTCGATATTGCTCAAAGCGCAGCAAATCTTGGAGCTTCGGTGATTTTAATTAGTGGGCCATCGCACTTAAAAATTCAAAATCATTTAATAGAAGTAGTTCCAGTTGTTTCAGCTCTTGAAATGTATGATGCTTGCCATCATTATTTTAAAAATGTCGATGTTGCCATTGCCGCCGCAGCCGTAGCAGATTATAAACCAAAGACCGTTGCCTCTCAAAAAATTAAAAAAGAAGCCAATGACTTTGCAATCGAGCTCGAAAAAACGAAGGATATTTTGGCTTCAATGGGCGAAATCAAAACCCATCAATTTTTAATTGGTTTTGCCTTAGAGACTGAAAATGAAATTGAAAATGCAAAGTCGAAAATTCAGAAAAAAAACCTAGATTTGATCGTTTTAAATTCTTTGCAAGATGAAGGAGCTGGTTTTGGAAAACCAACCAATAAAATTACCTTTATCGATAGGAATTTCAAAGTTGAACCAATGGAATTAAAATCGAAAGAAGCCGTTGCAAATGATATTATGAATAAAGTAATTGCTCATTTTCAATAAACTAATTCTTAATTGTAAGTTTTTTATTTTCCATTTTCATATCAATAATTACGAACGCTTTATGACTAAAATATTTGTTTTTTTCTTGATATTTACTTTTGGACTTGCTCATTCTCAGGAGTTTAATTGCACCGTTTCGCTCAATACCGATAGATTGACAAACGTAAATCAGGAGGTTTTTAAAATGCTAGAGACGTCGTTGAGCGAATTTGTCAATAAAACCAAATGGACAGAGCAAGATGTCAAACAAAATGAAAAGATAAATTGTTCGATGTTTATCAATATTGCTACTTATGATTCTGATAAATTCACTGCTACAATTCAAGTGCAATCTGCTAGATTGGTTTATAATTCCTCTTATTCTACTCCAATTGTAAACATTAACGACAAAGATTTTAATTTTAATTATACTCAAAACCAGCAACTCGTATTCAATCCAAATCAGTTTGAATCGAATTTGGTTTCAGTAGTTTCGTTTTATTGCTATGTTATTTTAGGATTGGATGCAGATACTTTCACGTCTCAAGGTGGCAGTCCATTTTTAGAAATTGCTCAAAACATTGCCGATGTAGCCCAGCAGAGTGGAAACAAAGGTTGGAATCTTTCGGACGGATTAACGAGTAGGTATTTTTTAGCAAAAGATTTATTGTCTCCGGTTTATAAGGATATACGAGAATCGTCTTTGATGTATCATTCAGGTTTAGACCTAATGACTCAAGATATTAAAGCAGCCAAAGAGAAAATTAAATCATCATTGCTAAATATTGGAAAACTAAATGCAGTAAAGCCCAATGCGTTTGTAACTAGAGTGTTTTTTGATGCAAAAGCTGACGAAATTGTTTCTATATTTTCTGGTGGACCTAATGTCTCAATAGCAGATTTGGTCGAAAGTCTAAATAAAACCTCTCCCTTGAATTCTAGCAAATGGGGCGGAATAAAATTTTAATATCCAGTTTGATTTGTGTTTACTTTATGATTATATTTTTAATTTTTAAATAAATGATAACCTCCTTATCCATTAAAAACTATGCTTTAATAGAAAAATTGTCTATCGATTTTTCTAAAGGTTTTTCGATCATTACAGGAGAAACTGGTGCAGGAAAATCCATAATTTTAGGTGCTTTAGGATTGGTTTTAGGAAAA
Organism: Flavobacterium psychrophilum; assembly: GCA_945878515.1. Lineage (GTDB taxonomy): Bacteria > Bacteroidota > Bacteroidia > Flavobacteriales > Flavobacteriaceae > Flavobacterium > Flavobacterium psychrophilum_I. The sequence goes on along the minus strand of CAMCTL010000024.1, from coordinate 11,314 downwards.
AGAGCAGATTTAACATCGCTTAAGAATAAAGAAGAAAAATGCGTTATCGAAGCACATTTTGCTATCTCGAAATACAATTTGCGTCCTTTTTTTGAAGCCAACGATTTGGATTATGAAGACGAAACCATCATCCGTCGTGAGATTCTGCCATCGGGGAAATCTAGGGCTTTTATCAACGACAGTCCAGTAAATTTGCAGGAATTGCAGGAATTGAGTTTTTATTTGATAGATATCCACTCGCAACACCAAACGCAAGAATTATCAGAAGAGCAATTTCAATTTGAAATTATTGATGCCATTGCAACTAATCAAGAAAATATTTTAGAGTATCAAACGCTTTTAAAAAGTTATAAATCCGATAAGTCGAAGCTAAACTCATTACAAAAAAGACTAACCGAGTCCCAAAAAGAAAAGGATTACAATACTTTTCTATTGGATGAATTGATTGCAGCCCATTTGAAATCTGGCGAGCAAGAAATACTCGAAGCCGATTTCGAACAGTTGAATAATGTCGAAATCATTAAAGAATCTATAGATAAATCTTTGGCTGTTGCCAATGAAGAACAAATTGGAGTGCTACATAATTTGAAAGAAATCAAGGTATCGCTGCAAAAAATAGCTTCATTTTCGCCTGAATATTTGTCTTTGTTAGAAAGAGTTACAAGCCTTACCATTGAATTTGATGATATTTCTGTTGAATTAAATAGATGTTCTGAAAAGCTTATCAATGATCCAGAACAATTGGAATTAATCAGTCAGAAGTTACAATTGATTTATAGTTTGCAAAAGAAGCACCAAGTCCAATCTGTTGACGAATTATTAGAAATTCAAAGCAAATTAGAAAATTCTGTTTTAGAATTGGGAAATTTGGAACACGAAATAGCTTCTTTAAACGAGTCTATTCAGCAAAAAGCTGCAGTTTTAGACAGTTTATCCGACAAAATTCACGAGAAAAGACTAAAAGCAGTTCCTGTATTATCACAGCAATTAATTTCAATTTTGGAGACTTTGGGAATGCCCAATGTTCGTTTTAAAATGGATTTAAGCCTAGCTTCGAACTATTTTGAAAACGGGAAAGACGAACTTCAGTTTTTATTTTCAGCCAATAAAGGAACCGATTTTGGTTTGTTGAAAAAAGTAGCTTCGGGCGGAGAAATGTCAAGAATTATGCTGGCCGTGAAAGCTATTTTAGCGCAGTATTCAAAACTGCCGACTTTGATTTTCGATGAAATCGACACAGGTGTTTCTGGAGAAATTGCCAATAGAATGGGCGAAATTATGAAAGAAATGAGTCAGTCGATGCAAATATTTGCAATAACACATTTGCCACAAATTGCGGCAAAAGGAAACGCACATTTCAAAGTATCTAAGGCAACAGTTGGCGAAGACACCCAATCAGAATTGCGATTATTATCGAACGAAGAACGTGTGGTCGAAATTGCACAAATGTTATCAGGAACCGTTGTGTCGGATTCCGCATTAAACCACGCAAAAGCGTTGCTGAATTAGTCATTATACTTTATATTTGTCGCCAATTCAAAAAAAACAACAAACAATTAACAACAAACCATAAACCAGAATGAATATAGAACCAAGAATGAGAGGCTTTATTTGCACAACCGCGCACCCAGTTGGATGTGCACAAAGTGTGAATAATCAAATAGATTACATCAAATCGCAAGGTAAAGTTGAAGGTGCAAAAAAAGTTTTAGTAATTGGAGCATCAACAGGATTTGGTTTGGCTTCGAGAATTACAGCGGCCTTTGGCTCTGACGCAGCAACGATTGGTGTATTTTTTGAAAAACCTCCGTTAGAAGGAAAGCCGGCTTCACCAGGTTGGTACAATTCGGCAGCTTTTGAAAATGAAGCAAATAAAGCAGGTTTGTATGCCAAAAGTGTCAACGGAGATGCGTTTTCTAATGAAATTAAAAAACAAACTTTAGACTTGATCAAGGCAGATTTAGGTCAGGTGGATTTGGTCATTTATAGTTTGGCTTCACCAGTTCGTTTGCATCCTGTTACGGGCGTTTTGCATCGTTCAGTTTTGAAGCCCATTGGAGACAAATACACGAATAAAACCGTCGATTTTCATACAGGAATTGTGACAGAAATTAGTATTGCTCCTTGTCAGTATAATGATATTGCCAACACCGTAGCGGTCATGGGCGGAGAAGATTGGGCAATGTGGATGGAAGCGTTGAAAGCAGAAAACCTTCTAGCTCCCGGAGTTATAACAGTTGCTTATTCTTATATTGGTCCATCATTGACCGAGGCAGTGTACAGAAAAGGAACTATTGGTCGTGCCAAAGATCACCTTGAATCTTCCGCTTTCTCGATTTCTGATAGTTTAAAATCGATTGATGGACAAGCTTATGTATCGGTGAATAAAGCATTGGTAACTCAGGCTAGTTCAGCGATTCCTGTGATTCCTTTGTATATTTCTTTGTTGTATAAAATAATGAAAGAAGAAGGGATTCACGAAGGTTGTATCGAACAAATCCAACGTTTATACCAAGATAGATTGTACACAGGCGAGCCAATTCCGACCGATGAAAAAGGAAGAATTAGAGTGGACGACTGGGAAATGCGTGACGATGTTCAAGAAAAAGTAGCTGCTTTGTGGCAACAAGCCACAACTGAAAATTTGCCTGAATTAGGAGATTTACCAGGCTATAAACAAGATTTTCTTAACCTTTTTGGTTTCGGGTTCGAAGGTGTAGATTATAAAGCAGATGCTGACGAAATGTTAGGAATTCCTAGTATTGTTTAAAGTACTATCAATATTTAAAATTTAGATATTTTAAAAATCATCAATCAAAAGTTGATGATTTTTTTTATAAAACCATAGTAGCGATTTTCTTGAAAAGTCAATACCAACAGTAGGTGTCAAAAAGTATTTTGCTGCTTGTTTTTTTTTGTAACTTTGACATTCAATATTCAATTTAATTACTTATGATACGAACATTCATAACGCCAACAAAAAGTAATTTTAATTTGACTTTAGAGTTCCCGGACGATTATTTAGGGCAAGAGTTAGAAATTATAGTTTTTAAAAAACAAGAAGGTTTAGTTATTGAAAAAGAAACTACGCAAAAAAAGTTATCTGAAAAATATCGAGATGTATTTACAAAAGAAGATGCAAAAAGTTTTAATGACCATTCCCAACAAATGAGAAAAGAATGGAACAATATTTAGTAGACAATAACGCAATTTCTAATTTTTTCTGTGGATTATATACTGAAAAAGAAATGAATTTTATGGCGGACGTTTTAGACCAAACGCCAATTATTTCGGTTATAACAGAGATTGAAGCTTTGTCGTGGATTAGTTCTGACAAAGCTAAGGAGCAAATTGTAAAAGATTTTATACAGGACGCAACAGTTTTGGCATTAACTCCAGCAATAGTTTCACAGTGCATTAGTATTCGGCGAAGCAGGAAAATAAAGACTCCTGATGCAATTATTGCGGCTACCGCAATAGTTCATAATCTTACCATAATTACAAGTGATTCCGATTTTAAAAATATTACTGGGTTGAAAGTTGTTGACCCATTGAATTTGTAGTGAATTTGTTTAAATCAAATCTTTATCTAATTTGATATTTTAGTTTGTATTAATTTAATAGATATTTATGAAATGCTAGGAATTCCTAGTATTGTTTAAATTTTTTCTTTCAAAAATTAGAAAGCCATCACATTTTCGTGATGGTTTTTTTATGGATAAAAGTTTATCTTTGTTAAAAATTATTCAAAAACATGTTTTTTTCTTTAATCATACCCGTTTACAATCGTCCAGATGAAGTGGATGAACTTTTGGAGAGTTTAGCGCAACAGGATTATACCGATAATTTTGAAGTGGTAATTGTAGAAGACGGTTCTACTTTGAGATGTGATGATGTGGTTAGAAAGTACGCTGGAAAACTGCATTTATCCTATTCTTTTAAGGAAAATTCTGGTCCAGGCGATTCTAGAAATTACGGAATGAAAAAAGCAAAAGGCGATTATTTTATCATTTTCGATTCAGATTGTATTATTCCGCAACGTTATTTGACAGAAGTTGCTAAGGCACTCAAAGATAATTATGTTGATTGTTTTGGCGGACCAGATGCGGCTTTAGCTAGTTTTTCGGATATTCAAAAAGCCATCAATTTTGCGATGACTTCTTTTCTTACAACTGGCGGAATTCGTGGTGGTTCGGAGAAAATTGATAAGTTTCAACCTAGAAGTTTCAACATGGGATTGTCTCGAAAAGCATTTGAAGCTTCGAATGGTTTTGGGAATATTCATCCAGGAGAAGATCCAGATTTATCCTTTCGTTTGTGGAATTTAGGTTTCAAAACTCAACTTTTTCCAAAAGCTTCTGTGTATCATAAACGAAGAATTGATTGGGGAAAATTTACTGTTCAGGTCAATAAATTTGGCAAAGCCAGACCAATACTAAATAGTTGGCATCCTCAATACAACAAGCTTACTTTTTTCTTCCCATCGATTTTTATCCTTGGTTTATTTTTTGCTGTAGTTTTGTTGATATTTACTTATGATATTTTGCTTCAATTGTATTTTGTTTATTTTTTGATGATTTTCTTGGTTTCAACCTATAAAAATAAAAGTTTTAAAGTGGGTTTATTGTCTGTCAAAGCGGTTTGGAAACAATTTTTTGGATACGGAACTGGTTTTATAGAATCATTTATTAAAATCATTATTCTGAATCAAAAACCGCAAAACGCATTTCCAGAATTATTTTTCAATAAATAAAATGACAAAAATAATTGGATTAACTGGAGGAATTGGAAGTGGAAAAACCACAATTGCAAATTATTTTCTGGATGCTAATGTTCCTATCTTTATAGCTGATGATGAAGCAAGAAAGCTCATGCAATCAGAAGAGATTACCGATGCAATTAGAAAAACTTTTGGAGACTCAATCTTCGATAGCGCTATTTTGAACCGTGAAAAATTATCCAAAATTGTCTTTGGAAATCCCGAAAAATTAAAACTACTCAACGCCATTATTCACCCAGCGGTAAAAAAACATTTCCAAGATTGGGTTTCGAATCACAAAAAAGCCCCGTTGGTTGTTTACGAAACTGCCATTTTATTTGAAAGTGGAAGTTATAAAAATTGCGATTGGATAGTAACGGTTACGGCGCCATTAGAATTAAGGATTCAAAGAGTAATTGAACGGGACAAAACCACTCGAGAACAAGTTTTAAATCGAATAAAATCGCAGTGGAGTGATGAGCAGCGTATTGCAAAAAGTGATTTTGTTATTGAAAATGTAGATGTAATAAAAACAAAAATGGAAATTGAAAAAATTCTTAAAATTTTAAATATTTCATAACAAAAATCTTTGATGTTAATCTTTGGTTAATTTATTATTATTTATATTGTTAAAATACTAATTTTGTATCGATGAGTAAATTATTTTTTAGAATATTAATATTGTTGATGAGTTTATCCCTGATAGGGATAATTTTGGTTCAAGTGTATTGGTTCAATACCTCGTTAAATAACAACGATGAGCAATTCAAGTTTCATGTGAAATCTGTGATTGGAACGGTAGCTGATGAACTTCAAGAACAAGAAGCCTATAGTTTTTTTGATAAGTATAATAGGTACAAAGATAGCACAGGAAAAATTCCACAGAAAGTAGATTTACTTGAGTTTTATTATATTCAGAAAAATCATGAGAACAATACCACAACGGTTTATTCAAGTGTTTTAAAAGAGGAAGATTTTGATATTACTTCTTCTATTTTTGGAAAAAAATTAGATAGTGTAAAATTTAAAAACTTTAACTCTAAGCGAGTTACAGAAGTATATAACAATAATAATATTGATAATTCAAGTGTTCAGCAAGGTATTACAGCTGATGTAAAAATAGAAAAATCTGGAAGGTTAGACATATTAGATAAAGCACAGTTTGAAATTTTCTTTAAAGACATTGCTTCAACAATGCTTTTGCACGATAGGGTTTCAAAGGAAGATTTAGAAAATTTGTTGAAAAAGGAATTGGTTAAATATGGTGTAAATACAAATTTTGAATTTGGGATTTTCAGTAGTGGTTTGCTCACGAAAGTAAAATCGGGTGGCTTTATTGATGATGAAGAAAATACGTATTCTATACCTATATTTTCAGATAATGACGGAAACAGTAAATATGAATTGAAAGTGTCGTTTCCACAGAAAAAGAAATTTTTGCTTTCGGAGCTTATTGGAATCACATTATTGTCAATTATTTTTACGCTCATTATCATTATTGCTTATACAAGTGCACTGAACCAATTGATTCGTCAGCGTCATATTTCGGAGATAAAATCTGATTTCATTAATAATATGACACATGAATTTAAAACGCCTATAGCGACAATAAATTTAGCTTTAGACGCAATAAGAAATCCTAAAATCATTGGTAATGAGGCGATGGTGCTCAAGTATCTTCAAATGATTAAGGATGAAAATAAGCGGATGCATGCCCAAGTGGAGAATGTGTTGCGAATATCAAAATTAGAAAAGAAAGAACTCGATATTAGCAAAGAAACGGTCAATATTCAAGAAGTTATAGACGATGCAATAGAGCACGTGAATTTAATTTTAGAAGACCGACAAGGTATAATTAGTACACATTTTGAAGCCGAACGAACAAATGTTTTGTTAAATGAAGTTCATTTCATTAATGTAATTGTGAATATTTTGGAAAATGCCATTAAATATTCTCCAAATATTCCTCAAATTGACATCTTTACAGCAAATGTAAAGGAATTTTTGATTATTAAAATCAAAGATAATGGTATCGGAATGAGTAAAATAGCTCAAAAAAGAGTTTTTGAAAAATTTTATCGCGAGCACACAGGAGATTTACACGATGTAAAAGGTCATGGACTAGGTTTAGCTTATGTAAAGAAAATTATCGACGACCATAACGGTCAGATTTCTGTAGAAAGTGAAAAGGGAAAAGGGAGTACCTTCATAATAAAATTACCATTAATAAATTAGAAATATGGAAAATGTAAACAAAAGAATACTTTTAGTAGAAGACGATCTCAATTTTGGGGCTGTTCTAAAAGATTATTTAATGCTAAATGACTTTGATGTTGTTTTAGCTAAAAATGGAATGGAAGGTTTTGAAAAATTCAAGAAAGACAATTACGATTTGTGCATTTTGGATGTAATGATGCCTTACAAAGATGGCTATACCTTAGCCAAAGAGATTAGAGAAAAAAATCAAGAAGTGCCAATAATTTTTCTTACTGCAAAATCTATGAAAGAAGATGTGCTCAAAGGATACAAAGCTGGCGCCGACGATTATTTGAACAAACCATTTGACTCTGAGGTTTTACTGATGAAAATTAGAGCAATTATTCAAAGAAAATCATCAGTAACCCAAGTTGAGCCAATTCAATTTGAGTTTAGCATTGGGAAATTTCATTTGAATTCCAAACTAAGATTCTTGTCATTTAATGAAGAAGAACCGGTTAAATTATCTCCGAAAGAAAACGAATTATTGAAAATGTTGATTCAACACGAAAATGATTTGATGCCAAGAGAATTGGCTTTAACAAAAATCTGGAGAGATGATAACTATTTCACTTCCAGAAGTATGGACGTTTATATTGCCAAGTTGAGAAAATACCTCAAACTAGATCCAAATGTTGAAATTCTAAATATTCATGGAGAAGGATTTAGATTGGTAGTGAAAAAATAAAATAGATTTTAATGTTTAAAAGGCTTCAATAGATTGGAGCCTTTTTTTGTGAATTTTAATTTTTAGAACTGCATAATTTATTTTATAAGTTACTGATTTTGTGGATATTGTTTCTATTTTAAAAATTGGTTTAACATACTAATGAATTTTTTTTTCCATTTTTATTAAAAATAATTAGGAAAATCGAAAAGCAATTCTGAATATTTGCACGCAAAATAATAATAACCTTTTAAAAACGAAGAAAAATGTTTGTACATACATCATCACCTCAAAGCTTTACACCAAATGGATTTGGTGCAGCACTTCTTCGTGGCCTATTTCAATCTTAGAAATTATTTTTTAGATATACAAAAAAGCCCGAAGACATTTAGTTTCGGGCTTTTTTTATTCTAGACACTTCAAATTTTCCCGAATAACAGTTCCATTATTTATCCACACAAGGATAAAAGATTATGCAAGCTGCTGTTTTTGTTCAAACTATTCAGTTTGAAAAAAAATGAGTTTGCAAAACAACAAACAATTATTAAAAAATTTATGGGAAATAAATTATCCGGAAAAGACCTGATTAAATTGGGCTTTCCAAAAAACAATTCAGTAAACATCGCCCTTGGGCAGATAAACAGGTATAGAAAAAGAGATAAAAAAGAAGCCATTCTCACAGAGGCAAAAGAAGTTTTACTTCATCCTGAAAAATTCGATGGTCATGGAACTTGGGGAAAAGTGGCCGAAGGTTTGATAAAACCTGTTCAGGTAAGAATGCATCAGCTGAAAACAACTCGTGTTCCATTTACCATTTTTGGTGAAAATGAAATCGATGAACAAGCTAAATTTCAATTGTATGACGCTTTGAAATTGCCAATTTCGGTTGCTGGTGCTTTAATGCCAGATGCACATTCAGGTTATGGTTTGCCAATAGGTGGCGTTTTAGCAACAGATAATGCTGTTATTCCGTATGGAGTTGGTGTTGATATTGGTTGTCGAATGAGTCTTTCGATTTTCGATTTGCCAGCTACTTATTTCAAAGGGAAAGAGCACCAATTGCAAGCGATTTTGAAAGACAACACTAAATTCGGCATGAATGAAACTCAGACTGTAAAAGCAGATCATGAAGTTTTTTATAAGAGTGAATTTCAAGACATTCCTTTGTTAAAAAGTCTTTTACCTAAAGCTTATAAACAGCTTGGTAGTTCTGGAGGAGGAAACCATTTTGTTGAATTTGGAGTTGCTAAAATCGACAATCCAGAAAATGATTGGAAGCTTGGCGTTGGTGAATATTTTGCAGTTTTATCGCACAGTGGTTCCAGAGGTTTGGGTGCAAATATTGCCAAGCATTATACCTATTTGGCAACTAAACAATGCCCATTACCAAAAAATGTACAGCATTTGGCTTGGTTGGATTTGAATACACATGATGGGCAAGAATATTGGCTAGCAATGAATTTAGCTGGTGAATATGCAAAAGCTTGCCACGATGATATTCACAGAAGAATAGCCAAAGCTATAGGAAAACGAATAGTGGTTACGATCGAAAATCATCACAATTTTGCTTGGAAAGAAACTATTAACGGAAAAGAATGTATTGTACATAGAAAAGGTGCAACTCCTGCTGACGTAGGGCAATTGGGAATAATTCCTGGTTCGATGACGGCTCCGGGTTACATTGTAAAAGGAAAAGGAAATCTAGCAAGTTTAAATTCGGCTTCACACGGAGCTGGACGTTTGTTTTCAAGAGCCAAATGCAAAAGTACTTTCACACAAAGTGACATTAAAAAAGTATTAAAAGCTCATGATGTAGCCTTAATTGGAGGCAATATTGACGAAGCACCAATGGCTTACAAAGACATTGAAAAAGTAATGGGAAATCAAACGGAATTGGTCGAAGTGCTGGGGACTTTTACGCCAAAAATCGTTAGAATGGACCGATAGAAAAAACTAAAAATGGAAAAAATAATACAAATAACAGCGGGTCGAGGTCCTGCAGAATGCACTTGGGTTGTTGCCCAAGTGCTTAAAAAAGTTTTAGATGAAGCGGAGGAACTACAATTAGAAACAACTGTATTACAAAGAGAAGTAGGACAGGAAAATGGTACTGTAGAAACTGCGACAATTGTTATAAAAGGAGAAAATGCAGCCCCATTTGCTAATTCTTGGATTGGAACGATTCAATGGATTGGACAGAGTCAGTTTCGGAAAATGCACAAACGCAAAAATTGGTTTATCGGTGTTTTTGAAATCGAAAATCAGAAAAATACAACTATTTCAGAAAATGACATTCACTATCAGGCGATGCGAAGTTCTGGCGCAGGCGGACAGCACGTGAATAAAGTAAGTTCTGCCATTAGAGCAACTCATTTTCCAACAGGAATTGCTGCGGTAGCTATGGATAGTCGTTCACAACATCAAAACAAAAAACTGGCAACAGAAAGATTATTAAAAAAATTAGAAGACGAAACACTACAGCAGCTTAAGAACCATGTTGGAAAACAATGGGAGAATCAACTGAATATTCAGCGTGGAAATCCTATTAGAGTTTTTATTGGTACTGATTTCAAAAATGATAAAGCAGATAAAAGCTATAAAGGAGTTCGTCAGAAATTAAAAACCAATTTACGAAATGAAAACAATTGATAAATACCTTTTTCAAGCTTTGGATAATTATCCGTATTCGCTTGAAGAAACTATTGAATCTTTAGATTATGCATTGTCTTATGATGCTAAAAACACGATGGTTTTGTGTTTATACGGGAGAATTCAGGCGGAGCAATTATGGAATTATGAGGAAGCTAAAACTTATTTTCAAGAAGCACTGACTATTAATATTCATGCACTTGAAGTATATCCTTATTATATTCAAACTTTGATTTTGAATGAAGATTATGAGGAAGCACAAAAGCTGATAGATTTTGGTTTGACAATAAAAGGAATAAACAAATCAGAGATTTTTTTAAAGAAAGCCATACTTTATGAAGCACAACAACAGTTTACGAAAGCATTAAATGAAATTAAAAATGCTGAGCTTCATACTATACAATTTTCTTTTGATTCTGATATTCTTGAGGTTGAAAAAAGAATTAATGACAAAATTGATATGCTAAAAAAGAAATCTAAAAAGTCTAAAAAAGTTTCCAAAAAGAAATCAAAATAAATTATTGATTAAATTAGAAAAAGGCTTTGAGAAATCGGAGCTTTTTTTGTTTATTTCAAGTTCAACTGCAAGGCAAAACAGGTTTTATCATCTTTAGTGATGCTAAAAATTGTAGATTTATTATTCACGTTTTCGTGAAGTATGACTTTGTCTTTCAATGATAGTTCTTTCATAAAATTCATTTCAAAACTTTCTATTTTTTGATTTAAGATCAATTTTACATCAACAAAATCTAGACACCACTCTAAATATTTTACGTTATTCACGTGATTGACAATATCTAAATCCGACAGAGCAACCCTTTTTTCAAAGACCATTTTAGTTTCGTTTCCGAGATTAATTTTGGAAAAAGTATTATGTGTTGCTTTCTGTTCTGGATACAATTCAAAATGTTCGAATGGCAAAGCCAAGGCTTCTGGTCGTCTGATTTTTGTATTGAATACTGCCCAAAAAGTTTCGCAACCTA
>CAMCTL010000023.1 GCA_945878515.1 Flavobacterium psychrophilum | reverse complement strand
TTAAATAAAGATGAAGTATTTCTTCTCCTTTTTCATAAGAAGTCAGTTCAAAATAGTCTACTATTATTTCTGGTAATAATAACTTGATAAGTTCACTAAAAGAATCTTGCATTTTTATCTAATTTAAAAATACAAAAATCAACTTTTTAATATTTCCCCACAACTTTTTGACTTGATCCGAAGCAACGGGCCAAGTATAGTTTAGAAGAAGTCCAAAAATGATTTTAAAAAAGTTTTATCTGAAACTTTCTGAAAAGATAATTTAATTCCAAATCTGTAAAGAAATCTCATCATTTATTTAGTAATTTGATTACTTTTATATTTTTAAAAATAATTAAATACATCCTAAACTATGAAACAGTTTTTTCCCAACTTATTTCGATTTGGTTTTTTAATTTCATCTTTAGCTTTACTAATTCCAGACTCAGGATTTTCTCAAAAAATTAAAAAATCAGCAAATAATAATAAACAAGCTACTGTTTCGGATAGTCTTTTTAATGGTTTAAAATGGCGAAATATAGGTCCGTTTCGTGCGGGTCGCTCACTTGCAGTAACTGGTCATGTTGACCAACCCCTCACCTACTACTTTGGAGCAACGGGTGGTGGCGTTTGGAAAACAATTGATGGAGGAAACGAATGGCTTCCCATTTCAGATAGTATTTTCAAATCGTCTTCTGTAGGAGCAATAACTGTTGCCCCATCTGACCCTAATGTAGTATATGTTGGTATGGGAGAAGCCGATATGCGTTCTAATATTTCATTTGGCGATGGTATGTATAAATCTGTAAATGGGGGCAAAAATTGGATAAAAATAGGTATCGAAAAATCGGATGCCATTGCAAATATAGAAGTCCATCCCACTAATTCTGATATCGTTTTTGTTTCTGCGATGGGAAATCCATTTCATGCCAATTCAGAAAGAGGTGTTTATCGCTCTAAAGATGGTGGTAAAACTTGGCAATTGGTTTTATCAAAAAACGCAGAAACTGGAGCCGTTTGTGTTCGAATAGATCCCACTAACCCTAGAGTAGTGTATGCGACTTTATGGCAAGCCTACAGAAACGGACATTCAATGTCTTCGGGCGGATTGGGTTCTGGTATGTATAAGTCGGTTGATGGAGGAGATACTTGGCAATGTTTAAATGAAAAACCCGGAATGCCTGTAGGTTTATTAGGAAAGATGGGAATTGCAGTTTCACCTGTTAATCCTAATAGATTGTATGCCTTGATCGAAAATGCCAAAGGAGGATTGTTTCGCTCTGATGATGCCGGGGAACATTGGGAATTGATCAATGAAGATAAAAATTTATGGCAAAGACCCTGGTATTACATGAATTTACAAGCAGATCCAAAAAATGAAAACGGACTCATTGTCTTAAACGTAGATGCTTGGCAAAGCAAAGATGGCGGCAAAGTTTTTAAAAAAATAGAGGTGCATCACGGAGACACACACGACGTTTGGATCAACCCTAAAAATCCTGAAAACTTTATTATTGCAGATGATGGAGGCGCCGAAGTTACTTTTAACGGAGGAGGTGCTTTTTCAGCTCTTGATATTCCAACGGCTCAATTTTATCATGTATCTGTTGATAATGATTTCCCATACAATGTATATGGAGCACAGCAAGATAATAGTTCGATAAGAATTGCTTCAAGAACAAATGGTTACTCAATAGGCAAAGATGCTTGGTATCCTGTAGCTGGAGGTGAAGCAGGTTATATTCAAGCTGACCCAACAAATTCTGACATCACTTATGGTGGGGAATATGATGGATCGTTAAGCAAATACAACAAAAAAACACAACAAGGACAAGACATTTCTCCTTATCCTGAAACCAATATTGGAGCATCTTCTGCAGCTAAGAAGTATCGCTTTCAGTGGACGTATCCAATTGTATTTTCACCCCAAAATCCAAAACGAATGTATATTGGGTCTCAATATGTACATGTTACAGAAGATGGTGGACATTCATTTGAAATCATAAGTCCCGATTTAACGAGAAATGATCCTAAAACAACAGGGGAAACCGGTGGGCCAATAACAAAAGATCAAACTGGTGCTGAAGTGTATGCTACTATTTTTACCATTTCTGAATCGCCGCTAGAACAAGGTGTTCTTTGGACAGGTTCGGATGATGGACTTGTGCATGTTTCAAAAAACAATGGAAAAAACTGGGATAATGTTTCTATTCCAACAACAATGCTACCAGAATTTTCATTAATCAGTATCATTCACACCTCAGATCATGTGAAAGGAAAAGCCTATTTGGCAGCCAATAAATACATGTATGGTGATCGTACACCTTACTTATTTAAGACCTCAGATTACGGAAAAACTTGGACAAAAATAACCAACGGTATTCCAGCGGACGAATATTGTCGCGTGTTACGTGAAGATCCTAACAAGCCCGGATTACTTTTCGCTGGTACAGAACGCGGGATTTATGTTTCATTTAACGATGGAGCTTCTTGGCAAAAATTGAATTTGAATTTACCCATTACTCCTATTCGTGACTTACAAATTCAAAAAAGAGAAAGCGATTTGGTGGTGGCTACTCACGGTAGAGCTTTTTGGATTTTGGATGACATTAGCCCTTTGTATGAAATAATGGATAAGAAAGTAAGTGCGCCAAAACATTTGTACAAACCTAGGACTACGTATAGAATGAACGGTGGTTCAAGAGAAAACAATAATGAAGGAACCAACTTAGCAAATGGTGTTCTTATTCGATATGTACTAGATAAAAAATCAACTAAAGAAATAAAATTAGAATTTTTAGATGATCAAAATAATAGCATTATTACGTATTCTTCTTTAAATAATGTAAAAGGAGAGCCAATGAAAATCGCCAAAGAATTCCACCAAGACAAAGATAAAGAGCAACCCGGATATGTAACAAACAAAGCCGGAATGAATGTTTTTGTATGGAATTTACGGTACCCTAATGTTACAAGTGTTGAAGGAACCAATGTAATGTGGGCAGGAAATGGAGAGGGAGTTAGGGTATTGCCAGGCAATTATAAAGTACGATTAGTAGAAGATAAAGAGAGTATAGCGGAACAAGAGTTCGTAATTAAAAAAGACCCTAGAGTAACAGCTTCTGATGCTGATTTGAAAGAACAATTTGACCTTCATCAAAAAATAAACAAAAAAGTAGATCAAGCGCATGTTGCAATCAAATACGTAAAATAAAAACCCAAATAAGTGGCTATCTTGGAAATGTAAAAGATTCAACAATGGTTCGGGATATGAAAAAAATAACAAAACCAATTGTAGCTGATTTAGAGGATATTGAATCTAAATTAATGCAACCAAAAGCAAAAGCACCACAGGATGTTTTAGCATTTCCGGTTCAATTAAATGATAAAATGGCTGGTTTGGGTTCAATAGTATCTTCTGGAGAAACAAAACCAACTAAAAGTTCCTATCTAGTGTATGAAGATTTAGCCTCTAAAATCGATAAACAAATTGCTAGGGTAAAAGAAATTATGGATATAAAAATTCCTGAATTTAACAATTATGTCAAGCAACAACAAATTCCTGCCATAACGATTAATCCAAAATAAAAAACACAGATTACTAACAATTGCTTTTTCCCGTGCTAACGCGCGAACTTGCAGATTCGAATAAGTCAATCTGCTCTGGCGCGAAATCGGTGGCGAAGGGTGGAATTTTTAGCGCAAAAATCGTACGAAACAAAAATGTTTCTGCAAAGCACGAAACCCCGACTTTTGGGTAAATGCGCTAACGGTTCATTGTTTTTTTCTCATTCTTTTTGGCCCATACCAAAGCCAAAATCCTGTTAGTGTAAATGTAAAAAGTGCCAGTCCCATAATGCTGGTATAGACCAATTTTATTTGTCCGTTTGTTGTTTCGAAGTAATAGTCAAGTATAGAACCATCATGTATTTTTTCTATAAAGTCTGACCGCCTTCGTTCAATATGTAATAATCGTCCTGTTGCACCGTCAAGTTGAATTCCCCAAAAATGGTCAGTAAAAACAAACTTTACCATCCCTTTGTCTTTACGAATATCAATCCTGTCAAGATCAAGCGATAAGTCAGCAGCAATAGAGTCGTGAAGTATTATACAAGCATTTTGATACAAACTATCAATGGGTAACCAGTCTTTTAAGTCCTTTGAAGTTCCATTGTATGATTTTGATAATAGAAATCCGTCACTATGTTTCTTCCAACCTAATAAAAGACCTGTGACCGAAATAAAAAAGAAAAAAACAAATAATAATGCTCCTGTTGTCCTGTGAACTTTCCTAGAGGTTCTTAGTAGTTTTGCTTGACTTTGTCTATTGTTTTTCTCTATCATCTTTTGATTGTGTGTCCTCTTTACCACACTATAGGAGCATAAAATTACCCTTTTTATTTTATATGGATATGTTATTCGCCTATTTTTGCTTTTTTACGCTTATAATTTCTAATGTATGCTGTACAAATTTAAATAAAAACCCATTTTGCTTCGCCCGTTCTTAGTGTATTGAAGTGTTGCGCTCGGGACGATGAATTTGATTTCATCTGCACTGATGTGTATTCGTTTTATCTGGCTCGTTCGCCCATTGCAACGAACACTTTTTTATGCACCTATGTCGGAGCGGCGATTGACATTATTCCCAACAAACTAGCGAAGCAAAAAGTGCTGATTCCTGAAATTCGAGAAAATTGGCAGCCCTGCAACAAGGCGCATCAGAGGCATTTGAAGAATTTATGAAGGAAAATTATTTTGATTTGCATTATAAGGAGCAACCCAATGCAACTCCGATTAATTTAGGATTAGGGCATCTTTTGCGTCTAGCGGTCGATCATCTACATCAGCAAGTATTGCCTTGAATTCACAAAGCACTAAAAGAAAAGGAAGGGAAATATCGTTTGTTGTTGATTTGCTGAAAAAGGTTTCACCCGAATTTACGAATTTATCCGGATAGAGAAATTTGATTTTTTTCTGCTAATCTGAAATAAAACACCCGAAAGGATTCGGGCGGCAGCTGGGCGGACACAGGTTCGAGCCTCGGCCGCGGCGGACTACAAAGCAAAATGTGATTAAAACAACGGTTTTGATTGATCTAAGCCGTTTTTTATGTCCAATTTAAATAAGTTTGTTACCGTGGAGTGTCAAAATGACCACGATTTGCATGGGAAAAAGAATTATTCTGCTCCCAAAATTTATAATACCGATGGTGATCTATACAAGCGATTACATGTTTGCTTATGTTATCAAAATCCACAGACGGCAAATTCAAACGGAGGAAATTGAAATTAAACCCGGCATGACTCAAAACTTTGATCAGGATGAAAATGCTAAAGCGGAACGAATAAATGGAATTTTGAAGGCTCACATAAAGAAGAACTTCAAATTATAAAACAATCAATTAAAGAAATTGTGTTAATTTATAATGAAAAAAGACCTCATTTATCACACCATCAGTTATAACAAAATCGTATGTGCCTGCAAAACTAACTAATAATGAAATCCCATAAACTAAAAACAGCATCAAAAACGTTTTTGATGCTGTTTAATTTATCTCTTTTTTTATAATAATCTGTGCCCATTATTTAGGACTAGTGAACGATAAGTTTTTTCGTGGCTATTATTTTGAAAAAGAACCTTGTTTATATATTGTTCTAAACTTCAGAAAAACAAATGTTAATCCAATCAGTGCCAAAATCCACACATTATCATCAATAGGCACAACATCACCATCACCTTCTAATCCGCCACCACCATCATTAGTGCCCGGTGGCGGTGGATTTTGTGCAAACAGCACAAAAGTTGAACATAAAAAAAAGGCAACTATATAATATTTTAATAAATTATTTTTCATTTTTTGATGCTTTCAAGCTAATGATTTCGAATGAATTCGTATTAGTTAACTACTTTTTTGCTTACTACTTTAATACTCTGAAATTACATGCAAAATCAAAAATTGATTAGCACTCAAATTAGAGATAGTTGCTGTAGTTACTTTCACATTTCTTTCTTAGTCAATTAATCGCCATTGTATATCAAACATTTTTATGGTGCTTAAAGCACTAGCTCTAGAATTTACAAATAAAGTACCATTCTTTATCTAAACGGTTACACTGCTATCGTTAAATTCTGAATCGATTATTTTCAATGTCTTTAGGTATTATAACGAGAATCTGTCATCAACTACTATGGCTGCCGTTGTAAAATTGCATGCTACAGCTTTCAAGTCTATCTCATCACAAGTTTTATTGTCTTTAAGATAAACATTTTAGGCTGAGGCAAACACCCCAACAAAACGATATATGGCCATAATATAATCACCAGCGATCATTGATTTGAAATTGATTGCTACCAAATCCCTAGCAACAATTGCTGGACGACCTTGCATAGTATACTCTTAGTTATTAATATTTTAGATAGAAAACTGGGCTATAATTAATGTAGGCACCTATCTACATAGTGTAGCTCCATCGGTACATCAGCTGTTAACATCCAGGCCTTTACCCTTTATTATTCCAAATATTTAAAACATCACTTTTTTGATCACTTGGGTATTATCCTCACCTGAAATTTTTACAATCAAGACTTGGTTGATAGCTTTCAAATTATTTATGGAAGCCGTATTTGATTTCACGTCTTTTTGATCTATAATCATTCTCCCCATTAGGTCATACACTTTGATATTTCTTATGGCTACAGTTCTAGAATTTACATATAGCGAACCATTATTTTTATAAACTGAAACACTATTTGTATTAAACTCTGATTCATTTACTTTCAATGATGGTGCTAATTGTACTTTTCCAGCCACACCATAATTTACAGACCATCCTGATGCTAAACCAATTACAGAAGCAAAAGTCCCAGTAATTTTTCCAGCACCGTTGGCAAGAATAATATCTACTGGACTCGGAGCTGCTGACATTCCGGTAACATCTAATGTAGCTCCTGTAACATCAAACCCTCCATCTGTAAAAACGTTGTTCACTTGATCATAATCGATCCCTGCAGCAGAATTGCCAGCTACTTGCAGCTTTAATGTTCCCAATATAGAAACCGAAGCGGCAGAAAATGAAGCAATTCCTTTTCCTGTAGCACCTCCTGGTTCTATACTACTAGTGCTTGATAAAGTTGTAACTAATGCTAAATTATTAAGCTCAGTAGCACCTGCAGCTGTTTGTAATATACCATTATTTGTTGAAAATATTGCGCCAACGGTTAATGCATTTGTAGAGGCTATAGTTGCCGCATCTTTAACAAAAGCAATCGTTTTGCCACTATTATTTATAACTGCAAGCCCTTGAAATGCATTATTTGCGGCTATTGTACCATTGTTAGTTAGGGTAGTTGTTCCACCACCAGCAGTAACGTTTGTGCCTGAAAGATTTAGAATATTATTATTTGTGAAATTAACGTTGGCAGGAGAACTAAAAGCCAAATATGCACAACCGACGTTTGCACCAGTATTAGGATTTGTATTTTTCAAGGTCATGGTGCCACTATTATTGATAGTTAAAGTACCTCCACTTCCACCTTGCACACCTAATGGAGCTCTAGATGCAGTTGAAGAAGCTATATCTACATTTAAAGTCCCTTGGTTATCTAATAAAGTATCTGTACCACTAGCACCAGTAATTTGTATGCCATGAGCAGTTGTGCCTCCAAGAATATTTATGGTTCCTTTATTGATTAACTTTGAATTGTTTTGCATAATTGTATTTTGCTGTGTATTTGCAACTACATTTGAAGTAAGAGTAGTGCCAGTCTCAACAGTTACATTGGTTCGAGCAGCCATTAACATTAATCCATTAGCAGTATTAAAACCCGAACCGCTAATACTTATAGGAGATGTGTCAGCAACAGTTCTAATAGCAAAACTGTTTTTAGCTTCCATTGCAAAATTAATGTTGCCATTGAAGACAAGTTTGTATTTAGAAAAGGTATTGGTACCATTGATTAAAAATTGGGTAGAATTTTGACCACCTGTGCCAGAGCTTCTGTAAGAAATATCTAATGTAGACCCCGTACCTCCAGTATATCCATAAGTGTAAGAACCACTAGTAGGAGCTACAGCAGGATTTCCGAAAAGGAACATACCAACCGTTCCTGAATTTGAACCACTTTTAGCCACCAAGGTACCGTTATTTACAAGATTACCTCCAGATATTACAATAGGATTTACTCCAGATACGCCGTCCACATTAAGCGTAGCGCCAGCATTAATAGTCAAAGTTGAGCCTTCTAGTGGGCCTGTATTATTGCTTATGGTTAGTTTAGTTATTGTGACTGTGCCGCTTGCTAAAGTTACATTTCCACCATTATCAATAATAGCTTGGTCTAATACATTGCCACCAGGAACACCACTTGGCAACCAGTTAGCCGCACTTCCCCAATTGCCACCAGAAGGTCCAATCCAAGTATAGGTGGTTTGAGCCGAGATAGTATTGGCAAACAGTCCACAAAAAAGGACTAAAAAGGCAATTAAGTGCCTTTGTGGGTTTTTGATAAAACAGAAATTGTTTTTCATAAGTAATAGTTTTTTCATTTTCAGTTATTTGTTAGTTAATAATTCTAGATCAAGGTTGTTGCCTTTTTTAAAGTTGGCATAACTACATATTGTATAAGATAACAAAAATATAACAATTTCAAATTTAACCATCCTGTACTGTGCTGTACAAAGTCTTGCTGGGGTTTTTTGTCCTCTCGCCCCAAGTTCTTCCAAGCGTTCCTTAAAAAAATGAAGTTTTATAAAAGTAACGTGTGCTGTTCTAATGTCTCCGTCTTCGTACCTAAAAAGGTTGAGCAAATAGTACAAATCTACAAATACAATCTTAAAAAAATTGTAGGTTTAATTTATTATGTTTTTTACCTCTGCTCCCGCACGAATCCTGCCTCCTCCTAAAATAAGTTTACCTATTTTTAATAAATTCTAAAATAGATTTACAACTCATTTTAGTTCTGTTATTGGTTTGCAATAATAGGGTTTTGTACAACAACTCTTCACTAATATTTTTGTTTTTAATTTGGTAATTAAAACTTCCATAAGGTCGATTTGGTTTAGAAACGCATTACAAATGCTATATTTTCTTTCCAATAACGACATACATTTGACATTCTTTAGGTATTTGCCCGTCTGAGTTTCCTGACATAATAATACTTTCGCCAGCTTTGGCGGTACGTTTATACAAAGACATTATAACTCCTCCTAAGTCGATATTGTCGCCCGTGTCTTTGTAGTCTGCTTTTATGAAATCAGGCAAAGGAACCCTGTCATCGTGACCTATGTAAATTTCCATATCCATACCTGCAATAAATTGCAACTGATCGCGTGCCCAGTATCTTTTGTCCGAATCTGGCATTCGAATGTATTCGGATCCGTTGAGGTAACTTGGAATTACAGTATAATTAAACTCCAAATCCACATAAGCCTTTTTGCCCCAATACAAATTGGTTCTTAGCATTATCTTACCATTACCGGTATAGCTAAATTTAGAAAACAACGGACTTTTAATATTATCTTCGGTTTCATAGACATTCATTTCAGGTGTATGAACAGGTACGGATTCTACAAGTATTTGGTCTTCAAAGACTTGTGGAAGTTCTAATGTAAGACCATCTTTAATATCAATTGGAAGTGAACTTATATCTATGGTAGCTGGTTTTAATCCATTTCGAGATGCAGTGATAGTTACTTTCCCAGGTTTTAATAAGGAACGAACTGAAATTCTGTTGATGCCAGCTTCGGTATCAAGGTACAAATTGTTTGTGCTTTTTTCTTTTCCGTTGTTATAACCTCCTCGCCAGATTCCGGGACCTGAAATCGTAAAATCTACACGGGTAGCATCCAACGGACAACGATTGCCGTCTTTGTCCACCACCTCAAAATCTACCAAAGCGATATCAGAACCATCTGCTCTCC
Source organism: Flavobacterium psychrophilum (assembly GCA_945878515.1). Taxonomy (GTDB): domain Bacteria; phylum Bacteroidota; class Bacteroidia; order Flavobacteriales; family Flavobacteriaceae; genus Flavobacterium; species Flavobacterium psychrophilum_I. The sequence goes on along the minus strand of CAMCTL010000023.1, from coordinate 20,130 downwards.
AGCCTTTTGGGCCTGTAATGGGTGTTAACTTAATAGCGACAGCTTCCCCTACTGTCTTTTTCCTTTGAGTAACTTGCAATTTATTATCTAAATATCCTTCCACTTTAATTTCGCCAGCTTCCCAAGATACATTAGGAAATTGAAACATATATCCATTTTCAGGTTTGTCATTTGTAGCCAACAATTTTCCGTTTACATAAAGGTTTACGCTAGTACAATTGGATACTACAAACAGATTTTTATTTGTTCCTGCTGGATAATTCCAATGTCCTATGAGATGAATTTGGGCTTCTGGTCTCCACATCGATTTTAGGGCATAAAAAGCTTCTTTAGGAAGCCTTACCCCATCTACCTCGCCACTTGATCTGGTGACTTCGGTTTGGTTTCTGCCGCCGTGTGTCCCATCAGAAAAAATCCAATTGGCTCCACCACTGTGATATGATTTTTTCCCCATTTTATTCCACCACTGATCGACTTGACTTACGGCAAAATCCTCAGAACTGGACTTATAGGTGTTTTTGTCTAGATTTGGGTTTTTCCAAAAATTGTTATCCGGAGATTCTTTGTCCCAAATACGTCTTGGCGCCTCATCTCTCATATATTCACTTTCAATTATTGGTAAATTGGCATACTCTCTTTGCCATCCTTCAGTTCCAATTTCAACTGAAATGTATTTTTCAGAATCATTTTTTACATCGGCACGTCTATTTCCCATCAACCTTTTTCCTTTTGGGTCATAGGTTTTGATGATATCCAAAATCTGTTCATAGTGCTGGGCTGTTTCTGCCCAGTTTCCGCCCTCCCAAACAAAGATGGAGGGGTGATTTCTATAATAAATCACCATATCTCTGAAGGCCGCAATACGGATATCCCAAGTTTCCCCATCGTCTTGAGACTCTCCAGCCACACCAGGCATCAAAGTCACAAAACCATATTTATCGCCCATACTAATTTCTGATGGTGAGCCTGCACAATGTCCCCAACGAATAAAATTTCCACCCGCTTCATCCATCAATTTAAAGGTGAAATCACGAAGCCAATCGGGTAGTGCAGCACCTAAACCTGCCCACTCATTGGTAGGTTTTTGTCCCCATCCGTGAAGTTTGGCATATTCCCCATTATTCCAAAATCCGGTATCTTTATTAAAATCGAAACTCCTTATTCCAAGTGGGCTTTCATAAGTATCCAATACTTTTTTGCCTTCTTTTATGACCGTGATCACTTTGTACAGATATGGATTTCGTGTGTACCAACGCTTTGGATTTGAAACATTTGATGTAGTTGTAAATGTGAATTTATCGCCTGATTTGATTTTTTTAAGTGCTGTTGTAGTAGTTACAATCTTGCCTTCGGCATCTATAATTTTAGCTTCAAAGGTGACTTCCTTGTCTTGACCATATTCATTTTGAACTTCGGCTGTAACTGTTACATCAGCATTTTTTTCTGTAATATTTTCAGCATAAACGTAGGTTCCTACCGTTTTTAAATTATCATAAAGAGGTAGGGTAACGTGTAACATATCCATAGTATGAAGGAAAACATTTCTGTAAATTCCTCCGTGAGTGGGATGCCAATGCTCGTGATTCCAAACTAAGGGGGCATTGTCTCGAAAATTATCGCTTTTGCGATCGTTATTCACTTTTACAGCAATAACATTATCTTGTGAGCCAAATTTTAAATATTTGGAGATATCATACCCAAACGGAATAAAACCGGTTTGATTCATTCCAACGTGTGTTCCATTGACATAGACATCGGCGATTTGGCGTACGCCTTCAAACTCAATGAAGACTTTTTTATTGGCATCTGAAGCAGGCAATTTAAAATGTTTTCTATACCAAACCGTTCCTCTCCATTGATTTTTTTCGCCATTGTGTCCCCCTAAACTTAAATCGTCAAAAGTATCTACATCATTAAATGTATGTGGCGCACTTACCGTACTCCAAGCTTTATCATTAAAATTTGCCTCTTGAGCATTTCCTGGATTTTCTTGAATAAATTTCCAATCGGGATTAAAATTATATTTGGTTCGATTCCCGTTGTCGGCTTTTTTGGAAACTTGACTATTCACTTGAAAGCAAGTTAAGACAAAAACAATTATAAAAAATTGGCTTTTAAATCTTGATAAAACAGTTTTATTCATAATTTAATTAATTTAACAGATTACTATTTTGCTTCAATTTACGTTCAATAGTAGCTATTTTTACGCATTTTTAATACTTGAAAAATCATTTTACTGTGTAAAAAAAAGGTGAGTGCAAATACCGGATACAAAAAAAGTAAAAATATTCAACTCAAAAAAAAAATCCGTCCTGTACTGTGCTGTGATAAAAAACAGAAAGTAGATTTTTAAATTTAATTGCCGATTTTTACTTTATACGAATAATTGTTTTAAATTATTGTGGCAGCTCATTGGGGTGGGCAAGGATTGCAAACCCCGATCGCTCGGATATGACTAAAATTTCTCAAGTAGGATAGGTGGAATTGCTCCCGAAGTTTCGTGACCGTGCCCACACAGTGAAGCAAATAGAATAAACCCAAAAACTACAACACTAAAAAAGTTGTAGTTTTTTCATTATCTTATTTTACAAATTAGAACTATGCAATTTTACTACAAAAAAAAGTAATTTTTAACACAGTTTATCTGATTATACCTCATTATTATCACATAATATAAATCTGAATAGAAAAATTCTTAAAAGACTATAAATACAGGACAGTACAGGTTAGTTGCTATTACTAATAAAAATAAATTTGTAAGAATAAGTTATGGTAATCGAAAATATAACTGTTCTAATTTGAAAGCAATAGAAACATTTTTAAATCAATTTACAAGTATTATTTTACTTGTGGTTATTGCTATTGGATTAGTGAATGTTGATTACTTTTTTAATCAGACTACTTTTGCTTTCTACGGCTTTTGCATAAGCAGTTTAATTTTTGTAATTACCCCTTCTTGTTTAGATCTAACTAATTATAAGCGTTTTGTATATACAAAAACGACTGTTGTTTTTGCTCTTTGGGTTTTATACCTACTTATTCAATACAGTCTAGGATATGCCACCTACTATTACAGTCTTTATTTTGTGGTACTATGGTTGTTTTTTTTCAAAACAAGTTTAGTTTTTGGTAACTCAAATTGTAAACCCCTTACTGTTTTCGCAGGCGTTAGTTTGTTGGCTGTTTTGGAATCTGTTTATTGTATGGCACAATACTTTGGCGTCATTGCTACAAAAAACAATTTCTTTACTGTAACTGGCACATGGACAAACCCCAATGTAACCGCTATTTTTCTCGCGCTTACAATCCCTGCTTTTCTGTTTTTGTTCCAATCTTCTCTAAAAAAGCTGGCTCAAATAGGGTTTGTTATGGTGCTATTTGCTCTTGTTTTGCTCAATTGTAGGGCTGCATACATAGGCAGTGCTGTTTCAATACTTATTTATTATGCAATAAAGTACCAATTTATATCATGGATAAAAGACAAAAAAAACCGAGTGACACTCAAAACCTTGCTGGTAATCAGTTTATTAATACTCATTTCCATAGGCTCTAAACTATATGATGCGAAGAAAGCCTCTGCCGAAGGGCGAATGTTTATTTGGAAAGTAGCTACCCTTATGGTAATCGAAAAACCTATTACTGGTTATGGATATGGCTATTTTTCAAGAGATTACAATCAATACCAATCTCAATACATACAAGAAGGCAAAGCTACCACAAACGAATTACAGAATGTTGACATTGTCAATATGCCTTATAATGAAATACTCCAACAGTGGGTTGAAGGAGGTATCATTGGAGTAGCATTGATGGTATTATTTTTTGCTACTTTATTACACACTAGAAAAACACACCCTAAAACTATTGATAAAACAGTTTTTACACTCCAAGAAACCAACAGCGACATTCTTTATCAAATAAGTTATGCTGCTGTCATTGCTTTCATTATCATGTCTATGGTCAATACCACCTTGATTGTTACTCCAGTAATGGGATTGCTGCTTTTGTATGCCGCTATCCTGAATAGCAAACAAAATCCTTTACAGTTAGGCAAAATAACATTCCAATTTAGACAAAACAAAACACAAAGACTAGTTTTCGCCACACTGTTAGTGCCTATTTGCAGTTACCTTGTTTATCTATTTGTCTTTATGGCTATTGCCGATAGGCAAAATAAAATAGCTTCAGACTTCATAGCCAAAGGCAATTACAAACAAGCCCAAAAATTACTAACACAATTAGAACCTCAACTGGATGTAGATAGCAATTATTGGCAAAACCGTGCCAGTTTGCATTTTCAATTAAAAGAGTATTCGGCTGCTATTAGTTGTTTCAAAAAAGCGAGTGCCATAAATACCGAAGTCGATTATCATTTAGGTGCTGCCGCTTGTTACAATAAACTGAATCAGCCATCGGATGCCATAGCTCAATATCAAAAATTGATATTGCTAAAACCTTCAAAATTTAGCTATCGTTTTGAGTTAATGAAACTTCATTTCCTACAAAAGGACACCCTAAATACAATACAAACTGCCAAAGGAATTGTGGATTTGAAACCCAAAATACCCTCGCCAAAAGTAGTTTACTATAAAAGAATAGCCCGAAAAGTGATTTTTAATCTTGATAAAAATGCCTCTAGTAGAACCGCTAAAAACACTTTGAAAACGACCATTAACCATTATGATTTTTTAAAAAATGACGCTAAATAAAACCATTATTCTCCAGAGAAAAACTCAGTATTGCTCATTCAAAATACTCCTCGCATTAGTTTTATGTTCTTTGGGGAGCAACGCTCAACATCCTGCCGCAGTAGAAGAAAACCTAAAAAAAGCAGGAAATAATCGAATAGAGTTAGAAAAAGCCATTGCCTATTGCCACAAGACAAATGACCCTTTGAAATTGAAAGCCATCTACTTTTTGATTTCCAATATGGATATTCATTACAGTGCTGATTATTATTGGGAAAACATTGAGGGCAAAAAAATTCCCTTTAACGAGTTAGATTATCCCAATTTTGATGTAGTAGCCAAAGTTTTTGATAGCATCAAAAAACAAAATCCTGGACTAAAACCCAAAACCATAACCTATCAAGACTTGGAAACTATCAAAGGCGATTATTTAATTCAGAACATAGAAAATGCTTTTGCCTCGTGGCAAAACGCAACGAATAAGAATGTTAGCTTCGAAAGTTTTTGCGAATACATTTTGCCCTATCGAATCACTATAGAACCAATACAAGAATGGCGCAAGGCGTATTATTCAAAATTCAATTGGATTACCGATAAAATAAAAGAAGTGGGTTTTACTCCTGCTTTGCCTTATGCCAAAGACGAGGCGATGAGTTGGTTTAAAAACACTTGGGGTAGCGGTGGCCGCGACGAACCCTTACCACGATTAGGCAGTATGCAACTCCTGATGCGCAAGCAAGGGCCTTGCGAAGATATGGCCGATTTGGGTGTTTTTACCATGCGATCTATAGGGATTCCTGCCACTATAAATACTATTCCCTATTGGGCTACAGCAACGAGTGGTCATTTTACCAATACATTTTTTGATGGCAACCAACCCATTCCTTTTGATTATGGCGAATCAAAAGCCGTAGCTCCCTTAAAAAGAGAACCTGCCAAAGTGCTTCGAACCACTTATAGTAAACAAGCCAATGCCTTAGCATCTAAGATAAGTATAAACTCAATTCCTGAAAACTTTTTAAGATTAAAAAACTACATAGATGTAACACCTGAGTATGTGGCAACCGCTCATGTAAAATGCAGTTTGACCCAAACAACCATTCCACAAAAAATAGCTTATTCAGCCACATTTAACGGTTTGAAATGGAAAACATTTTGGTGGGGAGATATAGTGAATCGTCAAGTGGAATTTAAAGATATGTGCAAAAAAACGGTCATCCTGCCACAATATTACATTGATGGTAAATTGATTCCAGCTGGATATCCTATCATTATTGGAGAAAATGAAAATCGAATACTCACGCCCAATTTCAAACAACTACAAAACGTAACTATCAGCTCGTTTGCTAGTTATTTATTGATTAAACCTGAGGTCATCTACAAACTTTTCTATTGGGACAACCAATGGAAACTAATAGGCACCCAAAAAGCCACACCCACAACCGAATCGTTTGTATTTGAAAAAGTACCCAAAAACGCCCTCCTACTATTACTGGCAACTGATTCAAAAGGATTAGAACGCCCCTTTGTGTTAGATGATAAAGGAGAAAGAACTTGGTATTAGCGCAGCCCCCAAGTGGGAGGTTAGAGGCTAGAAGTTAGAAGTTTAAAACTATAAACCAAAATTATGAAACCACAAACTATAACAACAAACAACAAAACACAAACAACAAACAACAAAACAAATAAAATCAGTTTTTATCTGCGTCTTCGCTTTAGCGAATCCGTTTAATCCGCGTCCAAATAGCAACAAACAATAAACCATTATTAAAACATGAAAAAAATCCTCATCCTCATCTGTCTTTGTAGCATTTATCAAGGTTATGCACAAATTAGCCCTAAAGTGATTGCCCGTTTTCCTGCACATATTGTGTGCAACCTGAATGAATTGAACTCAAAAATTGCACTCTCCGAAGAAAGTCAACTCCAATTAGCACAACGGTTGCTAACCAATGACAGCTTAGCGAATGTTCAAAAAAGCAATCTGCCTCCAGCAAAACTAAAAGAGTTTTATGTTATAAACAAAGCACTCCTACAAGGTGTTTTGGGTCAAAACGAGCTGGATAACTTTTTGTATCAAGAAGACAAAGACAATCGCTTTTTGTTGGCATTGGTCAAAGCTCAACAATTGAATTTGAACGAAAAACAAATTGAAGCCATAAAAAAACAAATAGATTATCTCGAAAACCAAACCAATAAAGATTCTATAAAACTAATTCCGCATTACAAAAAAAAATTAGATTCTATTCTTGATAAAAAACAAAACAGTTTGCTCGGCTACTTTGTGCATATCGAACCCTCAAAAGCACATGCAAAGAAGGTGTGGGAAACTATCACCAAATTTAACCTCGTGAGAAACAAAGACCCAAAAAAAGCCTATAACGAACTCTTAAACTACGTTACCTCAGAAACCATTTATTTAGACGAAAAAGCCAAAAAATTTAATGAAAAACAACTCAAAGACGAAAAAACCAAATTTATGCTCGAAAAACAACCTTTGTTTTTGTTACACAAAAAAATTATAGTCGATAACATGTTTCAGAACAATTTTTTTGCTATGGCTTTGCTGCACGAAAAACAATTGGAACTCCTTCCCAATCAAGTCGATTCGCTATTAGTGAAATGTAGAGAACTCGAACTACTCAAAAACACCAAGAAAGGAAATGAAACGGTAATTGTAGCCCCATTTATTAACAAAAACACTCTTCAAATACTCACTCCCAAACAATTGCAAATCGTACTGATAAAAAAGAACGAAAAAGAAGCACTAAGATTTGCAAACGATAGTTGGGATGAACTCGAAAAACAAAAATTGGTAACTGGCATAGACAAGGATCAAACCCTCAAAGAATTTAAAATCTACAAACTACGATCGCTGGTTATTGTCGAAAAAATTAAAATGGATAGCAACCAAGTCAATCTATTCGAGAAACGGGATATTGAAAATAAAAAACCCGAACTCCTAAAAAAATTAGACGAAATCAATCAAGCCCAAACCAATGTCAAAAGCACGAAGAATAACTTGAAATGGTAAGGAGGAAGTGGGAAGTTAGAAGTTAGAAGTTAGAAGTTAGAAGTTAGAAGTTAGAAGTTAGAAGTTAGAAGTGGGAAGTTAGAAGTAGGAAGTTTAAACCATAAACAATAAACAACAAACAATAAACCAATTAAAACAATTTTATATGAAAAAAACAGTCAAAAAAGGGCTTGCCCTACTAATGCTTGTGGGCAGTATGAGCATTTTTTCGCAAGAAAAACCAGATGATGAAATGCGAATCGCTAGAATACAGCTTATAGAAGGCACTAGCAAGTATAACCCCACAGCGGCACTTGCCACCTTTACAAGAAAGGCAGCCGAAGGCAATGCTCAAGCCATGAATGCACTAGGGCTTATTTATAGCAAAGGCATTGGCGTTGCCATAAACGAAACTTTAGCTTTGGAATGGTTTGAAAAAGCGGCACAAAATGGTTACTCAAAAGCCTATTACAACATAGCCTTGTATTACAGAGAAGGCATTAGCGTGCCTAAAGACCTAACGAAAACATTAGCTTACTATGAGAAAGCCGCCAAAGCAGGCTATATAGATGCTTGGCAACGCTGGGGCGAAATGCACAAAGACGGTAAAGGCACAGAACAAAATTATAAGCAAGCTATGAAAATTTTTATCGAGGGGGCTCAAAACGGAAGCGTAGGTTGTCTCTATGCCCAAGGCTATTTGCATTACAAAGGTTTTGGTGTGCCACAAGATTACAGCAAAGCCATTGCCCTTTTTGAACAAGCCGATAACAAAAACCACGTTATGGGCACCTATATGCTGGGCTACTGTTACCAAAACGGCTATGGTGTAACTGTGGATGCTAGTAAAGCCAAAACCTATTTTGAAAAGGCAGCCAAACAGGGACTGAAAAGAGCCCAAGACGACCTGGATAACCCTGAGGTAGAAAACGCTGCCCCCAACCAATTACAAACCGTATCCAAACCACTAGACCAAGAGGTAGAAAACGCCCCTATTAAAACACCAAAAAAACTACCATTTGTAAAACAAAAAATCAATAAAGAAGACATTAGCGGGAATTATACAGGCACTTTGCTACGCTATGACTGGAGTGGACAAAACGTTTTGACCCAAAACACCATTGAGGTGAGCATAGACCAAAACGACCAAGACCTCACCGGCATTTGGCTAGAGCAAGAGGGCGACACCATCAACTTTAAAGCGAGTATCGAGGCAAAAAACATAGTGTTCAAGGACACCAATATAGACCGTGTCGATAGTAATTATGGAGCACCTGCCCTGAGCAGCTACCGTTTCAAGAATGCCAAACTGCAAGTGGTCGAAAACCAAGGCGATGTGTATATCGTGGGCAACCTGCAACTCTACAACATCAAAGAGCGAGAAAACGAAAAACCCATGTACATCATTCTACAAAGCCTTCAGGAAGTTGCCATAGACCCTAGCGCAGCCATTGTTAGCCAACTCGTGGTGTATCCTAACCCTGTTCCGGCAGATAACTTTAAACTCAGTTTTGACCTAGCGCAACAAACCCCCATCTCCATCAAGATTTATGACCTAATGGGACTGCTAAAGCATCAGCAAAACCTCATAACCAGCGGTACAGGACAACAAGAGCAAAGCATCAATTTTAATGCCCCCAAGGGCAACTACATCCTGAACTTGTATTATAACGACCAAGTTCTACGAACTATTTTAATAAAACAATAAGCGCCATGAAGAAAAATTATTATATATTCGTACTCACGTTCTTATGCTTGCTGTGTGGGGAAATGGGGTATGCGCAGGTTTATCGTGGAGAAAATAATAATTCTGGTAATTCAGGTAATTCGGTATGTACCTCTGAACAAACTGAACTCGTGGAATCATTTGAATGTTATGATATTTATTTTACACAAATAGACGAATATTACTGTGCTACTGCGGCTCATATAAGCACCTATTGGTATGATACTTATGTATTAAAAGACTGTGGTGGTACGGGAACAATTGATTGCAATGGAGTTCAAAATGGAACTGCTTATGAAAGCAATTGCGGCTGTATTGGAGGTAATACTGGAATTGATGAATGTCCAGAAGAAGTAGATTGTAACGGAGACCTAAACGGAACCGCTTATTTGGCCTCTTGCGGCTGTATAGGAGGTAATACAGGAATTGATGAATGTCCTGAGGAGGAACCAACAGATGACACCCCTCCAGGTACATGTCAATTAATATGTCTAGGAGACTATCTCGTATTAAATAAAGAGCTTTGCCAATGCGAAAAACTACCCCGTCCTTGGTATTATGACGGTGATGGCGATGAATGGCACGACAGTTTATTTGGTATTCCAACTCAAAAAGATTCCCCAGGAACTGGCTGGAGAAACACAACCAAAGGAGAAGATTGTAACGACAGCAACATTCTCATAACCAACAATTGCTACAAAGACTACTTTATAGACAATGATGGAGATGGTTATGACGCTGGCATAATTAGTGCCAAAGAGCAAGGACTTTACAAAACTACTACTAAAGGTACTGATTGTGATGACAATAACACTAACATACATAAACTGAATAAATGCGGGAAATGTGAGGTGGAGCCAGTGAGTGGGAGTTGTGGGGGGGATTGTTCCAAAAAGATATCTAAAACTGTTTTATTAGAACTATCAAATAAACTCAATCTTTCAATACAACAGTTATTAACTGTCTATAATGTGGAAACGGAAGGAAATGCTTTTAGAGGAAATGGAGAACCAAAAGTTTTATTTGAAAGACATTATTTTAGTACTTTAACAAATGGTAAATATGACAATTCTCACCCTAGTCTATCAAATCCCACAGAAGGTGGATATGGTTTATATTCAGAACAGTTACAAAAACTACGTGCGGCTTATGCCTTGGATCCTTCTGCTGCAATACAATCAGCATCATATGGAGGATTTCAAATCATGGGAGCGAATTATAAGGCAGCTGGTTACTCTAATTTAGAAGATTTTTATAAGGACATGACCTCTGCAAATGTTGATTTGCATTTAAAAGCATTTGCCAATTATATAAGTTCTAAGAATTTAATCGATGAAATTCAAAATAATCGATGGACAGAATTTGCATCAAAATATAACGGACCTAAATACAAAAAGAATAATTACGATGGAAAAATGGCGGAAGAATATGCAAAATTGATAAGTGATAAAGATCTATCAAAAAAAGATTGTTTTTAATTAAAAATAAAAAAAATGAAATATATAGTAAGTTTCCTAATTCTGAGTTTTACAATTTCTTGTAAATCTCAAACACTGAATGAACAATTTCTTAATGTATTAACAACTTCTACTTATAGTAATGTGAACTATAAAAATGATATCACAGGTAAAATTCGAGTTGTTTCTCCCATTGATTTAAATCAAAAAACAATAGCAGTTATGAATACTCTAATCAATTATGATTTAAGTACATATTCATCAAATGCTGATTGTGGTAAATATTTATCTAATTACGAAGTTAAAACATTGAGCAATAATTTTCTAAGTCTTAAGAAATCTTTATCCTCTATGTTTTGTGACACTCAAGATGATATAGAATATGAAGTTTATAATTTTTTCTTAGCAAATGATGGTGTAGTGTATAATATAAATTTAAAGAAAAACAATTATATCATGGATGAAACTAACAAATTTATATTAGCGGCTGATGTCGATTGTAATTATTCAATTGAAAATATTTATCTTTATTTATTATTTGAGAATAATAAACCAAAATTATTTATTGTTAAAGATAAAGTTTGTAATGGAATGATTGATTTGGACATAAATAAATTAGAATTCATTTTTAATAATACTAATACAAGTATTCCGAAAAGCGACACATTTATCTTAATTAATTGACAACCTGCTGCTGACCCCGCTACCGCACGAATCCTTTCGTGTGGTAGTTTGTTATAAAAATCAAGATTTACGACCTAATGGGATTGCTAAAGCACCAGCAAAACCTCATAACCAACGGCACAGGACAACAAGAGCAAAGCATCCATTTTAATGCCCCAAGGGCAACTACATCCTGAACTTGTATTATAACGACCAAGTTCTACGAACCATTTTAATTAAAAAATAAACGCTATGACAAGAAAAATTTATATATTCGTACTCACGTTCTTATGCTTGTTGTGTGGACAAATGGGGTATGCAAATGATATTTATGGGGGAGAAAATAATGCCCACCCATCTCTTAATTGTGAAGATTTTGGTTCACTTTGCGATCTTCTTTCAGAAAAATATGGTGTTGATGTAACTGCAATTTTCATTAATGATGAAGGACATATTGGTGGTTTTTATAGTAGTACTGATGACCCACTAGCATCGGGTGGTATAGAATTGAATATTGTTAAGGGTTTATGGGATGGTCCAGACCCTGACGATTGCCCTAGTGGAGATTGGTGTGTGTGTTATGGTACAGGATGCGAAGATACTCCCCCTGATACAAGTGAACCAGAAGATCCCGTTTGCAGTGAGTATGGAGAAAGTGCTTATTTGGCACCTTGCGGATGTATTGGTGGCGATACAGGAATTGATGAATGTCCTGAGGATGAAACACCTCCAGGAACAACTGAACCCACTTGTAATATTACTAGTTGCCCCACAGGTTATATTTTAGATGTAGATAGCTGTGAATGTAAGAAAGACTGCGAAGAAGGAGAGTATGAGCAAGCTATTAGAAATGAAAAGATAATTTTTACTAAAAAATATGGTTGGGTTGATACGACACATGCCTTTGAAGACACTAGCAGAGATAGTCCTATTGGGGTAAACAACCTATGGAACCAATTAAAAGAACCGCCTTCTGCAAGTCAAATTTATATGGGATACTATTCTGTAAATTATAAACAGGATATCGTTAGAGCTGGTGTTTCTATAGGTATTGAAAGGCAATTTCTGGTTAGTCCGGATTTAACTCTAGAAGAAAGAAAATCGGTTGCTTTAGCTATTTTGCAAAATGTATCCACTGCATTCGAACTATTACAGTCTATACATCCTACATCTACTTCTTCATTTGAACCAGCCGATTTGCCCTCAAATATGTTAAATTTTTACAGACATGTTGAAGGGTTAACGGAAGAGCAAATATCAGCCGCTATTGAACCCGTTAGTATTGAACAAGCCATAGAAGTACTACGATTACATCCATGTACATTTACAAGTGATGAATATAAGAATAGGAGTTTCGAACCTATTCGTTTTGAATCACCATATACCTCGCAAAATTTTGGAATTCCCGATATATTGAATACAATAGTGCCATTTGTGGTAAGCCCTGCAACCGATTTTGGAAATGCTGATTTAATTTTACTTGAACAAGATATTATAAGCAATTAGAAATAAAATGAGAAAATTTTTTAATTACACATGCCTGATGTTATTATTCATTAGTTTATATTCCTGTTTTTCTGGGAAAGATGAATATATAGGAGAAAAGAAAATTATTAATAAAGAAGATTGGCGGATTAAAATATATCAAGCAGATAAATTTGACATGGCTACACCTATTAGTTATCAAATTGTTGATGAAAATGACAGTTTAATTTCAAGAAGACGTTTTTTAATTGGTACAACCGATAAATTAAAAAATGTTGACAGGTTCTATGTGAAAATTCAGGATAGTATATTTTATATATGTTATCCCTACCCCAAAGTGATAACTATTAAGCACATTTCAAATCTTGATAGTTCTAAGCAATGGGATTTAATTATAAAGTTGCAAAAACATGATGCATCTTTATATAACTACTGATGTATATTACTTACCAGATGGCTCGTCTTTGCTCCCGCTCCTCGAAGTGTTCCATAAAAAACAGAACATTTTTAAAAGAACAGTGTGCTGTGCGATGGTCTCATGACCTCGCACCCACAAAGTGAGTAAATAACAAAAACTACAACCCTGAAAAAGTTGTAGTTTTTTATGTTTTTATAAACTAGGTTATTGGCATAATAATGTTAGATTTGAAATGATTTTAAAATGTAACGACATTTAGGAATTGGTACGAAGTCGGGAGACTTCGCACTGCGAAGAATTGATACTTGTCAATATGCTTTCCAAACATACCAAATTTCTCACACATAGGCAATTCTAAAGAAGTATTTTAGTTATACATTGTATAGTCTGAACTGTGACATTTTTTTTGAACTGAAATTTTTGTCACACTTTTTGTGATTTTTTTTTCAAAACGAAAATTTTGTCACAAATTTATTTGAGTTAGCAAAAAAACCCAATCGCTCGGATATGCACTAGATATTCCTGTGAACGGATAGCGCAGATTTGCAATCCCACAAAGTTGAGCAAGTAACACCAATCATAAAACTACAACCCTAAAAAAGTTGTAGTTTTTTATGTTTTTATAAACAAGGTTATTGGCATAATAATGTTAGATTTGAAGTGATTTTATAAAAGTAAAGGCATTTAGGAATAGGTACGAGTCGTGAGACTTCGCAGCGGGACAACTCTCCAAAAAAGCTGTCTAATGATAGCAAAGTTAATTGCCCAATAGCCGCAGAATGAAAATCCGTCCTGTAATTTTCTTGTACTTTTGTATCTCCTTTTTATTCAGTTTTCACAAATTTATTTTGGCAATTTATTTAATTCTAAAATTTTAATCATTGTAGGTTCCTTTTTTGCCAATCCTTCACCATCAATTTGTGTAACTTCTTGTGTGAAAACATGTAATTTCTGATTTGCTTTCCAAAGATTTATATCATAATTAGGCTCCCATTGACCAACCGATGTTGTAGTTAAATCCTTTATTTTCCAATCCGAGTTTTCATCGAGTTTTTTATAGGCAAGAGATACTTTATTTCCACGTTCTTTATCATTAAAAAGAAAATATATGGAAAGGGATTCACCTTTATCGTCAATTAAAATATCGGGTCTTGAGATAGGAATGCTTTTGGTTCCACCTCCGCCGAGTTGGAAGGCCAATTTCCGAAATCCAGTATTTTCTTTATTCCATTTACCGTCTTTTTGATACACAATTTGAAATTGTGGAATCCCATTTTCACTCCAATAGGTGCTTATATACGGATTCCCATTTCTGTCTGCGGCCATTGAAGTTTGATTGATTAAACTACTTTTTTGCGGAATTTTCCAGGCATATTCAGCTGTGGCGGCAGTTATAGGCAACTGATAGGATTCGCCAGTTGATTTTTCCCAAGTGACACCACTGTCTTTTGAACGAGCATAACATAGGTCGTGATTGGTCGCCACATCTCCTGTTTCTCTCCAAACCCAAGAAAGGTGGATTACTCCTTTAGTATCAATACAAGTTTGCCAATAGGCATTTCTTTCTTCTTCTCCGTTTATTAAATTTTGATGTAATTGAGACCATTTTTTACTTTTTAAATCATAGGAATTAAGAATCAAATTCCCTTTTCCTGAAGAACCAGACCTATAAAAAAAGAGTAAATTACCATTAGGTAAATTATAAAATTCAGGATAGGTTACATTTTTCTCATCAATCCCCGTCATAGGTTCTTCTTCGCCAAGCACTAAACTTAGGGGTTCAATACCTTTGGCATAATGCAATTTGTTATTGTGATGATCCCAAGAAATATGTAAATAGCCTTCGCCGTCAATAGCGATACAAATGGTATTATGAGCATCACTACTCTTACCTTTATAAGAAGTTTTAACTGTTTCCCAATGTTTTGAGTTTGTTTTTCGTTTTCCTAAAACAACAAATCCCTCTTCATCATAAAAAGCGGTAAATTGATATTCTTTGTAAGTAGTCAAAGCGTTTTTTCGAAACTTAACAACATTTACACTATTATTAGACCAACCGTATCCTACATTAGTTGTATTAATTTTTGTTGTATTGCAAGCCGAAAAAATAAAAAGCAACGAGTAGAAAAGGCAGTTGAATCTACTTATAGTTATTTTTAAACTCATTTTAAATATTTATTAAATTGGTTATCTACAGTTGCTCCATTTTTCACAAAGAAATAAACCATTCTTCTTGTTTATTAATCAAAGTACCTATTCCAATTTTACTATTTCACTTCCTGCTAATAAGTAAGCTCCTGTGCCAAAGTTTTGCCAGCTGCCTTCAGATGCAGGTTCTGGAAAAGCCCCAATATCTTGCACCCAACCAATCATACCATTGTCATGTTGACATTCAGCCAATGCTTTCCAGGCTTTTTTTACTGCCTTGTCATATTTGTTTTTCTCCAATAATCCGTTGTTAATGCCCCATGCTAAAGCAAAAGTATAAAAACCACTTCCGCTAACTTCTCCGTGCTTATAGGTTTCAGGACATAGTAAACTCGTTCTCCATAATCCATCTTCCGGTTGCAACTCCAAAATTCGAGTTGCCATTTCCTTGTATAAGTTTTCATAAAAAGGACGATTTTTATAGTCTTTTGGCATATCATCTAAAAGTAATGCTAAACCGGCAATTACCCATCCATTTCCTCGAGACCAAAATACTTTTTTACCGTTAGGTTCTTTCATGTCTTTTTCGGCTCCTGTCCAAACAAATCGCAAATCTCTAGCAAACAGTCGCTCATTTTTATCATATAATTGATTGTAAGTTTGCATATAAAAAGTATGCATTACGTCTAGATATCTGTAATCTTTGGTGTGCTTGGCATACAAATTTATAACTGGTGGTGCCATAAATAATGCATCACACCACCACCATAGTATAGTTGCATCTTTCTCTTTGCCTGTTCCATCTTTCCAACTGTTTGGTTGATATAAATGGGTGTTAATGAAGTCATGTGTTGGTTTTAGATTCACAAAATCTTTTCTGCCAAAAGCCATATCTGCATAGATATAACAGTAAGAAATTGTAACGTCATCAGCGTGGTACATCCTATCAAATGTTTGCCACTTATTTTGATACCCTCTATTTTTTATAGCTGCTTCATAAATTTTGTCTTTAGTAGCCTTGTGGGCTCTTGAAACACCTACAAAGTAGGCTCCTTCTGTCCAGTCCGTTGGCGCAATTGCAAAAACAGGATGTGCTTGCTGCCATTCTAAAGCCTTAATCATGGAGGCTTTAATTTCTAGTTTGTCTAATGGCTTTTGGGCTACTGTTTTTTGCGAAACCGAACATGTAATTAGCGTTATTAGTGCCAAAAATTTTAGTGCTGATGTTTTCATTTTTTTCATTTTAGTTTATTTTAGAAAGGCATTTCAAGAAGAGTAAAAATTATTTTTATATCATTGATTAAATTTTTTTAAAAATATAAAAAGAAACTATTGTTGTTATCCTGTTGTGTAGGGTAAAACAAATTTTTATTAAATATTTCATTTCATTCAAATAATTTAAATGTTTATAACCATTATTAATTGAGTTAAAAAAATGTTTTAATTTAATCAGGATTACTTTTTATACTCAAGAATTGAAGCATTCATCTTGAATCGTTTGTGAAGTAATGAATCCATTCGATCTACAACCTCCTTGTTTTTTTCAGCATCCGCTACGTTGATGTTTTCTCCAGGATCATTTGTATGATCATACAGTTCTTTTCCTTGAGATTGACCAGTTTCTATATGAATCCAATTGATGTACCTATAGCGTTCATCAACAACTGTATAACCAATAACCAGTTTGCTATTATTATTCTGAAAATGAGGATACATGCCATAAGCTTCATTGTGAATTTGTTTTGATGGAGCTTTTAGTTCGGTCACCAAACTTTTCCCTTGAAGATTCTCAGGGTGTTTCAACTGGCACAATTCGGCTAAAGTTGGATAAAGGTCAAGTAACTCCACAAAAGACTTCGCTCTACCATTTTGAAATCCTGGCGCTCTGATTATTAATGGTACATGAGCATCCAACTCAAAATTAGTATGCTTACCCCACATTCCATGTTCACCTAACTTCCAGCCATGGTCGCCCCATAAAACAACCACTGTGTTCTTATCGAGTCCAGTCTCTTTCAACTTATTCAAAAGTTTACCAATATTAGCATCAGTATAGGAAACACTGGCATAATAACCATGAATAAGATTTCGTTGGAGTGGTGTCGATAGAAGCGTATCCCCTTTGGGAATTCCAGCATAATTGCGAAGTTCTTCAAAATTGAATTTGGTGTTTTTGGTATAATTCTTAGGCAAATATTGATTTGTTGCTAGTTTTATATCATCTTCTGAGTACATATCCCAATATTTTTTTGGTGCATTAAAAGGCAAGTGAGGTTTATAAAATCCAACAGCAAGAAAAAATGGTTTTCCTGATTTTGAAAAATCATCAAGTGTTTCAGCTGCTTTTTCAGCCTGATAGCCATCAAAATATTCGTTATCTGCCACATCAGGGCTTTCATACGCTAATCCTCTTCCTTCTTTATCAAAAATTCTGGATATACTGAGCGGGTCCAAATATCCCCTGCCTTTTTCCTGACTATTAGGGTCTGAATTGATCCATTTTTGTCCATACTGTTTGACCGCATCGCTTTTATGATGATAAATTTTGCCATAAACTTTTATTTCGTAGCCGCTATCTTTGAACATATCATCCAACATTTTTTGCTTTGGATAGGCATCATTTACTGGTCCGCACTTAAAAATCAGGTTGTTTTCAGGTAACATTCCACTCATAATACTTGCTCTCGAGGCCATACAAATAGCCTGTTGGCAATAGGCGCGGTCAAAAATAGTTCCCGTGGAAGCTAATTTATCCATATTGGGCGTTTTCAAAATAGTATTTCCGTAACACCCCATCTCTGGTCGTAGGTCATCAACAGCAATGAAAAGGACATTCAATGGTTTTTTATCAACGGATAATGATGGGTTTTTGTAACTCTTAGTATCCTGCCTTGATTGTCCGTAGGAACTACATAATGCAGTTAATATAAGGATTAGAAAAACAAATATTTTCTTCATTATATATTGTTTGGTGTGGCTTTAAAAAAAAAATTATTTAAATCTAAATCTGTTAATTTTTAAGTTGTTAATTGCAGAGGGTTTAAACACGAGACAAATTACTTGACTATTATATAACCCTTCTATTTTGAAACTTTCTTTTCTATAAGCTTCTGAATTGTTAGCTGCAAAGGTGCAATTTGCTAAAAGTTTACCGTTAGGATTTCCTTCCCTAACTTCAATTTCGGCAACCGTTTTTGATAAAATTTCAAGTTCAATGGTGCTTTTAGAATTTAAATTCTGAACGTTAGGGTAGGTAACATAGCCATTGCTTTCTTTTGCATTTACTGAGAATCCACCTATTACATTTTCTGATTTTAATACATTAAATGCTTTAAAAAAATCCTCAGCTTCTATGAGTCCATTGTTGGCGTCATACCGCCCAACGCCTATGCCATCGACGCGGATGGTTTCCATTTCGCCATTTTCTTTGTAATGCACATAACTTATAAAGGCATCTCTAAAGTAGCGATTTCCTGTTTGACTAATGTCGCAATACACAAAATACCATTGGTTGTGCCATTCAAAAAAACTACCGTGTCGCCCTTGTAAATATCCGTTGGGCCAGGTTGGATTATCGTAACCGATAGCAAAACTAGTTTCTTTAATAATTGTATCTTTATAATCATAAGGGCCATATACATTATCGGACATGGCATAAAAACAACCCCAAGACAAATAGTATTTTCCATTGTATTTGTGTACAAATGGTTTGTCGTCTGTTGGCATCTCTTTATTTTTTCCGTCTCTATTGTAAGGACCTCTTGGATTATTGATATTAATTTTTCTTGGTTTTTCAGCCAGACTAATCATATCGCTATTCAACTTAGCAATGTAATAATCCCACACTCCAAAAATGATATAATGCTCCCCTTTGTCTTCAAAAATAGCCATATCGTATTCATCGGTAGGCGTCATTTCTGAGGTTAATAAGGGTTTCCCTAAAGCATCTTTCCATGGTCCTACAGGAGAATTACCAACAACCACTCCTGTTTGTTTATTCCCTTCTGAATAGTACCAATAATACTTGCCATTCTTTTCTCCAACATCTGTAGCCCAACAACTTTGATAATCATTCCCTATGTAGGTGTCTTTGGGTTTTAAAACACTTCGTTTTGTCCATTTAACCAAATCTGGAGAAGACCAAATCCACCAATCTTCCATGACAAACCCTTTATTGTCCAAAGATTTATCGTGAGATGCATATACATAAGCCGTATCTTTAAAAACATGAATATGGGGATCATTTAAACCTTGATTAGGTACAATTGGATTTTGAGCATGGCTTATTGTTGTAGTACTCAACAGTAATACTGTACTTATTAGGGAATAATTTACTATTTTAAATAAATTTAAATTCATTTTATAGAATTTTTTTAGCAGTAATTAATTGTAATTAAAATCATTCCGTAAATCTAAACGAATATTTTCAAAAGTGATGATAAAATGTATTTATTCAATTCCCAGAATTACTAGAAATTCTAAGAATATAAAAGTTAATTTGGTTTTTAAACCTATTCTTTTATTTTAAGTAA
>CAMCTL010000022.1 GCA_945878515.1 Flavobacterium psychrophilum | reverse complement strand
CGTAAGCAATATCGGCATAACTGTAAATCTTAGTCAAAATCCCGATGGTATCAATGATGAAAACATCGAAATCTTGTGGAGACAGTTTGCGACTTGTATCTACTTCCGAAAACAAAACTGTTTTTTTAGAGATACTATTTTTCAATTCCAGAATTTGTTCACTTTTAATGTTGTGCGGAGCAATGATAAACTTAACTTTTTCAGAAGTTTGATTGATATAATCGACCAATAAACTTTCGTCTTTTGGCCAAGAACTTCCCACGACAATGGTCAAAGTATTATTTATAAACTCCGAAATAAAATCTAAAGAGTTGTCTTTTTCTAAAATAGAAGCAACTCGGTCAAAACGCGTATCTCCAGAAACAGCTACATTGGTTTTCCCGAGCTGAAATAATAATTTTTTGGAACTTTCGTTTTGTACAAAAAAATAGGTGAATGTTTCCAGCGCATTTCTGTAAAATCCGCCGTACCATTTAAAAAATAGTTGATTTTCTCTAAAAATTCCCGAAATCAAATAGGTTGGAATTTCCAGCTTTCGAAGTTCGCTCAAATAATTAATCCAATATTCATATTTGATGAAGAAAACCATTTCAGGATGAAGTAGGCGCACAAAATGTTGCGCATTATGTTTGGTATCTAAAGGCAAATAAACGGTAACGTCAGCAATGGTGTTGTTTTTCCGAACTTCATAACCCGAAGGCGAGAAAAAAGTAACGACGATTTTATGATTGGGAAATTTCTCTTTTATTTTTTCAATTACAGGCAAACCTTGCTCGTATTCGCCCAATGAAGCGGCGTGAAACCAAATGGTTTTGTCGTCAGAGTTAATTTTAGACAATAAAATTTCAAAAACAGGTTTTCGACCATCGACAAAAAGTTTGATTTTTGGATTGAAATTAGCAATGATTTTGAGAAAAAATTCCGAAAAATGTACGAGAAGGTTGTAAAGAAAAAGCATTAAGGGAATTTTTTGTAGATGTCTTTGCGGTGTTGAATAGTTAAAAATCTCATTTGGTATTCAATCTTTTCTATTCCAATGCGGTAGTCCCAACTTTTATTCTGTAATAAACTTTGTGCCCCGATAGTTTTTTAATGTTGGAAACTTCGACAATAGAATTTGCTGCAATTACATTATCAATTGTATCCTGAATTTTTTGAAGTAATTCTTCATTTTTCAAATTTTCTATAATTTTGAGAAAATTTTTAGTGAAATCTACTTCCATTTATTCAAAACTTTTTGAACCTCTTCATAACTTACACTTGGCGAATTGCGACATTCATCCATCATCAACCCAAGATTTCTTTCCACTTTTAATTCATATTCAGGCGAGTTTTCATCTACAAAATCCTTTTTAGAACTAATTTTTTCTACTTCGATACCCATTTTTTTGGCAAGATTTACCAATAAATTCATATCTTTTTTTGATTTGGTTTTGAATTGAACTGTTTCCATTGGTTTGATATTTTACACAAATATAATAAATTAAATTATAAAAAATAATTCCTATTTTTACACAGCGATTTTTAGAAGGAATTAAGGCAAAAAGTACTTTACTAAAGCTTCAATGATATGCTTTGACTAAAAATAATTATAACTAATATGAGTTGGCACCTTTGCCAAGCAATGTGAAAATGAAAAAAATACAAATGGTTGACCTAAAAAGTCAATACGATAAAATTAAAGATACCGTAAACACTTCGATTCAAGAAGTTCTCGACACCAACACTTACATTAACGGACCACAAGTTCACCAATTTCAAAAAAATCTAGAAGAATATCTCGATGTAAAACATGTAATTCCTTGTGCTAACGGAACCGATGCTTTGCAAATTGCAATGATGGGATTGGGTTTAAAGCGTGGTGATGAAGTTATTACTGCCGATTTTACATTTGCTGCGACGGTCGAAGTGATTGCTTTGTTACAACTCACGCCCGTTTTAGTCGATGTGGATCTGTTTAATATGAACATTTCTATTGAAGCCATCAAAAAAGCAATTACCCCAAAAACTAAAGCCATTGTGCCTGTACATTTGTTTGGTCGTGCCGCCAATATGGAAGCGATTATGGCTATTGCCAAAGAATATAACTTGTATGTAATTGAAGATAATGCACAAGCTATTGGAGCGAATTGCAAGTTTTCTGACGGAAGCAAAAAGAAAGCTGGAGTAATTGGACACGTTGGAGCGACTTCGTTTTTTCCTTCAAAAAACTTAGGTTGTTATGGTGATGGTGGAGCGATTTTTACCAATGACGATGCTTTGGCACACACCATTCGCGGAATTGTAAACCACGGAATGTACGAACGTTACCATCACGATGTGGTGGGCGTAAATTCAAGATTAGACAGTATTCAAGCAGCGGTTTTGAATGCTAAATTGCCTTTATTAGACGAATATAACGCAGCGCGCCAAAATGCAGCCCGAAAATATTCAGCCGCATTTATTGGGCATAAAAACATTGTTGCTCCAAGTATTTGCAACATTTGTGATTGCCATGTTTTTCATCAATATGTACTGCGAATTATTGATGCTGATAGAGATGGTTTGATGCAATATTTGCAAAACAAAGGAATTCCATGTGCGATTTATTATCCAATTCCGTTGCATTCGCAAAAGGCTTATGCTGATTCTCGCTACAAAGAAGAGAATTTTCCGGTGACGAATCAATTGGTAAAAGAAGTGATAGCGTTGCCAATGCACACCGAATTAGACGATGAACAAATCAAATTCATAACCGATAGTGTTTTAGAATTTTTATATAAATAGGAATGAAATATTTTTTGCTAACTCTAGTTTTAGTTTTTTTTAAGTTTTCAGTTTCGGCGCAAAATAGTTCTAAATCGAAAGATGAAATAGCGGTTGCTGCTCGAGTCGAAACTTTACGTCAATCGATGATTGATGCCGATGGGACAAAGCTGAACGAAATTACTTCTGCGGGGTTAAGTTACGGACATTCTAATGGAATGGTTCAAAATAAAGCCGCATTTATAGAAAAAATTGTGAATGGAGAATCTGATTTTGTGGCTATTGAGTTTCAAAATCAAACAATTGAGATTTTTGGCGATGCTGCCATTGTTCGCCACACTTTAGTTGCTCACACCAAAGATGGCGGTATAGATAAAGATATTAAAATTGGGATAATGCTCGTTTGGCAAAAACAAAAAAATAAATGGTTGCTCATTGCCAGACAAGCTTTTAAATAAACAACAACTTAAAAAATAATTATGAAAGTATTAGTAACAGGAGGTTTAGGTTTTATCGGTTCTCATACCGTTGTCGAATTGCAAAATCAAGGTTTTGAAGTCGTAATTGTTGATAATCTTTCCAATTCATCAGAAGATGTTTTGAAAGGGATTGTAGCTATCACGAACAAAAAGCCACTTTTCGAAAAGTTGGATTTGCGTGAAAAAGAAAAAGTTCAGGATTTTTTCAAAAAGCATCAAGATATTTCAGGAGTAATTCATTTTGCGGCTTCTAAAGCTGTTGGCGAAAGTGTTGGAAATCCTTTGCTATACTATGAAAACAACGTCAATGCTTTGGTTTTCTTGCTTCAAGAATTGCAAAAAATGCCTGAATCTAACTTAATTTTTAGTTCGTCTTGCACAGTTTACGGTCAGGCTGAAAAAATGCCAATTACCGAAAATGCCTCCATACAAATTGCAATGTCACCTTATGGAAACACCAAACAAATTGGCGAAGAAATTATAACAGATTCTGCCAAAGTAACCAGCATCAATGCGGTTTTATTGCGTTATTTCAATCCGATTGGAGCACATCCTACGGCCGAAATTGGTGAATTGCCATTGGGTGTTCCACAAAATTTAGTTCCGTTTATCACTCAAACTGGAATTGGTTTACGGTCAGAATTATCTGTGTACGGCAGCGACTATCCAACACCAGACGGAACAGCAATAAGAGATTACATTCATGTAGTTGATTTGGCGAAAGCCCACGTAATTGCGATGAAGCGTTTGTTGGATAAAAAGAATATAGAGAAAGTCGAAATTTTTAATTTGGGAACAGGAACGGGAAGTTCAGTTTTAGAAGTAATTCATTCTTTCGAAAAAGTAAGCGGACAAAAACTACCTTATAAAATTGTAGATCGAAGAGAAGGCGACGTAATTTCAGCTTATGCCAATACCGATAAAGCAAATAATGTTTTGGGCTGGAAAGCAGAATCTACACTAGATCAAGCAATGGAAAGCGCTTGGAAATGGGAGCAAAAAATAAGACAGCAATAATCAGTTTGTAGATTTCAATTAAAAAAAGAATCCTAAATTATCAAGTTGATGGTTTAGGATTTTTTTGTTGTTTTTTAGAAAAAATAGCGGACAACAATTTCTATAACGTATACTCTATGCCAATAATCCTGTTTGTTTTCTAAATGCGGCAAAATGTAATTAATTCTTTTCTTGAAACGTCAACCCAATTATTTTATTTTGCACCAAAATAAGTAGTGAGAAAAAATAGTGTCGTTTTTTTTCACCATATAAGTCATATAAGAACATTTAAGTTTTTGATTGTATCGCTTATGTGAATTTATATGCCTTATGTGGTAAGATTAAATGTATAATTGTTTCAATACGACATTAATTGATTCCTTCTACTTATGTTGCCTTTATATACAAATTATGCAGTCATAAGATAAATTGCTTATTCCTGCATCATATCAATATGTCTATCGTGATAGCCCAACAAATATAAAACTCCATCAAGACCCAAACTGGAAATTGAAGTTGCGGCATTTTCTTTCACCTTAGGTTTGGCGTGAAAAGCAATTCCTAAACCCGCCAAGTTTAACATTGGTAAATCATTGGCTCCATCACCCACTGCAATGGTTTGGTTAATGTGTATGCCCTCTTTTTCTGCTATTGCTCTGAGGTATTCTGCTTTCTTGGCACCATCAACAATTTCGCCAAGATATTTTCCGGTTAGTTTACCGTCTTTAATCTCCAATTGATTGGCGTAAACGTAATCTATTCCCAATTCTTTTTGCAAATAATCGCCAAAATAAGTGAATCCTCCAGAAAGAATTGCG
This sequence comes from Flavobacterium psychrophilum, assembly GCA_945878515.1. GTDB lineage: Bacteria > Bacteroidota > Bacteroidia > Flavobacteriales > Flavobacteriaceae > Flavobacterium > Flavobacterium psychrophilum_I. Next base: position 25,782 of record CAMCTL010000022.1, on the reverse strand, counting down.
GTTTTATATCCGTAATATTTCAAAGCTTTCATTAATCGATGCGCACCTTTTGTTATTGGTAAATTGATGGCAACATTATGCAAAACGTCTTCACTCAAACCTTCCAACAAAGCCATTCTTTTTTTGAAGCTTTCGCTAAAATCTATTTCGCCATTCATTGCTGATTCTGTAATGGCTCTGACTTGCTCTCCTACTCCATTTAACTCGGCCAATTCGTCTATAACCTCGGTTTGAATTAAGGTAGAATCCATATCAAAACATACTAACCGTCTATTTCTTCGGTACATATTGTCTTCTTGAAACGCAATATCGACATCTAATTCTCCAGAAATTTGCATAAATTGGGACGTCATCATCGCTTTATCTACAATATTTCCGGTTACGGATAACTGCACGCAAGAACGAGGATATTCTTCTTTCTCAACAACAGAAGTCCTTCCGGTTAATCTTATGATAGAGTCGATATTCAGCTTTTGATCGGACATAATTTTGGTTACCGCTGCCAGTTGTACCGCGGTTAGTTTTTCGCCCAAAACATTAATAATATAGCGTTGTTTGCGTTGTCCTTTCACCCAAATTTCGTAGTCTGGAATTGTTATGGGAATAAAAACAACCTTAATTCCCAACTCATAACCTTTGAATAATAAATCTTTCAAAACAGCTCCAGAATTAGAACCTGATTGTACTTCAAATAAAATTCCTAAAGAAAGCGTATCGTGAATATCAGCCTGACCTATGTCTAAAATAATGGCATCATAATTAGCTAAAATTGATGTTAAACCAGCGGTTACTCCAGGTTTGTCCTGTCCAGAAACTTTTAACAAAATAATCTCCTTATCTTCTACTGCCATTTGAATTGATTTAATTTTAAGATTGGCAAAAATCGACAATCTATTGGTTATAAAAAAGGATATTGGAGGATTTTTATGTTGCAATGATTTTTGTTTTAAAACATTTTTTTAAATCAAAGGCAAACCTACATCTTTCAGAAATTCATCATGTAGTGCAGTACCATTGTTTATTTTTGTAATAATCGAAACAAGATTTATATTTACTTCTTTCAAATCTATTTTAACATCATTAAATAGAAGCATCTACAGACCGAGAGACGTTCAAATTATAACCTTTCTTTTAATTTTTTCTACTGAAACTCTTCGAGAATATCTTGGCAATTGGTTTCTGTAATTATAGGTATTAATAATTCTGTCAAAATAGTCATTAGCTAAAGTATTTTGGTGTTTTTTTTCTGATACTTTGCTTATTGCTAAATGAAAATCATTCCACAGATTATACTCCCGAAGCTTTCCAAATAACAGATTAAAGCGAATTTTTCTTTTACACAGAAAAATGTTTTCACATGTATTTGAAAATCAACGTTGACAAAAGTTAAAAAAACACAATCTATTATAAGGCTTGATTTGTGTTAAATATATATATGTATCTTTGTAATTGTAAAATTATCTTTTAGTTAAATTTGTTATCCAATGAACAGTCTTAAAGAACGCATAATAGCACTAAAAAAGGAGAAAAATGCAGTTATTTTAGCGCATTATTATCAAGAAGCAGATATTCAAGATGTAGCTGATTATGTGGGCGATAGCCTAGGATTGTCGCAAGAAGCGATGAAAGCAGATGCTGATATTATCCTTTTTGCAGGTGTACACTTTATGGCAGAAACCGCAAAAATATTAAATCCAAGTAAGAAAGTAATTCTCCCTGATTTGAAAGCGGGCTGTTCACTTGCCGAATCGTGCCCTCCAGAAGATTTCAAAAAATTTACCGAGGCTCATCCTGACCATATTGTCATCACTTATGTCAATTGTTCCGCAGAGGTGAAAGCACTGACTGACATTGTAGTAACTTCTGCAAATGCCGTTAAAATTGTAAATTCCATTCCAAAAGACAAACCCATTATATTTGCTCCAGATAAAAATCTAGGAAAATATGTAATGGAACAAACCGGTCGAGAAATGTTGCTTTGGGACGGTGCTTGTGTGGTTCACGAAGCTTTTTCATTGGACAAACTCATTGCTTTATACAAACAAAATCCCGATGCTCAGATTATCGCGCATCCAGAATCGGAGACGCATATTCTAAAAACGGCCAACTATATTGGCTCAACTGCAGGGATGATTGATTATGTGAAAACCAATCCTAGTAACAAATTTATTGTGGCTACGGAAGCGGGTATTTTGCATAAAATGAAACAAGAAGTTCCAGATAAAATATTGATTCCAGCGCCTTCAAACGAAGACAACACTTGTGCTTGTAGCGAATGCGGTTATATGAAAATGAATACTTTACAAAAAGTGTACAATTGTTTACTTAACGAAACTCCCGAGATTTTTGTACCCGAAGACATTATGAAAAAGGCATTAATTCCTATTGAACGAATGTTAGAATTATCCAAATAAATGATCCAAACAAACTACTTAATTATAGGGTCTGGCGTTGCTGGACTGACGTTTGCACTAAAAATTGCCGAGGAATTTCCAGATAAAAAAGTTACAATTGTTACCAAAGCAAATGCCGATGAATCCAATACCAAATATGCTCAAGGAGGCATTGCTATTGTAACGGACAAAATTGTTGATTCCTACGAAAAACACATCGAAGACACTATCATTTGTGGTGACGGATTGTGTGATGAAGCCGTTGTAAAAATGGTCATTACCAAAGGCCCAAAACGATTGAAAGAATTGATCGAATGGGGAGCAAAATTTGACGAAAATAGTAAAGGCACTTTCGATTTAGGCAAAGAAGGCGGTCATTCAGAAAACAGAGTAGTGCATCATAAAGACCAAACTGGTCAGGAAATTCAGCGGGCGATTTCGCAACAAGTACATCAAAAAGAAAATATTTTAGTTTTAGATTACCATCTTGCTACAGATTTAATTACCGAAAATAATCGCTGCCTTGGAGCTTATGTTTTGGACGAAAAAACCAATGAAGTTCTAACGTTCCAATCCGATTTTACCTTGCTTGCCACAGGCGGAATTGGTCATCTTTATGGACACACTACAAACCCCATAATTGCCACTGGCGATGGAATTGCAATGGCTTATAGGGCCAAAGCACTCATAAAAGAAATGGAATTTATTCAGTTTCATCCTACCGCTTTGTATGATGCTTCTACGGGAACTTCTTTCTTGATTTCGGAAGCGGTTCGTGGTTTTGGAGCGCATTTGCGTACCAAAAATGGCCATCGATTTATGCCCGATTATGATGCTCGAGGCGATTTGGCTTCGCGTGATATTGTTTCTCAATGCATTGATTTAGAAATCAAAAAATCAGGTGATGACTGCGTTTATCTCGATTGTTCTCATTTAGATATGGAAGCTTTTATAAAACATTTTCCAATGATTTATAAATATTGCCAGAGCCTTGGAATAGATTTATCCAAAGATTGGATTCCAGTGGTTCCTGCTCAACACTATCTTTGTGGCGGCATTGTAGTAGATAAAACTGGTCGAACTTCGGTCGAAAATTTATTTGCTTGCGGTGAATGTTCTAGGACGGGTTTGCACGGTGCGAATAGATTGGCATCCAATTCTTTGCTGGAAGCCTTAGTATATTCGGTTAAAATTTTTAAATATTTGTCCAAAACTACTTTCGATAAAAGTCAATTTGAAGGAAAAGTTAACGATTGGAAATTGATTCCAAAACCAGCAATCAATCCAGATTATGTCGCCAAAAGAAAGGCCGAATTACAACTTTTGATGCGTCAAAATGCTGGAATTGTTAGAAATGATGCTGATTTACTTAAAGCTAAAGAGAAACTCACCCTTTGGAAAAATGAAATCGAAGAAAAAATAAATAATTATCAAATTAATGCCGACTTGTGCGAGTTGCAAAATCTGATCACTATTGGAACTTTAATCGTTCATCAATCTATCGAACGAGCGGAAAATCGTGGTGGTTTTGTGAAGATTAATACTTCGAATTAAGGTTTAATAATACCTCGTGGGTTTTAAAAAAGACCTAACAGGTTTCAAAAACCTGTTAGGTCTGCCCAAAAAGTTATTCCATTATTTGTAAAGTATTTTTTTACTGAAATCTAATTTCTTTGACCGAAGTTTCCGATTTTTTTAAACTACAAACTATAATTCAAATTTAAACTCCAACGATAATTAGCTTCAAGGTTTCCTCCGTTTAAGTTTTGATTGATTGGTAACATTAGATTTGCACCAACAGACAATTTGTTTTTTGCCATTTCAAAACCTATCTTTCCTAGGAAAATATCGCCTGCTGTGTTACCTACTTGTTGTCCTAATTGGTAATTTTCTTCATAAACTTCGCCGGCAAAACCAATTTGTGGTGCAAAAGAGAAACCATCATTTTCGTGCAAATAGAAAAAAGTTCCCGAATAGTTGAATTGATTTCCGAAACGATACTTTCTATCATTTTCAGATTTAATCACATAATTGAGCATCGTGTTGAGGCCAAATTGTTTTCTTCTAATTACATATTCCGAAGCCAAAAGATAATCCCAACTACCCGTCCCTACCTGATAACTCGGATTGAAACTGCCATTATTAGCTTGGTCAAACTTTCCGGTGGGGATTTTCATTCCACCGCCAACTTGTAGCGTATGCACCAACATAGTGCTGTCTTTGTGGGTTTGGTACGGTTGATACATTGCTAACACTGTAATGTCGCCAATGCCACTAATATTTTGTTTTCCATTTGCCGTTTCTCGATTGTGAAAATGATACGGGAATAAGCCTGTAATTTGAACCCGTTTTACTACAGGAATTCTTGTCCAAATTTGCATGGTGTTGTATTTTTCATCGTACCAAGAAGAATTGCTGTACAAACCATCGGTACTTTTATAGGATTGATTAAAATAGCGAATTCCCACAAAATTAGAGTTCAACATTGAAGCAAAACCCATACTACCGCCACTTGCTGAACAGCCACAAGTATCGCAATCATCGTCTAATGCAATGGCAAATTGATGAAACTTCACGAACGGATTGTGCTTAGATAAACTGTCTTTTTCTGTTGCAAAAGCAAATTGAAAAAACAAAAGCAAAACAAACTTATATATATTTTTCATTATTTTAAAATTCAGCAAATTTGGGATTGGTGAGGAATTCATTGTCGGTTAGGGTTTTTAAAAACGCAACCAATTGTGATTTTTCGGTGGTGGATATTGGTATTCCTAAAGTGCCATTTTTGCTTAAACTTGTGTCCAAATTTGGTGTGTTTACAACGCCATTTGAATAATGATCCAGCACGCCTTCGAGGGTGTAAAATCTCCCATCGTGCATATAAGGTGCTGTTTTTTCTATGTTGCGTAAACTGGGCACTTTGAATTTGTATTTATCATTTTCTTGCTCGGTAACTCGAAATCGGCCCACATCTTTTATGGCTGGATTTATCGGTAATCCATTGTTGCGAAAAGAATTGTCAGTAAAAATATCCGTAGCATGACAAGAAGCACATTTTAAATTAAATACTTTGTAACCTTCAATTTCTTCGGCGGACAAAGTTCCTCCGGTTTCGTTGCGTCTGTATTTATCAAATCTTGAATTGGAGGAAGTTAGCATCGTCATAAACTGCCCTAAAGCTTTCAGCATATATTCAGAATTAATCTCTTTATTTGGAAAGGCTTGACTGTATAATTTTTTATAATCGGCATCATTTTTCATCATATTGATAATGTTGATAATGTTTCCATTCATTTCAATTTCGTTAGAAATGGGTCCCATAGACAATAACTCGATATGGTTGGCAGCTCCGTCCCAAAAAAATTGAGTTTGATACGCCATATTTTGAATTGGAGGTGCATTGCGTGTGCCTACACCGTCCCCCACCCCGTGACTAAAGGTGTGACCGTGGTGCGTAAAGGCATTTTCTTGCAGGTGACAAAAGCCACAAGCGACCACTCCGTCAGAGGCCAAACGACCATCATAAAAGATTTTTTTTCCTAACTCGAAGCCTTTTTCTGTAAGAGGATTATTTGCCATATTATAAACCAAAGGCGGAAAATTTGAGGGAACTTGATAGTTTATAGGGAGGTTTTGGTATTCGTCCTCGCTTTCGGGAGAACATCCGATAAAAAAAACCGAAGTAATTAGGATTAAAAATATTGTTTTCATACTAGATATTTTTAGCAAGGATGGGAATGAAAAGCCCGTTAGCAATAGTTTCTAAACCATTAAGAAATTAAGGTTCATCAAGAGTATTATTTCTCAATTTTCTTATTGATCTTAATGGTTTATTAAACTATCTAGCTTGGTTAAATTAAATTGTTTAGACTTTAAACATAAATTAATCGTTGTGTACGTGATTTATAGTAAACATTTTAGGAACGTTGTTCGCTGAAATGTTTTGCACTTTTGTACCGCCCATTACGTCTAATCCTTCATTAAAATTGATGACCGTTGTGCCTTCGATTACTTTCTTTAGATCAGTAAGAATATGAAGTTGTGGTGTAACATTTGTTCTTACTAAAGCCTTGTTCGGAAGGTCTAAAGTTACTGTGGCATAATTATAAATATCCCCTGTTTTTCCGGTATGAACTCTAAAATTTGCATTAGTGTGCGTTGTAGAAGTTACTGTACCTTCCAGTTTTACAAATTTGTATCCTGCAGCCCAAGACCAAGTCATTCCAAGTGCTTGAGCATCGGTCCACATTGTACCTTGCCCATCGGATCCTGCATCAAACTGTGCTTTATCTACTCCAACACCAAATGAAACTTTGGTATAATTAGCAGCTGGAATATTTGGTAAGTTTAAAATAGTACTGGCAGCGTTCGATTCGTTTACGAAGAAATAACTGTTGGCTTTTGGCACGGTGTAAGTCGAACCATCTTCTTTTGTTAGAACGATATTACTAATGATGTAAATTGCGTTGTTTACTTTGACTACCTCGCCGTTTGTGTTAGTGTATGCGGTGTTGAATGCTAAATTTGCGGTACCATAAACGTTGTCGAATTCTACTTTTAATGCACCTTCGCCAGAAATTGTTTCGGTGTTATTGTCTTCACAAGAAGTGAATATTAATGCTAAAGCCAAAATGGCTACTATATTTTTGAATTGAAATTTCACTTTTTTATTTATTAAAGTTTATAAAAGATTGCGTCTTGAAAACAGCAGTAATCAAAACTATTTGAACATAAAAATACTTTCAATTTGTTGATAAAATTGAAATAAATGCAAACAACTAAAGCAATTATATAGAATGAAAGCTTTGTTTTTTTGCAATAACTTTAAGAAATAAAAATGGGTGGCCTAAAAACGGAATCACTATTCAAATAAGAGTAAAAGTCAGAATAGTTGTTGTTTGGTATTTGTTTTTTATAAAAAAACAGACAAGTAATTTTAAATGATTTTATTTCTGCACAAAACAATACTTCTAATTCGTGGGAAGCTATTTTCTTGTTGGAAGAAATGGGAGTTTCGCTTTCGGATGTTTTGGCAAGCTCTTTCATCAAATGGCATTTACCATTACATTGCAGCTTTGGCTTGGCTTTATTGACACAAAGCACTTTAGAAATATATTCATAATTAACAATATAGTCCACAACCGGAAGCACCGGTTTTAGTAACATCATCAACGCTAAAAGGAATATTATTTTTTTCACTTTGTAAATATAAGTTTCCATTTAAAATTATGGCAATTTTTTATTATAATAATTTTTTGTTAAAGACTAAACCTTTAAATAACATACTAGTCCTAAAACAATAACTTTAAAAATATAACATAAATGAAAAGATTAATTATTATGACATTATTACTAGTTGGGACAACTATAATGGCACAAGAAGGAAACAGAAAACATCGCAAAAACGAAATGGAGCAATTTACTCCAGAGCAAAAAAGTCAGTTGATGTTGAAAAAAATGACTTTAGCATTGGATTTGAATGAGGCGCAACAAAAAGAAATAAGTGCCGTTATTTCGGATAAAATTGCAAAAATGGAAGCTCATAAAGAGACGATGAAAACCAACAGAGAAAAAGGAGTAAAACCCACAAATGACGAGCGATTTGCGATGCAGATGAAAATGCTAGACGAACAAATTGCAACTAAAAAAAGAATGGAAAAAATCTTAAATGCAAAGCAATTTGAAAAATGGACTTCACTAAAAGAAGATCACCAAGATAAATTTCAAGGAAAACCTCAAAGAAAACAAGAAGGAAAAAGACAAGGTTAAAATATAATAGGTGGTTAAATTGGTTAGATTGTAAAACTTCCGGCTGTTTACCGGAAGTTTTTTTTCTTCATCCCCAACCCTTCTCCAGAGGAGAAGAGAGCAGGAAATATGTATTTATTAAAATGTTTTTGATACTTTATCAACGGCTTGAATGGTAAAATCCAAATCTGCATAAGAAAGTGCATCGGTGATAAACCAGGTCTCATAAGCTGATGGCGCAATATAAATTCCTTCTTGCAACAAACCATGGAAGAATTTTTTGAAGGTTTCATTGTCGCCTTTTGCAGCAGATTGAAAATCTACAACTGGAGTTTCAGCAAAATGTACTGAAACCATTGAACCCACTCTGTTGATGGTAAAATCTACTTTATTTGCTTTCAAAACTTTGTCCATTCCAGCGGCCAAATAAGCCGTTTTTTCTTCTAACCTTTTGAAAATTTCTCTATCAGAATCCAATGCTTGCAACATTGCTAATCCAGCTGCCATTGCTAACGGATTTCCCGATAATGTTCCCGCTTGATACACAGGACCAAGTGGCGCTAAATAATTCATTATTTCGTTTCTAGCTGCAAATGCTCCCACTGGCAAACCGCCACCAATTACTTTTCCGAAGCAAACAATATCGGCTTTGATGTTGAATAATTCCTGAACTCCACCTCTAGCGAGTCTGAATCCTGTCATTACCTCATCAAAGATCAAGAGAATTCCGTTGTCTGTACACAATTGGCGCAAGCCTTCTAGAAATCCTTTGTTGGGTGGAATGCAACCCATATTTCCTGCTACCGGCTCGACAATTATAGCTGCAATTTCGTTTTTGTTGGCTTCGATTAAAGTGGCGACGTTGTCCAAATCATTGTATTTCGCCAACAAAGTATCTTTGGCAGTTCCAGCGGTAACTCCAGGGCTATTTGGTGAACCAAAAGTAATGGCACCACTTCCTGCTTGAATCAAAAACGAATCGGAATGTCCGTGATAACAACCTGCAAATTTGATTATTTTATCTTTTTTGGTAAATCCACGTGCCAATCGGATGGCGCTCATACAGGCTTCAGTTCCTGAATTTACAAAACGTATTTTGTCAATATTTGGAACCATCGAAACTGCCAAAGCTGCGATTTGAGTTTCTAATTCGGTGGGCATTCCAAACGATGTTCCTAGTTTGGCTTTCTCGATTACGGCGTCAACAACGGGTTGAAAAGCGTGTCCCAAAATCATTGGCCCCCAAGAATTGATGTAATCTATTAATTTGTGTCCGTCTTCGTCAAAGAGATAAGCTCCTTTAGCACTTTTGACAAAAATTGGAGTTCCTCCAACCGCTTTGAAGGCACGAACTGGAGAGTTTACGCCTCCGGGAATTACTTTTTCAGCTTCTGCAAAAAACTGACTGCTTCTTTGGTATATCATTTTAGATTGTAGATTTTAGAGTATAGATATTAGAGTATAGAATAAAGCGTAAAGATTTATCATTGAAATTGCTATTGAAATTGCTATTGAATTTTTAAGCTTTGCCCTATTGAAATAGAATTGTCAGAAATATTATTTTGCTTTTTAATTTCTTCGATAGAAATATTAAATTTCTTTGAAATCGAATACAACGTATCTCCTTGTTGCACTTCGTATTGTTTTAAATTTACATTTTGACTGTTGCCTTCGGATGAATTTTTTCTTGCACGTTTTATCTCTGAATTTGAAACTTTACCTTTTAAAACAATAGCATCATAATCATCTAAATGATAGCTTTCTATATAATTTATCAGTTTTTGCGGATAATTTGGGTCGGTTGCATAGCCAGCATTTTTCAATCCTTTTGCCCAAGCTTTGTAATCTCCTTTGGGCAAATCGAACAACAAAGCATATCGTTGTCTTTTAGAAACAATATCAGCGTGGTCTTGGAACGATTCTTCTGGTTTTTTATATTTCCTGAAACATTCCTGACTTGTATCGTCGTCGTGATAGGTTGTTTCGCCTTTCCAATCGGTGTGACATTTTATTCCAAAATGGTTGTTTGATGTAGTTGCCAATTTACTTTGACCAGCACCAGATTCTAAGATACCTTGTGCCAAAATGATACTTGCTGGAATCCCAAAATTTTTCATGTTGCTCATAGCAATATCTTTATAATTTAAAATGTAACCATTTACAACATCCGAAGTTGACATCGTTTTAGATGTTGATTTATTTTCTTCAAATCTTGAACCATTTTTTTGAGAAGAATTAACCTTTGTTGGTTTTGAATTCCTATTTTTAGTGGTTACAATAACAGATTTAGAACTGTTACATCCTATAAACATCAAAATTGCTACTGTTAATATTATCTTTCTATACATGTATGTTTATTATTGGCAAATGTTTATTTCTTAATTTGTTGTTCATTCCTGAAACACCTTGAATACCGCCAGTGTGAATGAGCAAAATCTTTGAATGCTCTGGGAAATAATTTTTATTGATTAAATCCAAAATACCAAAAACCATTTTTCCAGTATAAATTGGATCCAAAGGAATTTGATTTTCTGTATAAAACTGATTGATAAAAGTAATTAATTCTAGATTCACTTTCCCATAACCCCCAAAATGATAATCGGTAATTAATTCCCAATTTTGATTTTGGACAAATTTACAAATTTCATCGTTTAAAAAATCACCTTTCAGGGCGGGAAATCCCAAAATTTTTTGATGCGGTAAACTACTGTTTATAAGACCACTAATTGTTCCGCCAGTTCCTACTGAACAGCAAACAAAATCATATTCGGAATCTTTTTGAGACAAAATTTCTTCGCAACCTTGAACTGCTAAATCATTGGTTCCGCCTTCTGGAACACAATAAAAATTGCCGTATTCGTATTTTAAATCTTCGATAAAATACGCCTCGGTTTTTTGACGATACATTTCTCTTGTAACAAATTTAAATTGCATGCCAGATTCCTGAGCAAACTTTAAAGTTGGGTTTTCATCTATTTTACTTTCCAATTCGTCACCACGAATAACTCCAATAGTTTTGAAACCATTTTCTTTTCCAGCATAAGCGGTCGCAGCGATATGATTAGAAAAAGCGCCGCCAAAAGTGAGTAAAGTATTGTGATTTTCGGCCTTTGCTTGAAGTAAATTGTATTTTAGTTTTCGGAGTTTGTTTCCTGAAATAAAAGGATGAATAAGATCTTCCCGCCTAATGGAAACGGAAATTGTGCTACAAGCTACATTTATTTTTTGAGTAAGAATTTCTTGCAAAATAAAGATAATTTAGAACAAATATACAATACAGAAAATAGGTAAGTAGTAAGAATTATATAATGTCGTATTGTATTATGTAAAATTGCCAATAATTACAATACTTTCAGTAGAAATAAACACGACAATATTTTATGTACTGTACTTAATTAAGGAATATACTTCAAAAATTTCCAGAATTTTCTTTGCTTTAAATAGTCAAGGTCATTCTCTTTGTTGTAAGCTTCTCGTTCAAAACCAATATTTCGGTAAGCCAAATCAAAGTTTCTATATTGAATCCACCGCAAACAAAACTCAAGAAAATACCAAATATAAAAAGGGAAGATGAACATTTCTAACTGTTGCTGCAAATGAATTCGTTCATGATTTAAAAAAATTTTGTCATTTTTATCACATTGATATTTTAGTAAGACAAACGGAAACAAAGCCAATCCTTTGTAGCCTTTGGGTATTAAATATTTTGCCACAATTAGAAACATTCTATTAAAAGTATATAAATTTGCGATTATGAATGAACAAAGTAATGAAAATAAAATAATTGAAGGCGAGGATTTTTATTATACGCCTGAAGGTTACAAATGTTTTACTGAGCGACACCATTTAAAAAGAGGTTACTGTTGCAAAAGTGGCTGTCGGCATTGTCCTTATGGATTTGATAAAAAAACTGGAACAATAAAGAAATAAGTGCGCTAATTACCCTTTTATCTTTTGATTAAAATCAGTTTCATTTGCAATAACATTTCCTTTGTATTGCAACTTCCATCCCATTGTATTGGTTAGAATTAGCATTTTCGAAAGCTCCGAAATCAATCTGTTTTTAGCATTGGTTTTCAAGGACGACTTATCGATTTTTTTAGCGAGATTAGCACGAACGAGTTTGTTTATTTTATTGTAATCATCGCCTGTAAAAGGATTCATAGTGCTTTGCTGTACATCATAATATTTAATATCTGGACTAATTTTTATTTCTTCTTTTGGAATATTTACGATGGTAATCGTCTTGGTTTTTTCGTCAATATCATATTTCATTTGGTGTAAATCATAAGCCACAGTTACATCTGCATTGATAATAACGATGGCTTTTTTTTCAAAAGAAACTACTCCCATTAAATATTCATCTTGGTCTTTATAGGTAATCACTTCGGCAAAATGACCTTCGGTAACCACTATTTTTCCAACATTGACAATTTGTTGCTGAATAAGATTGGTGTTGTAATCTAATGTGGCATCGTCTTCTTTTTTGAAATCGCAGAATTTGAAAAGTAAAAAAATTGCAATAACGATTCCTATTCCAGCTATAATTCTATTTTGCATAATTAAAATTTTATAAATGGATATTTCGATACCAATTTAGTTCTTTTTCCCTGAAGTTTAGATAAAAATTGCTGGTGACTTTCAGAATTTGGATTAAACGGCCTATGAGCCAATCCTTTTTGAATTATTTCGACTTCTTTCATAATTGTAAGACCGTCTTGAGAAATATTGGTTTCGGTAAATCGTTGCCAAATATAATCTATCGCCACTTGGCTTGGATGAATCATATCTTCGGCATAAAACCGATAGTCGCGCAATTCGTCCATCATTATTTCGTAGCTTGGAACATAGATTGCGGATTGCAGATTGCAGATTTCAGATTGCAAAATTTGATGGATTGCGGAAAATAAATGCGCTTTACTTTGCTGATTTTCGACAAAACCATCTTTGATGTGACGCACTGGCGAAACGGTGAAAATAAAATTGCAGTTTGGATTTATTTTTTGAATTAAATCCAAAGTATTTTGCATCGATTTTTGGATAGTATCAACTGATAAAATTTCTTTTCCGAATGCTGCCTGAGGAACTTTATGGCAATTGGCAACAATCTTGTTGGTCGCAATATTTCGGTAAACCCAAGATGTTCCGTAAGTAATAATGATATGAGAAGCAGCTTGAAGCTCTAATTTTAAAGACTTTACAATGCTATTCAAGTTAGCAATTAATGCAGGCTGACTAGAATTGCTCAAATCCGAATGCGCATCAAAACAATGCCAACGCTCATTGTGAAAGAAAACATCGTCCTCGTTAAAATGTTTTTCAGAAATGGCAAAATCAATCAATTTTTCGATTGCCAACGGATGAAATAAAATGCCAAACGGATTGCAGTTGTTGTCAAACTTGAAATAATCGAACTTACCGGCCATATTTTCGGCAAAACAAGAACCCAACAATACAATTTTTGAATTGTAATCTATTTTGAAATCAGACTGTGGAATGGGAATTTTGGTTCGGAATTGCATCTAAATTTGAGATATTTCTAATCCTTCTATACTTGCATTAATTAAAAAATCTTGAACTTCCGCTTCAGTTGGTGGATTTGGAATTAAATAAGTAACTTCTTCTCGGTAGTCAATTCCTTTATAATAGCCAAGCTGAGCAATAAATTGCTTTTCAATAAACTGTTCTTTAAAAATAGATGCCGCTTTTGCAGAAATATCGTAAATAGAATAATGAAATTTTATGATAAAATACAAATCAACATAGTCTTTATATTTTGCGCGTCTGCCCAAAGCAAAAGCTTTCATTGCAGCAAGTGTCAATAAATCGGGCATTTTGAGAATACCTTTTAACTCAGAATTCAACGGAACTGAATAAGGAAAAGAGAAAAAAGTAATTTTCACACCATTTGACAACATATTTATTTGATTATAATCTGCAAACGAAACTTTATAATCGATTTTCTTAAGTTTAGAAAAAACATCTTGCTTCCTAATAGCTTTTTCTTTAAATAAATCAAAATCAATCGACTCTCGGTGACCAATATGCAGCGCAATTGCCGTTCCGCCAACCAAATAGTATTCCCTTTTAAACTGGGAAATTATTGGCAGAAGTTCTAATTGGTCTTTATTTAAAATTTCAAGATGCATATTTATGTGTAATTCTGCCCATTAAATCTAGCATTTCAGGAATGTAATTCCCAATTTTTCTATCGGTAACATCCTCATAAACCCTTTTCAATTCATTGTAACCGATTATTTTTATCAAATCTTTTACATCTTGCCAAGTGCCATAATTAAAAATAAATTCCACCAAAACTTCATTCCCAATATTAGGAATGGCGTCTTTCTTAATGTACCAAAAAAGATGGGCGTTTTTCGTTATGAATTCTTCTCTTGTCATTATTATTTTGGAAATGAAACCTCAAAGGTTTGAAAAAAACCTTTGAGGTTTAGAAATATATTTACATTTAGTCATATAAAAGTACAACTTTTACTTCACAAAATCAATTGCTTTTTCTAAAGCTTCCTGAATTCCTTCTACTTTTTTACCTCCAGCGGTTGCAAAAAACGGTTGACCTCCGCCTCCACCTTGAATATATTTTCCTAATTCTCGAACAACTTGACCAGCATTCAGGTTTTTATCGGCAACTAATTCTTTGGAAATATAACAGCTCAACATTGGTTTTTCTTCATCGGCTGTAGCCAAAACTAAGAAAATATTTTTGCCATAAGTTCCCAATTCATAAGCCAAATCCTTAGCTCCTTCTGGACTCAAATCGACTTGTTTTGCAAGGAATTGTATTCCATTAACTATTTGAAGTTCTTGTGCCAATTCGCCTTTCATATTCTTAGCTTTATCTTTCAATAAAACTTCCAATTGCTTTTTCAATTTCGCATTTTCATCTTGTAATGAATGAACTGATTTGACAACATCTTGTGGGTTTTTCAAAACCGTTTTTACCTCAGTTAAAGTATTTTCTTGATTTTCAAAATATGCTTTTACGGCATCACTGGTAATTGCTTCAATACGACGAATTCCGGCTGCAACAGCACCTTCACTGATGATTTTGAAATGCCAAATTTCAGCGGTGTTTTTGACGTGAATTCCGCCGCACAACTCCATGCTTTCTCCAAATTTGATGGCACGAACCGTATCACCATATTTCTCTCCAAACAACGCCATTGCTCCTTCGTCTAAAGCTTGTTGAATTGGAATATTTCTTCTTTCAATTAAAGGCAATTGCTCCTGAATTCGCGCATTAACAAAGTCTTCTACTTGACTCAATTCGTCGGCTGTCATTTTAGCGAAATGTGAAAAATCAAATCGCAAATTTTTTGGATTAACCAATGATCCTTTTTGCTCCACATGCGTGCCGAGAATACTTCTTAAAGCTTGGTGCATCAAGTGTGTTGCCGAATGGTTGGCTGCCGACTTGCGTCTTAGATCCGACCCAACAATTACTTTGAAAATCTCGGTCAAATTAGACGGTAATTCTTTTGTAAAATGGATAATTTGGTTGTTTTCTTTTTTGGTGTCAATGATATAAATAATATCGCCGTTTGCCGTTTCAAGCACTCCAGTATCTCCCACTTGTCCTCCGCCTTCTGGATAAAAAGGGGTCATATTTAAAACCAATTGGTAAATTTCACCATCTTTCACACTTTCCACCTTTCGATAGCGAGTGATTTTTACATTGGCTTCTGTATAATCGTAGCCAATAAATTCCTGTTCTTCGTCATCGATTAAAACATTCCAATCGCCAGCTTTTACTTTAGATGCAGCACGAGAACGCTCTTTTTGTATTTGTAATTCCGATTCAAAAGCGGCTTCGTCTAAGCTCAAGCCTTTTTCAGAAAGAATTAAAGCCGTTAAATCAATCGGAAAACCATAAGTATCAAACAATTCGAAAGCTTTTTTTCCTGAAATAACAGTGCCTTTTGAATTGATAATTATATTTTCCAACAAAATCAATCCTTGATCTAATGTTCTTAAAAAAGAATTTTCTTCCTCACGAATCACATTGGCACAAAGTATTTTTTGTGATTTTATCTCAGGGAAAGAACTTCCCATTTGACTGCTCAAAGTTTCGACTAATTTATAAATAAATGGCTGTTTGGTATTCAAAAAAGTAAAACCGTAACGAATAGCGCGACGCAAAATCCTTCTAATCACATAACCTGCTCCAGTATTAGACGGCAATTGACCATCGGCAATTGAGAAAGCCACGGCACGAACGTGATCCGCAATGACACGAACGGCAATATTTACTTTATCTTCGTCTTCGTTGGACGCTTTGATGGTGTATTTTGCTCCTGTAATTAACTCGATTTCTCTAATTAATGGTGTAAAAACATCAGTGTCATAATTCGATTGAACGCCTTGCAGAACCATACACAAACGTTCGAATCCCATTCCGGTATCGACATGTTGTGCTGGTAATTTTTCTAAGGAACCATCGGCTTTACGGTTGAATTCCATAAATACGTTGTTCCAAATCTCGACAACGTGTGGATGGTCATTGTTTACCAAAGATTTCCCTGAAACCAAAGCTTTTTCTTCGGCTGAACGAATGTCCACGTGAATTTCTGAACATGGCCCACAAGGTCCTTGATCGCCCATTTCCCAAAAATTGTCTTTTTTATTTCCAAGAATAATTCGGTCTTCATCGATTAAAGTTTTCCAAATATCGTAAGCTTCTTGGTCGAAAGGTACATTTTCTTCAGCATTTCCTTCAAAAACGGATACGTAAAGAATGTCTTTTGGAATTTTATAAACTTCAGTCAACAATTCCCATGCCCAATTGATAGCTTCTTTTTTGAAATAATCGCCAAATGACCAGTTGCCCAACATTTCGAACATGGTGTGGTGGTAGGTATCAATTCCTACTTCTTCTAAATCGTTGTGTTTTCCTGAAACGCGAAGACATTTTTGTGTATCGGCAATTCTTTTGCTTTTCGGTGTGGCGTTACCTAAAAAATATTCCTTAAACTGCGCCATTCCCGAGTTGTTGAACATCAGCGTTGGATCGTTTTTGAGAACTATTGGCGCCGAAGGAACAATTAAATGTCCTTTGCTTTCGAAAAAATCTAGAAATTGTTTGCGTACGTCTTGTGATTTCATTTTTATTTTTTAATCGGTTATTTGGTTAATTGTTAAATCGGCTTTCGCATCAACGAAAGGTCAATCAACGAACTAACTTTTGCCCCAGATAAAAGTGGAAAGCTTCGAAGTTTTGGAATCTATTTTTTTCTTGAGCTGGCAGAGCGACCAAAGGAAGCTCCTGCTGGCTTATTAGAAAAAAAGATTTCAAAACGAGAACTTGCAACGAATAGCTGGAAAAGGCACATAAAAAAGTTACTAGTTTTCAGTTTTCTGAATGCAGATTTTAGTCTTTTAATAAAATTATATAATAAAGACTGCAAAAACCTGAAACATTTATTAAATTTGTTCGACTAACTTTTTTACGATGTGCAAAAATAGGGTATTTTAAAATATGGCGAAAGTAAAATATTATTACGATTCCGAAAATCTAGCCTATAGAAAGATTATCACAAGAACGAGGAAGAAAATTGGCGTTGTTTTGTTGTTTTTGGTGGCTTCGGCTTTGTTTGGTCTTTTAAGTTTCATTGTTTTATTGAATACACCGTATTTTGAAACTCCAAAAAATAAAAAACAGGCTCGAGAAATCGAGAATTTGAAGTTGCGTTATGCCATTTTGAACAAAAAAATGGACGAAGTAGAAGATGTTCTGAAGTTCATTGAGGATCGGGACAATAACTTGTACAGAGTATATTTTAACTCATCGCCCATTCCTGAAGAGGAGCGAAAATCAGGTTTTAAAGATGCTAATCGGTACAAGGATTTAGAAGGTTATAACAATTCTCAATTGGTTACTAGCACTACAAAAAGAATTGATGTGTTGAGAAAACAGCTTGCCGTTCAATCGAAATCGTTGGATGATATTTTGAAAATGGCTAAGTCCAAAGATAAATTATTAGCTGCGATTCCTGCGATTCAGCCAGTGAGGAACGAGAATTTAAGAAGTATGGTATCTGGTTTTGGTTATCGAACAGATCCTTTTACAAAGACCAGAAAAATGCACGAAGGAATGGATTTTACTGCAAAAACAGGAACTCCAATTTATGCAACGGGAGACGGCATTGTAGCAAGAGCAGATAATACTGCATCGGGTTTTGGAAATCATATAGTGATCAGACACGGGTTTGGATATGAAACTTTATATGCGCATCTTAGCAAGTACAAATGCAGACCGGGACAACGCATCAAACGTGGTGATGTTATAGGTTATGTGGGAAGCACGGGAAGATCAGAAGGACCACATTTGCATTATGAGGTGCATAAAAATGGCAAAGTCGTAAATCCTTTGAACTTTTATTATGGCAATATCTCGGCAGTGGAATATGTTGCCATTGCGCAAGCTGCGAATCAGGAAAACCAATCGTTTGATTAATTTTCAGGTTGCAGATGGCAGATTTCAGGTTGCAGATTTCAGATTTAGCTTAAAGAAGATAGTTTAAACTTTTGAAACAACTTTAAACTCTTAAACAAAAAACAGATGCATATAGAGTTATCTAAAGATAAAAGATATTACAGTATTGGTGAAGTAGCTAAGGCTTTTGACGTAAATGCCTCGCTTATTCGATTTTGGGACAGTGAATTTGACATTCTCAAACCCAAAAAAAATGCCAAAGGGAACCGAATGTTTACGCCCGAAGATGTAAAAAATCTGCAATTAATTTATCATTTGGTAAAAGAAAGAGGTTTTACTCTCGAAGGTGCTAGAACACACTTGAAAGAAGGACAAAAGAAAACTTTGGATAAATTTGAAATTATCAGCAAACTGGAAGCTATTAAAGTGCAGTTGATGAATATTAAGAATGAACTTTGAAATGGCAATTTCAATGGCAATAACAATGAAAATTAAAAATAGAAAATAAATACTAAACTTTAAATTAAACAAAAATGGATTTTAAAAAATTTTTACCTTGGATTATTGGAATTGGATTAATATTAGTTATTGCTTTTTGGGTAATGGGAATAATGAACACCGGCTTGCAAAAAGACCAAGCTGTAAATAAAGAATGGGGAAATGTAAATACGGCTTACCAAAGAAGAAATGACCTTATTGGAAATTTAGTAAACACTGTGAAAGGCGCTGCCGATTTCGAAAAAAGCACTTTAACCGCTGTAATCGAAGCTCGTGCAAAAGCAACATCAGTTACTATTGATCCTGCAAATGTAACTCCAGAACAGTTGGCGGCATTCAACTCGGCGCAATCTGGTGTTTCGTCGTCTTTATCAAGATTATTGGTTAGTGTAGAGCAATATCCTACTTTGAAAGCCAATGAAAACTTCTTGAAATTACAAGATGAATTGGCAAGCACCGAAAATCAAATCCTTACCGCAAGAACTCGTTTTAACGAATCGGTTCAAGATTATAATGGTTATGTGTTGGCAATGCCGCAAAGTATATTTTTAGGAAAATACAAAGAAAAACCATATTTCCAAGCGGTTGAAGGTGCTGATAAACCGGTTGAAGTAAAATTCTAAAGCCCCCTAGCCCCCGAAGGGGGAACTAAAAAAAATAAATATGTCAAAAGTTGAAGAATTTTTAACCAAAGAAGAAGAACAAGCAGTTGTTGAAGCTATTCGTATGGCTGAAAAGGAAACTTCTGGCGAGATTAGAGTTCACATAGAAAAAACAACTTCCAAAGTTCCTTATGACAGGGCTTTGGAGGTTTTTAATGAGTTGGAAATGGATTCCACAGAACTCAAAAATGGGGTTCTGTTTTATTTTGCGGTAAATGATAAAAATTTTGTTATTTGTGGCGACAAAGGCATCAACGATGTTGTGGCTAATGATTTTTGGGAAAGCACAAAAGATGCGATGGCGATGCAGTTCAAAGCAGGCAATTTTAAGCAAGGTATTGTTGATGGTATTTTAAGTGCTGGCGAACAGCTAAAAAAATACTTTCCATATCAAGAAGGCGACTCGGATGAATTATCAAACGAAATATCTAAAGGATAAATAATGAAAAATTCCAAAATCAAAACACCAAATTCCAAAAGGATTTTTCAATTTACCTTTTTGCTCTTAGCGTTATTAAGTTTACATTGTGGTTTTGCGCAGTTTACCATTCCCGAAAAACCTAGTTTCCAAACCTCACTTTATGATTATGCCAATGTTTTAAGTGCTGATGAAAAAACACAACTTGAAGAAAAACTTATTCGCTATTCTGATTCTACCTCAACCCAAATCGTTGTTATTACAATAGAAAGTCTGAAAGGCGAAGATATTGGAATTTTGACTCCAAAATGGGGACATACTTGGGGAATCGGCGGAAGCAAAGAAAATGATAATGGTGTGATTATTTTATTGGCAAAAGCCGAAAGAAAAATTTGGATTTCACCAGGTTATGGACTTGAAGACAAGTTAACCGCTGGAATTGGTGGGGAAATTACCAGAAATATAATCATTCCCGAATTTAAAGCCGGAAGTTATTACAGCGGATTAGACAAAGGTGCCGATGCGCTGTTTGATGTTTTCAAGGGCAAATACAAAGGTGAAAGAAAACAAAAAAAAGGGAAAAATTTTCCTATTGTACCGCTCATAATTATAGTGGTCATTATTCTTGTCATAGTATCTAAAAACAAAAAAGGTGGTGGAAATTCAGGAAATTCTGGAGGCGGATTTGATTTGATGGATGTCATTCTTTTAAGCAGTTTAGGTCGCGGTGGCAGTGGCTCTGGTGGATTTGGTGGCTTTGGCGGAGGTTCGTCTGGCGGTGGCGGAGGTTTCGGTGGCGGTTTTGGTGGCGGAGGTTTCTCTGGTGGAGGAAGTGGCGGAAGTTGGTAGTAATGTAGTAATCAGTGTTCAGTTTTAAGTGTTCAGTTTCAAATCTTCAATTTTATAATAAATGCTCTCACAAAAAACCAAATATGCTCTTAAAGCTTTACTCTATCTTGCCCAGCAAGAAGAAGGCTATATAGCTAGAACTGTCGAAATTGCAGAAGGTGCTAATATCCCCAAAAAGTTTTTGGAACAAATCTTATTGGAATTAAAAAGAGGCCATTTTGTGAGTAGCAAACAGGGAAAATTAGGAGGTTATTATTTGATAAAATCCAAAAACACGATAACGCTGGCCGATATTCATCGATTATTTGATGGGGCAATTGCTTTACTTCCTTGCGCTTCCTTAAATTTTTACGAACCTTGTTCAGATTGCACAACTGAGTCGGAATGCCTTTTAAGACTGGGATTAATCGCCGTTCGAGAAAAAACTTTGGTAGCGATGGAAGGTATTACTATAGCTTCTTTAGCAAAAAATTAAAAAAATATCTCATAAACGCTACTAAAATTATAGAATTAAGTATTCCTGCCGCAGATTTTCAAATAGTATTAGCCTTACTATTGAAAACGAATGAAAACGAGGACAAAGAAGTTCGCTTTTTTAGAAAAGGAATTAAAACCAATTAAAAAAACCGAAATCTATGCTGATGTGGATGTGTAGCATTTAAAAAAAATGAATTAAAACGCTACTCATTACAAATAGGTTATAAAATAATGAAACACCTCCGACAATTATCATTAAAACATAGAGATAATTGTCGGAGGTGTTTTATCTTCCAATAAAAAAACAAATATTATATACAGCTAAAAACTATCTATACCAGAACAATTTCGGCTTTAATTTTTATATTAATCTTCGCCAACTCTTATGCTCAAAGTACTATTTAAGGAGTCTTAAAAAACAATCAAAATTTATCAAAAGAAGCGGTTAATATCAGTATAAAATGAACCACTTATAATTCAACTTCGGATGTTAATAGTAAATTTATCATCTAATACAAAGAATTCCCATTTTGAATTATTATCCAATACGCTGGATTTAACATTAAAACGATTAAAATTACCAAAGTACCCTCTAGTCCATTACAAATTCTTATTGACCTGAGTTCAATGATTCCCAACCAATTATTTTATCAGATAGAAACATAGCATAATAAATTAAAAAAAGACGCTTCGCTCTAATTTAAGTTCTATTACTAGGGTCAAAATGAAATTTCTATAAATACGCTATAATTCTGTGTTTCGATGTGGTTGAAAATCTAACAATCGAACTGGGGTTTATAATAGGTGCTATGAAATGAACTCGGGTTTTGACATCAATCCATACCGATTGGCTTCAAACGCGCTGCGTTTAGAGTGAATCCAGTCAGTTTGGCTCCAAACGCGCTGCGTTTAGAGTGAATCCAATCAGTTTGGCTCCAAACGCGCTGCGTTTAGAGTGAATCCAATCAGTTTGGCTCCAAACGCGCTGCGTTTAGAGTGAATCCAGTCAGTTTGGCTCCAAACGCGCTGCTTTTGGAGTGAATCCAGTCAGTTTGGCTCCAAACGCGCTGCTTTTGGAGTGAATCCAGTCAGTTTGGCTCCAGACGCGCTGCGTTTAGAGTGAATCCAGTCAGTTTGGCTATAAACGCGCTGCTTTTGGTATCAACACGAACAGTTTCACAAGAAAACTTTTTTTGTTTTATACGTAAAGAAATAAACTTTGAAAATAAATTTCCCGCTGCACCTTAGTCTCTATAGCTCGGAAAACTAGAGGATATCATTTGGCTTTTTACTAATGATTGGCTTTTGTTTTTGGTCTTGGGCTTAGTTTTGTCCCCTTTTTACATTCCCGAATAGCCAATGAATAAGGCTGGCTAAATTAATAAATTTGATGCTACAGTTGCGACGGTTCTCATTACTCCTAGCCCAGTTGCTTTTACATGGGTTTCATTGAATTTTCTGGATCATTATTATCAAATGATGAATTTTAGTGGCAAATGCACCACTTTCTTCGTTTCAAAGAATTCACCCTCGAAAGAATCTGATAAGTTATACTCTTTAGCTTTCGGAAAATCTTTTAATTCTTCTGTTAAATCTCCGCCTTTGAGATAAAGAATTCCGTTTTTAAGTTCATGCTTGCTATTTTTCTTGATTTTGTCTTTTACCCAAGATACAAAATCAGGCATATTGGTTACCGCACGACTGACGATAAAATCGAAATCGCCTTTTACCAATTCGGCCCTGATTTGTTCGGCTTTCACGTTTTTGAGTTCCAATGCATCAGCAACAGCTTGAACAACTTTTATTTTTTTGGCAATAACATCAATCAAATAAAAACGGGTTTGTGGAAAGAGAATCGCCAACGGAATTCCAGGAAAACCACCGCCAGTACCCACATCGAGAACAAAAGTTCCGGGTTCGAATTGGATAACTTTAGCAATTCCTAAAGAATGCAAGATGTGTTTGGTGTATAATTCGTCTATATCTTTTCTTGAAATAACATTGATTTTAGCATTCCAATCATGGTATAAAAAGTCTAGCTTGGCAAACTGCTCCAATTGAATTTCAGTTAAATAAGGGAAATACTTGTGAATTTCATCCATCTTTTAAAATTTTAACAAAAGTACTGTTTTTAGTTTTGAATATTTATTGCAAATTTACATATTGAAAATTTTTAATATTTACATTTGCACCACTAAAAAAAATAAAATGATTGATGTAGCCCCTACTTTCTCTAAGCTAGACAACTTAAAATTCTTTAGAACGTTAAACTCCCGAGTGAACCACTATTTTAAGGAAAATAATCTACCAAAAACTGGCAATTGGAAAATCCATCTGAAAACAATAATTCTCTTTACTGTTTTTATAGTTCCTTATTTCTTGATTCTCACTTTAACTTTGCCTTTTTGGGTACATTTACTTTTGACTATTGTAATGGGAATTGGGATGGCAGGTATTGGAATGAACGTGATGCACGACGCCAACCACGGTTCTTATTCTACCAAAAGCTGGGTAAATAAATTTATGGGAGGAACAATTTATATCTTGGCGGGAAATGTCCATAATTGGCAAATTCAACACAATGTTTTACATCATACCTATACTAATATTATTGGTCATGATGAAGATTTAGACGCTGGAAGAATTATACGTTTTTCAAGAGCAGCACAATGGCAAAAGTTTCATAAATTCCAACATTATTATGCCGTGTTTTTGTACGGTTTACTAACTTTTAATTGGGCCTTGACTACCGATTTTAAACAAATGAAGGAATATCTAGATAGAAAATTATCTTATGGAGAACCGAAAAGCCATAAAACTTTGTGGACCACATTAATTGTTACCAAAATTATTTACGCAACCATTTGGTTTGTTTTACCATTAGTAATTGGAATTACTTGGTGGAAGTTGCTTATAGGATATTTTATAATGCACTATACTGCGGGCTTAATACTTAGTATCGTATTTCAATTAGCACATATTACAGATGATGCAACAAATCCTGAACCAAACGAAAATGGCGAAATGGAAAACACATGGGCCATTCATCAATTGTTTACAACGGTAAATTTTGCACCAAAAAACAAAATCATCAACTGGTACACAGGAGGATTAAACCACCAAATTGAGCATCATATTTTTCCGCATATTTGTCACGTGCATTATGATAAAATTGCCGAAATTGTAAAAGAAACCGCAAAAGAATGTCAACTACCTTATAACGAATTTCAAACATTTACAAGCGCAGTAATTGCCCATTTTAAACATTTGAAAGAATTAGGAATGCAACCCGCTTTATAGTAAGGACGCATTGCACAGCGTCTCAATAATCAACTTTATAAACCAAAAATTATCGTAAATGAACAATTTGCTTTCAGACAGAATTAATAATTTAGCTACATCACAAACGTTAGCAATGGCTGCATTGGCCAGAGAATTAAAAGCACAAGGGAAAGATATTATCAGTTTAAGCTTAGGCGAACCTGATTTCAACACACCAGATTTTATAAAAGAAGCGGCCAAAAAAGCTATTGATGAAAATTACAGCACTTATTCGCCAGTAGAAGGTTATGCTGATTTAAAAGAGGCCATTTGCAGGAAATTCAAAAGAGACAACGGATTGGATTACAAACCATCGCAAATCGTCGTTTCGACAGGAGCAAAACAATCTTTATACAATATTGCACAAGTAATGCTGAACGACGGTGACGAAGTAATTTTGCCAGCGCCCTACTGGGTTTCGTATTTTGAAATCGTAAAATTATCTGGCGGCGTTCCTGTAGAAGTACCCACTTCTATCGAAAGTGATTTCAAAATCACACCGGCACAATTGGAGGCAGCCATCACGCCAAAAACAAAAATGATGTGGTTCTCGTCTCCATGTAATCCGTCAGGATCTGTTTATAGCAGAGAGGAACTAACCGCTTTGGCCAAAGTATTAGAAAATTATCCAAATATTATTGTTGTAGCTGATGAAATCTATGAGCACATCAATTTCTCGGGAACATTTTGCAGCATCGGATCTATTCCCGGAATGTTAGAAAAAACAGTTACTGTAAATGGACTTGCCAAAGCTTTCGCCATGACAGGATACAGAATTGGTTACATCGGAGGACCAGAATTTATTGCAAAAGCGTGTACGAAAATTCAAGGTCAAGTAACTTCAGGAGCAAATTCGGTAGCACAAAGAGCTGCAATTACTGCTGTAGATGCTGATCCAAGCGTATTGAATCACATGGTTCAGGCATTCCACAGCCGCAGAGATTTAGTGGTTGGATTGTTAAA
>CAMCTL010000021.1 GCA_945878515.1 Flavobacterium psychrophilum | reverse complement strand
TTGCTAAATGAATAGTCAGCGGTTAACTTCAATGACCAAATATTTTGACCCGCAGCCAGTTGATTGTTGTCATAATCTAAATATCTTACAATAGTTTTATTATTTCGATACGAAAAATCAGCTTTAATTATCACATCACTTTTTATAATACCGGTAGAATTATCAGCTAGTTTCGATGAAAAAACCACATCTTTTATTCGGTATCCCAATCCTACTACATATTCAAGTCCTTTGACTTCCGTCAATAAATTGTTGTCAAAACTCATCGATAATGCTCTGTCTTTTTTGACTTCGGTTAATATTTTTAATGAATTTTTTAATTCAAAATCCATTCGCACTAGTGGATTAAATTGTTCTACTAAATTGACATTGGACATTATGGTTTTATTATGAAAATTTCCGCTAGCATCTACACCATTTGGGTTTTTGTCGAATTCAAAATTAGACCTGAAAGCATTTATTGTATATGACGCTCTGTAATTTTGCTGAATCGAAAATCGTTTAAATTTATTCTTGAAGAAATCCAAACGCATCAAACCATTATACTTTAACGACCAATTTGGAATTGGAAAACTTTTAAAAATCCCTAAAGAAGTGCTAGAAACATCTGCGCCAGAGTAGGATGCTAAGAAAGCCGGCAACAATACTGCCTGACTATTTTTTCCAAACCCTTTCGGGAAACCGTCTTTGTCTATATTGGCAGGATTGTTTATGTCAATTCCTTTTTCGATGGCTAATCTATTGGCTATTATTAATCTATTTGTCCTAAAATCGTCAAAAGTAACAGATGCGCTTTCGTCGCTGGCCGAAAAAGCAGTCTTGACTAATAATGTTGAGATAGAAAACATTCCGGTATTATATGGCGATCTTTGATTATAATCTAAATCTCCATCCAAATCTTTGTCAGAAACATCATATTGTTCTGAAAAATTTTCAGAATAGGAGCGATCTAATGACAAATCAATTTTTAAATCAGGTAATAAATCGATATTAACCGTTGACTTGAATACTTCATTTGTTACTTGTGTGAAATTTTGATTAAACTCTTGATAAGAAGTAAGCCAACCATTTTTAGCAGCTTCATATCTTACATCTTCTTGACTTCCAAAAATAAAACCTATTGTTGGTTTTGAAGACCCAAAGAATCCGACACCTGGTGTATATCCAGGTAGGACTGTGCCGCTATTTTTTGTGTAAGTTGCTTGAATGGTTTTTACACTGGTCAAAACTCCTATTACGCCATCTAGGAAATTGTTTTTACTTGGAGTTGAAACATTACTTTTAGTTAATTTTTCTCCTGGTTTTGGGGCAGTGGATTTTGGTTTTGGTGTTGATTCAGATTTTTTTGTTAGTCCTATATATTTATAAAATGAATCCATATTCATGTTCGCATTTAAATTATGAGAAATGGCGTTTTGAATGGTGTTTCCTAAATTGTAATTTTTGCCATCGATTTCTATATTAGATAATGCAACAGAGGCGCGCTGCCAACTGTAATCGCCAGTATAGGAATAATTTGCTTTTATAAAACTAAATATTGGCAATTTGTCTATTGGAATTTCATAATTCATTACCAATTGTTGGTTGTGTTGATTTGCTTGACCAACATTTAAATAACTATCCCAAATAGACAAATGATCCATAGAAACATTATTTTCATCCAGATAATTTTTTACAATGTTAGCGGACGATGCAGTGTAATTGAATTTCAAGTTTTTAGTCAAGTTGTAATTAAATCCGTAATTATAATTGAATGCATAATTTCTTCGATACAACGGATCTAATCCAATTCCTTCTACTTCCACTTGTCTAAATTGTTGGCGATTGTACTGACGGATGATATTGGTATTGAAATTGATACTCGATGGCAAATAGTTGAAATTGAAATCGCTTAAAGCCTTCCAATAGGAGCTTTTTTTTGTGAACTTTGATTTTTTAAATGGTTCAATGGGTTTTGGTTGAAAACTAAATGCATAATTTAGTGCGGTGTTAGACTCCTGATTTTTAAATTCCTCGATTTCATAATCGTGTTGCTTAACTTCATTATAAGACTGCGAAAAGGTTAAGTTTTCTATGTCATATATGCGCTGTTTTTGTTCTGGATTTCTATCTTTTTTAACTCCAATAAAGTTAATACTAGTTCTTTTTGTATAATCTATTGCTCTGTTTCTGATATTATTTTTTTTGGCCTCATCAGTTGTTTTTTCTATTAACTGTTTCAGCTTAATATCTTCATTAAATGGGTCGTATTCAGGAGTAATTATTTCTTCTCCAACTGAATAGTTAAAGGGAAGATTTATTTTCCATTTTGGCGGTAGCAATTTTCCTAAACTTAAATTAGTAACGATATTATATTGCTGTCCATCCTCGCGACTTCTTTCGTTTGGACGTTGTTCAATACCTCCGAAACCAATTGTGCTTTTTCTTCCTGTTGCCGAAATTGTTGCAAAATCAGCAAAATTGGTGTCAATATTTAGAACAGCAGCCATACCTCCACTATTGTCCATGTCTGAAACTCGAAGTTCGTCAAACCAAACTTCTCCTTTAATCTTTTCATTTGCACTGGTTCTTTGATTTTGATTTGAATTGGTAACATTACTTTTTACTCCTAACATCAAATTTCGAACTAGACCAAAATTAGGATTTCCTTTAATTCCTAATCTTAATTTGTTGGTTTTTCCTGATAATGACGAATCGAGTTCGTCTTCGTTTTTATAATAAATTCCATCCGCTGGCAAAGTACTTGGATCGATATTCATTGCCTCAATTTTCAGTTGTGTCAATAATGCTAGGGATAAATCTATTTCATTTTCGGTTGGCCAGACCGTTTCAGCACTCAATTCAGCACAATTTGAACTCGGCAAAGTTACCTTTAAAGGTGTTTCTATTTGGTAAAAATTCTGAGTAAAATCATTTCCAAAACGTATAAACCCAACCATTTGGTCATCACTTAGCGCAATTTCATTTGGCAAAGATTCTGCGTGTAAAAACATTTTCAATTTATTAAACTGTCGCATATCGACACTTACGTTCTTAAAAACTGCTCTAGAATCTTGCGGTTCTAATCCATTACCCGAAACTCTAAGCGATAATGATTGTTCATTTTGATTGATAACTGTATTGCCACTAAATAATTGTTCTTGTTGCACTCCAGGCGGCACTACATAATTTATTGGGCATCTGTTATTATTTTCTTGAAGATTTACAGCCAGAATATCTAAATTTGTTTTATCATCTACTTGGTTAGTGTCATTTGGATCAAAAGTGTTTGTATATCGTCTCCAATCTCCTCTTACTAAATCTAAAGCACCAAAACGAACCGTAACTGCATCGCTAAAACCAGTCATAAACATTCTCATAAAACGAATGGATCTAAAATCGGTTATGTTACCAATGGTCTTGTCTGGTATAGAAATTGGGATTTTAAATTGAATCCATCTTGCTTCGGTCGTTTGTCCGTTATCCAACGGAGCGGTAGTGTTTCTAACATCAGTAATGTAATTTTTGCCAACAGCCATACCTGGATTAATATTAACAACATATTGATAATAAGCATCGATTGTATTCATGGTATTATCTCTGTTGATGTCTTCTACATCAGGATCAGCCGAAGATGCTCTATTAACATCATTAATATCTACGGCTGAGTTTCCTTCCAGCCCGTTGTAATCCCTATAACGATCTATAATTCCTCCATTAGTATTCAAGTAATATTTGTAATCATCCGCAGCTGGATCTGGTTGTGAAGCATAATTATTATAAATGGCTCCTTCATTTGCGCCTTTCAAACCATCCAAGCCCAAATCTTGATTGGTTCTATTGGCTGCATTAGCATCAAAGGCATAGATTAATGATTGTGATGCGGGAACGTCTCCCCAAATGGGTTGTGGTTTTACTTTTGCTTGATCTGCACCCAAACCATTTTCATATTGTTTTCTTCCATCTTTCAAGATATCTTCGGAGATTTCTCCTAAATTGAAATAAATTTTTCCTGTATTGTTTCCTGAAATTTTACCTGCTCCTACATAAGGATCTAAAACCCAAAACTGAATGTACTCGACATTTCCTTGTTCAAAATTGGTTGAATTCAAGGAACGCATTATGCCTCCAAAATTTTCTTTAGGACTGTTTCCAACATTTAAACCATTGTTATAAGGACCTCTTTCTGTTGGATAATAGGTGATATCAAATGTATTTATTACTTGTGTTTGTCCTTGTGCAATGTCTGTAAGTGGATATAACTCTTCGCTAAAAATTCTTCTTGTGGTATTGAGCGACAAATCCTCATTTGAAATTCCCGCTGGTTTTTGGGTGTAAAATAAAGGGTCAATACTGTACCAAGATATTTTGGCTCTTTTGTATCCATAACTCAAATCGTTCGCATCGGCATTAAAATCGTAAAGATTATTAGAATCTTTCAAAGGTGTTGAAGACAATTTCCAAGCAAATGGCGAACGCATATCAATTGTAGATTGTGATCCTTCGAAATCGTCCACATAAATGGTAGATTCTCCCTGAAAACTATTTCCTTTAGGATCTTGTGGTTTTAAAAATGCAATCTCACCTCTTACAGAAAGGTTGGAAGGGACATCGGTATCTAAATAGGGCAATTTATTGACCAAGCGCGTGAATAAAGGAATTTCGGCGGAATAATTACCGTTAAAACCAAATATAGTGTTGTTTACAGTTTCTTGTCCAAAGCTTGATTTTTGGGTTAGTGGCCTTTCGTTTAGTTTTAAAAAGGTAGCCCCAAGTAAAAATTTATCAGAAATTTTATGTTCGGCATTAAACCCGAAAAACCGTCTTGTCTGTTGACCAAAAATTGAATTATTTTCTAATGTAACACTGATTGGCGTATTTGAAGCTTGTAGTGATGGGTCTAAGATTTGAACTTTTCCAAGCTGATAATTCACGCTATAATCGATTCCTTCTGATAAAACCCTACCGCCAGCCGTAACAATTACTGATCCTCGTGGCACATTGAAAGCTCCAATTGGAATTCCGTCTCCGCCAGTAGATTTGTATTTACCTCTTAATAAAAATTTATTTTTTTCACCATCTTGCAACGCGCCAGCTTGCGTATTTGCATACATATTTCGGAATACATATTTTTTTTGATTTGGATTAAAATCTAAACTACTGTTTGGATTACCCTTATATTGTTCCGTTGGATTGGTTCTTAATTTCTCAAACAATAATTCGCCAAAAGGTTCTTTGGTGGTAAAAATTATTCTACCATTTTGAGCATCAATTGTTAATCCTTGCATAAAATCAAAAAAACCATCGCCTCCTTCCTGTGGGTCATTATTGAAGTTCAGTTTGTCTAAATCAAAAACTTTTAGCAACGGTGTGCTTGTAACTGTGTAAGGTTTTGGAGGAGATAAATTTGGATTGTTTTTATCAGGGAAATCGCTTCCAGAAACTTCTGTAATGTAATTTATTGGAGAAGGATCAGCGTAGAGTATATTGAATTTAAAATTTTCTTGTTTCAACTGATAGGCTCCTGGAATTTGATAAATATTCTTCATCATCAAATTCCAAACTGGAGTGGCAACTCTGATTTCTGGAACAACCCCCTCGGCGGAAATTTTTCGGTCAACGCTTGTTAAATTGCTTTTAAGCATTTTTAAAATCAAACATTGAGAAATAACCGCTTGATCGGAAGGCGTAGTCCCTGTAACAACTGTAGCATCGACGCCATCGTTACCAAACTCTCCAACTTGATAGACATTTTCTCCAACTGTATATTCATAAGCCACAGCTAGAACTTCGTCATTAGCAAGTCTTTGTTGCAAAGAAATGTAGCCCAATTGCGCATTGAAAGTATATTCGTTTGCGGTTAGTTTCCTAGCATTTTCTAGCTTTGAGTAGTCCTTTCCCTCGGTGATGTTTTTATCTTTAATTGGATTAGTTGTACTTGGGATGTTAAATCCTAAACTTGAGGTAGCAATTTCTCTAATATTAGAATTTAATATTCCTCCATTTGCTGGGACAGGATACGTTGGTGTGGTTGTGATTTTATTAGGGTCATAAAAGTTATTTGAGTTATCCGGAGGCGTATCAATTCCTTTTAAAAAGAATCCGGGATAATCACTTGTGTTTGTACCTACTACTTCATTATCAGCCGTTTTTGAACTTTGTGCTTCGCCTAAATCCTGTAGTGCAATAATATTTCTTAAGTTATTATTTGTGGTTGTAACCCTGTTTTGTTTATTGGTAACCCAAACTTCCAATCTTGTAATTTGAACTCTACTATTGATAAATGGATACTTTTCTAAGGCTCTATCGTAATTGTTTCTAAAATATTGCGACAGGAAAAAGTGTCTGTCACTGTCATAATCCAATGCAAACATTTCGAAGTCTTGAATCGTTCCACCGCCCTCGGCCACTACAGTTTTGGTCTGAGATTTTTGCTCTGAGAAAACTCCGGTTATGGTTGTTTTGCCAAATTGCAATTTTGTTTTTACACCAAAAAGGCTTTGAGCACCTTTTATCAAAGAACTATTCAAGGGCATATTTACGTTTCCGACTTCAATGGATTTAATGATATCATCCTCAGTTGGCGTGTACTCGAGCTTGATTAAGTTTTGGAAAGAAAACGTGGACTGGGTGTCATAATTGATATTGGCATTTAGCCTGGTTCCTACTTTCCCCATCAAACTCATACTGATTCTTTGGTTAAAATCAAAAGAGGTCGCTGATCGGTTTCTTGCTGAAAATGCGGGATTGTCTTGTTTTGTATATCGAAGTCCAAAATCTATTTCAACTGAACCTGTTGGTTTTATGTCAATGGTATTGCTCCCAAAAATAGATTCAAAAAGTCCAGATTTAACATAATATCGGGGTAATAAGTCTTTTCTGGCCAGACTATCAGCACCTTTTTTTCCATCAATAGCATCCAATTTATCTTTAAAATAGCGGCGCATAGATTCTTTACGCAGTCTATTTTCATATTCTTTTGGGGATAAAATGGCTGGATAATCAGCGCGAAAATCACCAATAGTTTTTGATAAAATGTACATTTCCGTAACAGGGTCGTAAGTATATGCAGACACAACACTTTTTGGGTCTTTAATATCTATTTTCCCTGTTGAATATCCAGTAATTGTTGTATCCTGAATTTTGGTATTCACCTGAGCATGAACTGTAAAACCACTAAATAATAGCAATAAAAATGTCCAGATTTTATACACTTTTGAGTCTATTTTAAAATAGTATAAATTCAACTTTTATAAGTTTTTTAAAGCCTGTTTGATAATATATTCGACTGAACTATCTGGAACATCTTTAATTATTTTTTCGACAACTCGTTCTGAAGTTTTTCTAACAAAACCTAGAACCTCCAAAGCAGATAACGCTTCATCTCTGTTTGTATTGCTTTGCGACATCGAAACTTCGTCTAAATCATATAATTTTAATACTTTATCTTTCAAATCGAGTATCACTCTTTGCGCTGTTTTGCTTCCTATTCCTTTTATGGATTGAATAGTAACTAAATCACCAGAGGCTATTGCATTTGTAATTTGTTTAGGATCTAATGAGGAAAGCATTGTACGTGCAATACTGGCGCCAATTCCCGAAACCGACAACAACAATTTGAATATTTCCCTTTCTGATTTTTCTATAAACCCAAATAGGGTGTGTGAGTCCTCTTTGATTTGAAGATGTATGAATAATTTAACAAAATCAGTTGCTGGAAGTAATGAATATGTATGTAATGAAATATTAACTTCATACCCAACTCCACCACAATCAATTACTACTTGAGTTGCCGATTTTTCTACTAATTCCCCTTGCAAATGTGCTATCATACGATGCTATAAATGTGCCCAAATATAACAAAACTTATATAAACTTTGAACCAATTTATATAAGTCCTGTTGTTCAGTAGAATTAATTTATTTTTTTTGTCTTTTTTTCCATCTCTTGAGCATCAATAACAGCAATTGCAGCCATATTGACCATTTCTTCCACACTTGCACCCAATTGAAAAATATGAACAGGTTTGCCCATTCCTAACATAATTGGTCCAATAGAATCTACTTTATTGAGTTCTTTTAAAAGTTTGTAGGTAATATTGGCAGCTTCAAGATTGGGGAAAATTAAGGTATTTACTTTCTTTCCAGCTAATTTAGAAAAAGGGAATTTTGCTTTTAACATTTCGGCATTCAATGCAAAATCGGCTTGAATTTCGCCATCAACAATCATGTCTGGATGGTTTTTATGCAAATAATTTACAGCTTCTCGTACTTTAGTTGCGCTATCGTTTGTTGATGATCCAAAATTAGAATAAGAAACCATTGCAATTACAGGGACTATTCCGAATAATTTGGCAGCTTTCGCAGTCATTATTGCAATTTTAGCTAAATCCTCTGCAGATGGATTTGTATTGATAGCAGTATCCGATAAAAACATTGGACCACGACTGGTGATCATCAAATTGGTTGTGGCCACAAGAGAAACACCTGGCTGTTTATCAATAAGTTGCAGCATCGGTTTTACCACCGAAGGATAACTTCTGGAATATCCTGATAACAATGCATCTGCTTCACCTTGATTGACCATCATGGCTGCGAAATAATTTCTTTCTCGCATTAAATTTTCTGCATCAAATAAAGAAATTCCTCTGCGTTGTCTTGATTTCCAATAGGCAGTGGCGAATTTTGTTCTTCTGTGGGCTTCTTCGGTAGTTTTTGGATCAATTATTTCAAGATCGGCATCAAAACCCAGTTCGTTTTTTAATTCTAAAATGACATCTTTTTTTCCTAACAAAATTGGGAAACCAATTCCTTCTTCGTACACCACTTGAGCAGCTTTTAGCACATCGAGATGATCTGCCTCGGCAAAAACTATTTTTTTAGGGTTTGTTTTGGCTCTATTAATGATCATTCGAACCATTTTATTATCGCTTCCCATTCTTTCAAGAAGTTCTTCTTCGTACTTGTTCCAATCCAAAATTGGATTTAATGCCACGCCAGATTCCATTGCAGCTTTTGCCACAGCTGGTGCTACAACAGTAATTAGTCTAGGGTCAAAAGGCGATGGAATAATATAATCACGTCCAAAAGTTAATTTAGTAGCGCCATAAGCAATATTTACTTGCTCAGGAACAGATTCTTTTGCCAAGGCGGCAAGCGCATAAACAGCTGCCATTTTCATTTCTTCATTTATTTTTGTAGCCCGAACATCTAATGCGCCCCTAAAAATATATGGAAAACCAAGGACATTATTTACTTGATTAGGATGGTCTGAGCGACCCGTTGCCATAATAACATCTTTTCTAGTAGAAATAGCAAGATTATAAGCAATCTCTGGATTAGGATTTGCCATTGCAAAAACAATTGGATTTTTAGCCATTCCCAATAACATTTTTGGCGTCATTATATCTCCAGATGATAATCCCAAAAATATATCTGCATCAAGTAAAGCTTCTTCTAAACTCATTGGTTCTTTATCTGTTGCATATTGTAATTGCATTTCAGACAGCGAGGGATTGTCTTTTGTTAAAACGCCCTTACTATTAAACATTAAAATATTTTCGACTTTGAGACCCAGTAGCACATACATATTTGCGCAAGCCAATGCCGCCGAACCCGCGCCAGAAACTACCATTTTTAAATCTTCGGCTTTTTTTCCAGCCAGTTCTACCGCGTTAATCAATGCCGCCGATGATATAATTGCTGTTCCGTGCTGATCGTCATGCATTATCGGAATATTTAATTCCTCGACCAATCGGCGTTCTATTTCAAAAGATTCCGGGGCTTTTATATCTTCAAGATTGATTCCGCCGAAAGTGGGTGCTATATTTTTGACCGTTTGAATAAACTCTTCGACGTTTTTTGTTCCCACTTCAATGTCAAAAACATCAATTCCAGCAAAGATTTTAAACAATACGCCTTTTCCTTCCATAACAGGTTTTGAGGCTTCTGGGCCAATGTCGCCAAGGCCTAAAACAGCGGTTCCATTTGAAATTACGGCTACAAGATTTCCCTTTGAAGTGTATTTATATACGTTGTCGATGTCCTTAGCAATTTCCAAACAAGGTTCAGCAACTCCGGGTGAATAAGCTAGAGATAGGTCTCTTTGAGTGGCATATTTTTTTGTAGGCAGCACCTGAATTTTTCCAGGAGTTGGTTTTGCATGATATAATAATGCTTCTAATCGTTTACTACTTTTATCCATTATGTACAATTTATTTCTGAAACAAAGATAACAGACTTGAATCAAATAGCCGACTTTTAAACATTCATTTTTTTGATGTGATTTTCTGGTAAAAAAAATAGCTGCAAATTTTGCAGCTAATCCTAATTAGTTTATGAATTATATTCTAAATATTTCCCCCGTTTATGTAAGTATCTAAGTGCTGAATGGTTTCTTTTTGAAGGTCGATTACCGCCTTTACAACGTCGCCAATTGAAATGATGCCAATGATGCTTTCACCGTCAAGCACTGGCAAATGTCTGATTTTTTTGGTGTACATCAATTCCATACAGTAATCCAATTTGTCTTCGGGTTTTACAGTAATGACATCGTGGGCCATAATTTCGTGCACGAAAGTTTCTTTTGATGATTTTGCTTTCAAAGCAACTTTTCGAGCATAATCTCTTTCCGACAAAATTCCTTTTAGAGCTTGGTCTTCTATTACCAGAATAGCACCAATATTTTTTTCACTCATTTGTAACAAAGCGTCATATACTGTAATTGAAGGCAGTACAGAATAGACTTCTTTTCCTTTTTTTGCTAAAATTTGATGAACTGTCATACTAAATAATTTTGATTAGAATATAAAATTAGGTAAATTTTTTAATGTACCAACATCTTTCTTTATTATTTAAAGTAAATCTGGTATTTATGAAAAAAGTTAGATTTTTTATTTGTATTGTTTGATCAATTTTCTACATATAAAAAGTTAAAATATAAAACCCTATAAATCAGAAAGACTTATAGGGTATATTATTAATTCATTGAACTTTTGACTAATTTATTCTTTTACAATAATCTGACCAAAAGATAGCTCAAATAAATCCTCCTATTTGAATACTTTATCTGTACCATAAAGAATTATAAAACACAATGGTTTTGATTATTTACTTTCAGCGATATATTTTAAAATTTCCTTACTTACACTTTCAGGGTTGAATCCAAATTTTTGGTCTAATACACTAGCGGGTGCTGAATAACCAAAATGACTTAATCCAATCACTTTTCCGCTATCTCCAATCAATCCTTCAAGGTTTACAGGAAGTCCAGCTGTAAGTCCGAAAACTAGTTTTCCTTTAGGAATTATACTTTCTTGGTACTCCTTCGATTGTTGTTTGAACAATCCTTCAGAAATGATGGAAGCAACATTCACTTTCAAATTATTCTCATTTTCTAAAATCGCTGCAGCATCTATAAGTGTAGAAACCTCTGAACCATTGGCGAATAAAGTAATTTCAGCATCTGGAGTAGATTTTACTAAATAACCCCCTTTTTTAGCTTCAGTAGCCTCTTGGTATCTTGAAGCTGCAGCAGGAATGTCTTTGATATTTTGTCTCGAAAGAATCAAAGCTGTTGGTGTGGTTGTATTTTTCAACGCCATTTCCCAAGCCACAGAAGTTTCGATAGCATCGGCAGGGCGAAGAGCTAATAAGCTTTGGTGACCCGAATGATTTTTGATTTTTTCCATCAAACGCATTTGAGCTTCTTGCTCAATAGGTTGGTGCGTTGGTCCATCTTCACCAACTCTAAACGAATCGTGCGTCAAGACATATTTCACAGGTAATTCTTGAATAGCTGCCAATCGAATAGCGGGTTTCATATAATCTGAAAACACAAAGAAAGTGGCCACTACAGGAACAACACCACCGTGAAGAGCGATTCCGTTTGCGATAGCAGTCATTGTTAACTCAGCAACTCCAGCTTGTAAAAAAGCACCTTTGAAATTATTTTTTTGCAAAACCGATGATTTTTTCAAGAAGCCATCAGTTTTATCACTATTAGACAAATCCGCCGAAGAAACAATCATATTTTCAACATTTTCAGCTAAATATCCTAATACTGCTGAAGAAGCTTCTCTTGTAGCAACATTTGCTTTTTGAACTACTTGACTCAAATCCAAATCAGGAAGTACTCCAGAAAGGAACATTTCCATTTTTTGACTTAAAGCTGGATTTGCTTTTTTCCAAGCAGAAACAGTCTCTTTTTTAATAGCAGCAGCCGCGGTTTTTTTCGCCAATACTTCTGCATAATAAGTTTGAACATCCTCGTAAATATCAAAAGAACTTTCTGGGTTTGCACCTAAGTTGATTAAAGTTTTTGTGAAGTCAGCTTTGGTGTCGCCAATTGGTTTTCCGTGCAATTCACATTCGCCTTCATACATATCGCCATTGGCCAAAACACAACCTTTACCCATGATTGTTTTACCAATTATTAAGGTTGGTTTTTCAGATTCTGCATTGGCATCGTCCAATGCTTTTCTAATTTGATCGTGATCGTGACCATCAATGGTGATAACTTTCCAACCCCAAGCTTCATATTTCATTGCGGTATCTTCAGAAGTAACTTCGTCTGTCATGGAAGAAAGTTGAACATCATTCGAGTCATAGAACATAATAAAATTGTTGAGTCCTAAATGTCCAGCAATTCGACCAACACCTTGAGAAATTTCTTCTTGAACTCCACCATCAGTAATGAATCCGTATATTTTATGTGTAAAAAGACTTTCGAATCTAGCATCAAGGAATTTTGCAGCAATTGCAGCTCCAACACCCATTGCGTGACCTTGTCCCAGTGGTCCAGACGTGTTTTCTATTCCTCTAAGAACATCAACTTCAGGATGCCCCGGAGTTACAGAACCCCATTGTCTAAAATTCTGTAAATCTTCTTTGGCATAATTTCCTAACAAATGATATTGAGCATACATCAAAGCCGATAGATGTCCCGCATCCATAAAGAAACGATCTCTGAAAGGCCAATTCATCTCTGTTGGATCAAAATTCAAATATTCTGAATAAAGAATATGTAAAAAATCTGCTCCGCCCATTGCGCCTCCAGGATGGCCTGAATTTGCCTTTTCAACCATTGATATTGCTAAAGCTCTGATGTTATCTGCAGCTAAATTGTCAATTTTTTTGTTCATGTTTAACTAATTAATTTTTTAAAGTAAATGTAGGGAAAATTTGTAAAACCGAGAAGAACTTTGTTTTACAAACCAATAAATAGTATGATTTAAATTATTACTGAAAAATGGCATTCATTATCTAATATTGACAATAAATATATTATTCTAATATAAAACTAAAAAATTATTTCAAAAAATTTATCATAAACTATTGCAAAGATATAAAACCATGTGTGTTTAAGAATAAAAAAATTTAGGTTTTTTGTTATGAAATAATGTTTTTAGCTCTAAAATGATTGATATCATAAAAAACGAAGCGATAAGTAGGGAAAATTTATTCAAATAAACTTAAAAAACATGTTTATCCACAGTGTTATTTTTAATATGGTATACAAATCAATTCGGACAAATATATCTACATATTTAATCTTGATGGAAATTCATTTTCCTGGTAATCGCTGACATTTTATAAAAACAGCTTTAATTTTTTGTTGAATATCGTCGAGATTTTTTAACTATTTTGCTTACTGTAAAAAATATTTATAAGAATTATTCAACAAAAACGCTGCTCGAACTAAATTCCTAACAATAATTTTATACTTTAGTGTTATGAAAGTACTACAATTTCCGTTAGCGAGAATTACCGTCGGTTTAGTATCGGGAATAGTAGCGGCTCATTTTATTAAACCTGAAACTGCATTTGTTTGTGCATCGCTAATCATTGCCGGTTTTGCGTTTTTTCTAGCCTATTTATGGTCGACAAGAAATATCGTACATCCTATCTACTTTGGTCTTACTACTACTTTTTTGGCTTTTACAATTGGCATAAGCACACAAATGATTCATACCGATTCATATAAAGAAAGTAATTATAGTAGCAGTGCAACCGATTTCGAAAAAACGCATTTGATTTCAGTTACTATTCGAGAAAAACTAAGGAGTTCGGGGTTCAACGACCGTTACATTGTTCTTGTAAACCAAATTGATAATAAAGTAAATACTGGAAAATTACTTTTGAATGTTAGAAAAGACAGCCTTACTCTTCCTTTTGAAATAGGAACTCATTTGCAAATTAATGGAAGTTTTTATAAAAACAGTCCGGTAAAAAATCCAAACCAATTTGATTACG
The DNA here is from genome assembly GCA_945878515.1 of Flavobacterium psychrophilum. Lineage (GTDB taxonomy): Bacteria > Bacteroidota > Bacteroidia > Flavobacteriales > Flavobacteriaceae > Flavobacterium > Flavobacterium psychrophilum_I. Next base: position 17,320 of record CAMCTL010000021.1, on the reverse strand, counting down.
GTAAATACCTTGAAAACAAGCAAATTTTTGCCCAAGTTTACGCAGATGTTTCAGAGATAAAAATAGGTTCGGTTATCCAAAAAGATATTTGGTATTACAGTTCGAAATTGCGTACAAAAATTATTAAGAATTTAGAGAAAAGCCATTTCAACAAAATAGAACTCAATGTTGCCATTGCCCTAATTTTAGGGCAACAACAAGACATTTCGCCAGAAATCATTAAGGACTATCAATATGCGGGTGCGGTTCATATTTTGTCGGTTTCGGGATTGCATATTGGTTTTATTCTATTGTTTGTAACATTTATTTTGAAACCCATTCCAAATACAAACCGAGGCTCGTTTATCAAACTCATAATTATTTTACTTTCGCTATTTTCTTTCGGAATCATTGCGGGTTTAGCTCCTTCTGTTCTGAGATCGGTAACCATGTTTTCTTTCGTTGCGATTGGAATGTACCTCAGAAGAAGTACCAATATTTTTCATACTTTATTGGTTTCAATGCTATTGATATTGTTGTTTCAGCCGTCATTTCTGTTTGATGTAGGATTTCAATTGAGCTATCTGGCGCTGTTTTTTATTCTTTGGTTGCAACCTTTATTGGCTCAAATTTGGAAGCCAGAAAACAAAATCGTAAATTACTTTTGGGAAATCCTAACCGTTTCTTTTGCAGCACAAATAGGCACTTTGCCACTGAGCATTTACTATTTCCATCAATTTCCAGGTTTGTTTTTTGTGACAAATTTGGTAATTATTCCATTTTTGAGTCTGATAATGGGGCTAGGAGTTGTAGTAATGCTTTTGGCTGCATTCGATTTTCTTCCAGTTTTCGTAGCAAAATTATTAGAATGGAGTATTTATATTTTGAATCAAATCATCAATAAGATTGCTTCGATAGAGCAATTTATTTTTAGGGATATTCCATTCAACTTGTCATTGATGTTGAGTTTGTATCTAGTGCTAATTGCCACAATTATTTGGTTCAAAAGACCAAGCTTTCACAAATTGGTTTTTGCTTTAATTAGTGTGATTATTTTCCAAATGGTGTTTTTTCAAACCCAATGGACGGTTCAAACCCAAAGTGAATTGGTCATTTTCAACTCAAAAAAAAATACATTGATTGCAGAACGAAAGGGGCCAAAAATATGTTTGTATGCCAGTGATAGTTTATTGAAAAAATCCAACCAAAATCAAACTTTAACTTCTTATTCTATGGGGAACTTCAGCCATATAGAAACTAGAAGAAAATTAAACAACTTACTGTATTTTAATGGCAATAGAATTCTGATTTTGGATAGTTTAGGCGTTTATCCAAAAGACATTCGTCCTGATATTGTATTATTAACACAATCGCCAAAAATAAATCTTGAACGTTTTTTACAAAACTCAAAACCTAAAGTAGTGGTTGCAGATGCTTCAAATTTCAAAAACATTCAAAAATTATGGAATGCAACCTGCCAAAAATACAAAATCCCTTTTCACGCTACTGCCGAAAAGGGATTTTATAGAATTGAATAGGAAGGTTATTTCTTTTGCAGAATATCATCAGCTGCGGCCAACCATGCTTTTGGTCCGCCAGCAACATAGCCTGTACTTCCAATTCCGGTAAAGCTTGTTTCTTTTTTCTTATTTAATTTCGCTGTTGCAAAATAAATAGTCGGGAATCCTTGAATTCCGAAAGTTTGTTGTAAACCTGCATTTTGTGCTTTGAGTGCATCTGATTGCGCTTTACTTCTAGGATAATCTAATTCTACTAAAACCACATTTTTTTTTGACCACGCAGCAAATTCAGGGGTTTTCAAAACTTCTTTTTGCAAACGAATACACCATCCACACCAATCGCTTCCTGTAAAAAATAACAACATGGGTTTTTTGGTTTTATTGGAAACTTCTGTCGCTTTTTTTATATCGGTTTCCCATTTTAAATCTTGCGCGTTCATTGCAAACGAGCCCATAACTAGTACTAATGTTAGAAATGTTTTTTTCATTTTTATATAATTTATTTAATTTTTACTTACAAAAACTGTACCGTTATCTTACGCCGTGCATTAATCTTTTAAATAAAGGAGCTGTTAAAAATGCCATAACACTCAATACAACGGATATTGCGGTCAAAATCCAAAAGAAAGCACTCAACCCTTTTTCTTGTGCAATACTTTCGGAATATTCGCCAAACATTCCGGCTAATTTCATGCCAATTGCAACGGCCAAATACCAGATACCAAACATCATGGCAATCATTCTAGCAGGAACCAACTTGCTAATATATGATAATGCAACGGGCGAGACACAAAGTTCGGCCATAGTATGAAATAAATATACTAAAACCAACCAGATAATACTTACTGAAGCTGTTTTTGCTCCAGGCGCAATGCCACTGGCTCCTATGGCAACAGCGGCTGTTCCTACACCAATTAATAACATACCAATGGCATATTTTCCGCTGGCACTAGGGTTATATTTACTTTCCCACCATTTTGAAAATAATGGTGCCAACGAAATAATAAACAATGAATTCAGAATTGAAAACCATGTAGCTCCAATTTCTACAGCACTTTCTTTTGCAGTAACCGTTGCTTCATTCTTTTTAGATTCTTTATTATCAAACCCTACATTATGAGTTATAAATAATTCAACAGTTGAACCCACTTGATATTTTGCTAAATCGTCTTTAGTTAATTTAATAATTTTACTTTTCGATTCGCCTTTTGAATTGGTAAAAGCTATTTCAGCTTTACTAATTTGAAGGCCTGCTCCAATTTTATCTTCTTTAAAAATTCTAACAATCTTGCTTGAAAATATTTCGCCTAGAATCTTGTTTTCTTGATCCAAAAGCACATTATCTTTTGCTGTTTTGCCAATATTATTTATATCCGAAGCATCATAAAAACTTAAAGATTCATTGTCAATTATAGAAAGTTTTTCGCCATTTGCATAATCATTTGACGAAACAACTTTTGCTGTTTCAACGCCCCCGTTATTATTTAGATATTCAACAATATAAGATGATGAATAATAATCATTTTTAACTTTCCAAAGTGCAATTCCCCAAATAATGACAAAACTTAGGCTTAAGATTATTATAGATGCTGCATATTTTTTGAAGGTTTGTTTGGCTAATAAAATCAATACCCAAGTAATTATTGCCAAAGGTACAATGGTTATTAAAGCATCGACAATTTTGAAAATAGTTCCTGATGTGCCTTCTAAAATTCTTTGGGTATAATCTCTTGCAAATAAAGTTAATGACCCTGGTGATTGTTCAAAAATTGCCCAGAAAAACATGGTTATAAAGGCAAAAAATACAATGGCAATCATTCTGTCTCTTACAACAGGAATATATTTTGGAATTCGTATCAATAATAAAACAACGAACAGTGATAAAGCTGTTAATATCACCACATTATTTCCGTCAAATCCATTGATATCAAAACTATATAAATTTGTTGCTCCTTCGGTTATCTTTGAAATGGGGTCATTTAAAATCCATGTTAAACCCAAGAATGCCGAAACAGCTATAATTCCTAATTCTAATTTGGTAAACGGATTTAATTTTCCACCGTTTTCTTCGGTTGTAGATAATGCTACATCTTCAAAAGATTGCACTTTTGGTTTTAAACCAATATCGCCAAAAATATCTTTGAACCACCAAAATTGTAATAATCCAAAAAGCATAAAAATTCCAGCAATACCAAATCCCCAAGACCAACCTATTTTTTCGCCCAAATAACCACAAAGCATAATCCCAAAGAAAGCTCCAGCGTTTACGCCCATGTAAAAAATGGTATAGGCTCCGTCTTTCTTTTCGGGTCTGTCTTTATAAATTTCGGATACTATCGAAGTCATATTAGGTTTAAAAAATCCGCTTCCAAAAACTAAAAATGTTAAACCTAAATAGATAAAAAAACTGGTTTCAAAAGCCATACAAGCATGACCCATGGTCATCATTAAAGCGCCAACAACAACTGCCCAGCGAAATCCAATTAATTTATCGGCAAAATAACCGCCTAACATCGTGGATAAATATACCAAAGAAGTATAAGTTCCAAAAATGGCTAACGCATGTTCTTTTGGCCAGCCCCAACCTTCATCCAACAAAGAAGCGGTGAAAAATAACACCAATAAAGCACGCATGCCGTAGTAAGAAAATCGTTCCCACATTTCGGTAAAAAAAAGCACAAATAATCCTGAAGGATGACCCAAAACTGGATTCTTGAAAAATTGATCGGTGGTATTTTGAGTCATAGCTTAATGTTATTAATGGTTTAATTCTTTATCAACTCCGTGCATTAATCTTTTAATTATTGGCGAAAATACCAAAAGTAATGTGCCAAAACCTATTCCTGTGTAAAATAAATATTCAAAAAGGATAAGATAACTTTGTTTCGCCAAATTCAAGTCGGGTGCTGTTCCATTTGTTGTATCTACAGAGGCAATATTGGCTAGAATTGAGGCAATAAATTCAGAACTTGCTGTTGCTAAAAACCAAACACCCATCATAAATCCAACAATTTTTGTAGGCGTTAATTTAGTCACTGCCGAAAGTCCAACCGGTGACAAACAAAGTTCGGCACAAGTATGAAAGAAATAGGTCAATACCAACCAAAACATTCCTACTTTCCCCATTTCGGAAGTATTTATACCAAAAACTAACGAGCCAAAACCCAGTCCAACAAGCAGTAATGCAATGGCAAATTTAACTGCAGTATTGGGATTGTATTTTCCAAGTTTTACCCAAAGCCAAGCAAATACTGGTGCAAGCACAATGATAAATAAAGCGTTTAGACTTAAAAAATTACCAGCCGGAATCGAACCTCTATCTAAAACCCTATCTGCAAATAGATTTAATGAGGTATAGGCTTGTTCAAATAGCGCCCAAAAAACTATTGTAAAAACTATTAAAATGGTCAATGCCAATAATCGTTCTCTAGCTATTTTTTCTAATTGAGTTATGGCATAGTACAGAATAAAAACAAATGATATTGCGCCAGAAACTATCAAAGCATTTTGTACAATACTATGTCTCTGAACCATTTGCCAAACTAAAATGATCGAAAGTACACATATAGCATAAATGAGCCATTCGTTTTTTATTCCAAAACTACGTTTTGCCAGATATTCAGGAACGTTAGATTCTCCTTTTCCCATTAATAGTTTCTTTCCAGAAACAAAAGTTAGTAATCCAAATAACATCCCAAAACCGGCAGCAGCAAAACCGTAACTCCAGCCATATTTTTCGCCCAACCAAACACATATTAACGTAGCTAAAAATGATCCCAAATTGATGCCCATATAAAAAATGGTAAATCCAGAATCTCGTCGTTTATCGCCTTCGGAATAAAGTTCTCCCACCAGCGATGAAATATTGGCTTTCAAAAAACCAACGCCCATCACGATAAATGCCAAGGACAAATAAAATATTTGCAAAGCAAAATCATCCCTAATGATTTCTCCAGTTAATGATTTTGTCGTTGCATTTCCTTCATAAGCCATTCCAATATGTCCCAAAACCAACAATATTCCACCAAAAACTATTGCTTTTCTAAATCCTAAATATTTATCGGCAATAAAACCTCCAACTACAGGCATTGCATAAACTAAGGCTGCATAACTGCCAATGAGTAAATTTCCTGCATCGTCGGAAAATAAATAGTATTTTGTTAGATAAAAAATCAAGAGAGCTTTCATTCCATAAAAGGAAAACCGTTCCCACATTTCTGTAAAAAACAAGATGAAGAGTGCTCGTGGATGTCCTAAAAATTCATTTTTATTTATTAAGTTGTCTTTTGACATATGGCAATGTTGTAAATTATTTTTTATATCCTATTTTTACTCTTTCGGGTTTAGTTTCAGAACTATTTGAATCTGTTATTAAAAACTGAATCGCTTCGAAAACATCTTCAAATTGTTTGTCATATTTCATTTCCAAATCTTGAATTTGGCTTTTCAGGTTTTCTATATTTAAGAGCGTTTTCCTTAAAGCTATAAACGCTCTGACAATCGCAATATTCATATTTCTTGCTTTTGGACTTTTCAAAACACTAGCTAACATCGTAACTCCGTGCTCAGTGAATGCGTAAGGTAAATATTTTCCAGTTCTGTTTTTTGGCAAATCCATCATCACAATTTGTGATGATGATGTCGTCACAATTTGTGATGACATCACTTCCTCCCATTCTTCTTTGGTCAATCTAAACATAAAATCTTCTGGAAAACTATCTATATTCCGCTTGATGGCTTGGTTCAAAACTCTGGTTTCTACTTCATAAAGCTCGGCTAAATCAAAATCTAACATGATTTTGATTCCATTAACTTCGTATATTTTGTTTTGAATAGTAATTAAATTCATATACAGATTTTACAAATTATTTTGAATAAAATTAGTCATTTTATTGAACAATTGTATTCTTGTTTTTCCACCGTAAATTCCGTGATTTTTGTCAGGATATATTTGAGAATCAAATTGCTTGTTGGCTTGAATCAAGGCTTCCATCATTTGCATCGAATTTTGAACGTGCACATTATCGTCTCCCGAACCATGAATTAGCAAATATTTTCCTTTTAGTTTTTCCGCAAAATTAATGGGCGAATTGGTGTCATATCCATCAGGATTTTCTTGTGGTGTTTGCATATATCTTTCAGTATAAACACTGTCATAAAAACGCCAATTGGTTACTGGAGCAACCGCAATAGCCATTTTGAAAATATCATTTCCTTTCAAAATACAGTTACTCGACATAAATCCTCCATACGACCAACCCCAAATTCCAATCCGAGATTTATCAATATAAGTGTAAGTCCCTAATACTTTGGCGGAATAAATTTGATCCTCAACTTCATATTTTCCTAATTGTTTGTAGGTGATTTTTTTGAAATCGGCCCCTTTAAAACCTGTTCCACGGCCATCGACACAAACTACAATATAACCTTGTTGGGTCAGCATTACAAACCAATAATCGTCGCGATTGTTCCAATCGTTGTTCACTTGTTGTGAACCTGGCCCTGAATATTGGTACATCAAAACAGGATATTTTTTGGATGGATCAAAATCTTTTGGTTTCAAAATCCAAGCATTTAGTTCATTGCCTTTCTCGGTTTTTAAAGCAAAAAATTCTTTTTGTGGCAAATTGTAGGCTTTTAATTTGGACGCTAAAGCAGCATTGTTTTCTATTACCTGAATTTCTTTTCCAGTTTTAGCATCGTTTAAAGTATAGATTGTTGGTTGCGAAATACTCGAAAAAGAATTAATAAAATATTGAAAATTTGGGCTAAAAGTAGCGGCATTGGTTCCCAAATTTAAGGATAGTATTTTTTTGTTTTTCCCGTTTAAACCAATACTATAAATAGCTCTGTTAATAGAACCATTCTCTGTAGATTGATAAAAAATAGTTTTGGTTTTCTCATCAAAGCCATAATATTCAGTAACTTCCCAACTGCCTTTAGTTATTTGATTGAGTAATTTCCCGGATTTATCATACCAATAAATGTGATTAAAACCGTCTTTTTCCGAAGTCCAAATAAAACTGTTGTCTTTCAAAAAAGTTAGATTGTCTTTGTCGATAAAATCAATATAAGATTTGTCTTTTTCGGTCAGAACTACTTTTGTGGTTGCGGTTGCACCATCTACAAACAACAAATCCAAATGATCCTGATGACGATTTAATATTTTTGCAGATAAAATATTTTCATCATTTGTCCATTCAATTCGTGGAATGTAAAAATCATTGTATTGGTTTAGATCTACTTTTTTACTAGTTTTAGAATCGACATTATATAAATGCAAAGAAACTGTTGAATTTTTTTCGCCCGCTTTCGGATATTTGAAAGTTTCCACTTTTGGATACAAATCTTTTGCAAAAACCGACATTGAAAACTCAGGAACCTGACTTTCGTCAAAACGTATGTAGGCAATTTGTGTGCTGTTTTTGCTCCAATCGAAAGCTCTTACAAACGCAAATTCCTCTTCAGAAACCCAATCCGTAAGACCGTTGATGATTTCATTTTTCTTTCCGTCGGTGGTGATTTGACTGTTGGTTTTGGAAATTACATCATAAATAAAAATATTATTTTCCTTAACATAAGCTATTTTTTTTCCGTCTGGCGAAAATGTAGGTTCCTGAACTTGCTCCAAAATTTTTGTCAATGCTGCAGTTTCTAAATTATAAAGAAAATAATCGGCAGTAAAAGAATAGCGGTAAATGGAATTGGAATTATTGGCAATCAAAATCATTTTTTCATTGGAACTAAAACTATAACTATCAATTCCATCTGACAATTTAGTTTGATTTTTGGTGTCTATCAGGGTAGAAACTTTTTTTAGTGTGGCAAAATCAAACAAATCAATTTGCAAACTTCGGCTGGTTTGATCAAAATTTAAAACTGTATATTGATTGCTGTTTTTCATGGATTGCAATTCAACCATTCCTTTGGGTTGAAATTGTCCTGTATAAATGGCTTCGACTGTAATTTTTTGTTGTTCAAAAACTGAAGTAAAAAGCAACAAAAACAGAAGGTTAATTTTATTTGAAATCATTGATTAAAGGTTAATTTATAAACTCCCAATTTTAGTGAAAATTTTACAATTATTTCACATTTCAACTGTTAAATGTTAATAAAAATAAACGAAGGTAAAAATTCAGTTACAAACCAATTATTTACTAATTTTGGAATTATAAATAAATGATTATGGAAACTATCACAATCGAATTTCAACCCACTGTTAAAGAAAAAGTAATCGCTTTTTTGAATACTTTTTCTAAAAACGAATTGCATATTATTGAAGAAAATAGTCCCAATGATGCTGATAAATCCTTTATAGAATATCGAGATAGATTGCACTTAGCCGTGAAGAAATTTGAGTCTGGAGAAAGTAAATCGAGAAGTTTGGAGGAGCTTGACGCGTATTTAGAAAATATTATTTCTGAATATGAGAATTGATCTAGATGATGAATTTTTCGATTTGCTAGGTGAAATAGTTCGTTTTATAGCCAAAGACAAACCTCTTGCAGCAAGAAAATTAAAAAAAGATTTAATTTCTGCAATTATAAAAGACTTAAAATTCCCTTACAATTACAAAAAATCATTTTATTTTAATGACTATTCTTTTAGGGATTATGTTTTCAAAGGTTATACGATCTCCTATCAAATTATTGAAAACGAGCAAATAGTTCTTGTTATAGGCATCATCAAAAACAAATATTCTTATTAGAAAACAATTAATGAAAAATACTATTGTTGGATTTTCAAAATTATCCAAAGAAGAAAAAATAAACTGGATTGCCACAACCTACTTTTCTAATCCACAAGAAGCCATTTCGATACTTAAAAACTACTGGAATGCTGACGAAAAACTTCAAAAATTACATGATGAATTTATTGAAAATACGATAAGTAATTTCTATCTTCCGCTTGGCGTTGCTCCTAATTTCTTGATTAACGGAAAATACAACAGTATTCCAATGGCTATCGAGGAAAGTTCGGTAGTTGCTGCGGCTTCCAAATCGGCTAAGTTCTGGGCTACTCGTGGCGGTTTTAAAGCAACTGTTATCAATACTGAAAAGATAGGGCAGGTTCATTTTATTTTCAAGGGTGATGTGTTGAAACTAGCACAGTTTTTCGCCCAAAATAAAATGAAATTCTATTCCAACACCGAAAGCATTACCAAAAATATGCAAAAACGTGGTGGCGGAATTCTTGACATTCAATTGCGAGATAAGACCAATTTATTGCCTAATTATTACCAATTGCACGCTACATTTGAGACCAAAGATTCGATGGGTGCCAATTTTATTAATTCGTGTTTGGAGCAATTTGCCAAAACTTTGAAGGAAGAAGCATTAAGTTATGAATCATTTTCCGAGGAAGAAAAAGATATCGAAGTGGTGATGAGCATTCTCTCGAATTATGTTCCCAATTGCATTGTTCGTGCCGAAGTTTCTTGTCCTGTTGATGACTTAGCCGAAAAGCATATCGAAAATCCAAAAGCTTTTGCCGAAAGATTTGTGCGAGCTGTTCAAATTGCCGAAGTCGAACCTTTTCGAGCCGTAACCCACAACAAGGGAATTATGAACGGAATTGATGCTGTCGTTATAGCAACAGGTAATGATTTTAGAGCCGTTGAAGCCGGAATACACGCTTATGCATCCAGAAACGGAAGTTATTCGAGTTTATCTCACGCTAAAATCGAAAATGATATTTTTACTTTTTGGTTGGAAATTCCTCTGGCTTTAGGAACGGTTGGCGGCTTGACTTCTTTACATCCTTTGGTGAAATTATCTTTGCAAATGTTGGAAAATCCATCGGCTACAGCGTTGATGCAATTTGTAGCTGTAGCAGGTTTGGCACAAAATTTTGCCGCTTTGCGTTCGCTCACTACAACCGGAATTCAGGACGGTCACATGAAAATGCACTTGAACAACATCTTGAATCAATTTGAAGCCAATGAGGACGAACGGGTTTTGATTCGCAAACATTTCAAGCATCAGGTGGTTTCGCACAGTGCTGTTGTTGATTATATAGAAAGTTTGAGGAGAACTGTTTAAATCGCTAACCCATAACCCTCACAGGGTTTAATTTACCAAATGAAAAAAGAATTTTACAGCAACGGAAAATTACTAATCACAGGGGAATATTTGGTTCTTGATGGCGCTAAAGCTTTTGCACTGCCTACCAAGTTTGGACAAAAATTAATCGTTGAAAAAGGTAATGACCGAGAAATAAAATGGACAAGTTATGATGCTGACGGTAGTATTTGGCTCGACATAAAACTTTCGTTTGCTGACATTTTCAAACAAAATACTTTAGAAGGGGCAGATGCTATAACAAATACATTAATCAAAATTTTGCACGAAAGCTATTTGTTAGATCCTGATTTTATTCAAAACTCTGATGGATTTAACATAACAACACAATTGACTTTTCCAAGAAATTGGGGTTTGGGAACTTCTTCTACTTTAATCAACAATATTGCACAATGGCTAAATATTGATGCTTTTGTTTTGCTTAACAATAGTTTTGGTGGTAGCGGATATGATATTGCTTGTGCTCAAAGCGACAGTCCTATTTTGTATCATTTGGAAAGCGGTAAACCAATAATTGAAAAAGTAACATTTGAACATAAATTCTTTGAAAATTTATATTTTGTATACTTGGAGAAAAAACAAAGTAGCAAATCTTCAATCGCTGCGTATTATAGCAACAAGAACAAAGCTTTAGCAGAAGACATTATTACAAACAATAAAATAACTTCGGCAGTTTTGAAAGCAAAAACGCTTCAAGAATTTTCTATTTCTTTAGAAAATCACGAAGCCCAAATGCGTTCAATTTTAGGAATGCAAACTATAAAAGAATCTTTGTTTCCCGATTTTAACGGAACAATAAAAAGTCTTGGTGCTTGGGGTGGTGATTTTGTGCTGGCTATTTCAGCCGAAAATCCAGTTGAATTTTTTAACAAAAAAGGGTTTGGGACAGTTATTCCTTATAGCGATATGATTTTGTAAGCTTGACTCACGAAATACAGTCTTATCATAAAAATAAAAGATCCCGTTTAGGTAACTAAACGGGATTTAAATTTTAATTCATTTTATACTAGAAATTGAATTGTTTTCTGTTGTCTTTAATTTCAGCTTTGTCTTTTAATGCGGGTAAAACTCTGTTTACATCTCCTGCACTTTGAGCTTTCAATTTAGAAACATAAGCCGTATGGTCTTTTAAAACCGGCGCTTTAAGAATACTGATGTTTTTTACCACATAAACTCCAGAAGTTCCCTCAATTGGTGCAGAAAGTTTTCCGGCAGAGAGTGCAAATGCGTTTCCAACTACTTTTGCCTCTTGACCAGCAATAGCATTTAAGGTTGGATTTTCCATTGTAACATCCAATGCTTGTTGTACTGTCGAACCTGCACTTTTTGCAATTGATTCAAGTGATGTTCCTGTCATTTTTGCTTTAATCAATTCGGCTTTTTTCTTGTTTTTAAGAATTGGTTCTATTTGGGAACGAACTAAATCTACTGCCATTAATCCTTCAGGATTTACTTTTTTTACTTTTGCAATTACGTTCCCTAAATTAGCTATTTCAAATCTTTTTACAGCACCTACTTCAACATCATCTCCAAATGCCCAACTTATAATGTTTCTCTGATTGCCTATTGATCCGAAAGACTCATCCATTGCTTTCACAGTTACTGTTGGCGCAACTGTAAGTTTCATTGCAGAAGCCGCTTTTGCGAAATCTTTTTCAGCAGCATCAATTTCAAATTGAGTTGCTTGAGCAAATATCTTATCTGATGTAGCTTCCGAAGCTTCAATTTTTTGAGCCACGGTTGCTAGACGAATACCGTCTTGTTTGTCTGTAACTTTTATAATGTGAAAACCAAAATCAGTTTCAACCAAACCAATTTTACCAATTGGACTGTTAAAAACAAAATCGTTGAATGGTTTCACCATTTGGTTTGGGCCAAAATAACCTAAATCTCCACCTTGCTGAGATGATGAATCATCAGAAGCTGTAAAAGCTTGCATTAAAAAACTATCTGGATTTGCAATGACTTGAGCCAAAATAGATTCGGCTTTTGCTTTTGCTTGTTCTTTAGTTCTTTTTTCTTTTTTATTTGGAACTTGAGTTCCTTCATAACTAATTAAGATGTGACTAGCTTTTGCATTTACACCTACTTTTCTACCCATCGATTTTGATAAACAATAGAATTTTCCAGACATATATGGTCCATAAATTGCTCCTGGAGCTAGATTGTATAAATTATCGGCTACTTCAACTGGCAAATCTTTCTTGGCCACATAAGATGAATCATAAGGTTTGTCTGAATTTGCATTTACAAATTCAACTATGTTTTTAGCAGAATTGAAACTGGCTAGCGTATCGTTTTTTCCTGTTTGATTGTTGTAAACAATACTTCCTGACAATAAACTGTTGACTTTTGCTTTTACCTCAGCTTCATCTTCTTTTGAAGCTTTATCCTCAATTAAAACATATTCTATTTCACGATTTTCATCTGCTTTGTATTTTTTCTCCTTATCTTTCATGTAAGCTACAATATCTTCATCAGTAACTTTTACATCACTGTCTTTTATAGTCGAATACATCCCAGCAACATAAGCAAAATTTACTTTGTTGGCTTCCATTTCATATTTGAATTTTCCTTCACTTTCGGTAGTGAAAATCCCAGCTTTTACCATTGCTGTGTACATCTGGTATTTTGCGTTCAACTCAGCGTCTTTTTCTCGGTCTTTAACGTACTGAGCAATTTCAGGATTGGTTTTCATAGATTCTTTAAACTTAGCTTCGTCAAAAACTCCCGCTGCATTCAAAAACATTGGGTTTTTACCTATGTTTTGGTCTGATTTCAAGACTTCCATAATGTTCTTAGCACTAACTCGTAAACCTAATTTATCGAATTCAGCCGTAAGCAATGCAATAGAAACTTCTTGATCCCAAACTCTATTGGCTGCTGCCGTTGGTGTAACGCCTTGCTGGCTTTTTTCGACATTACTAACTTTAAGTCTAAAATCTTCAAAAGGAATGTCTTTTCCATTAACACTACCTACATCGTTTGAACTTTTCCCAAAACTACCTTTGGTAAAAACATCTCCTGCAATAAATGCAAATAAACAAAATCCAATAACTACTATTAATAATGCGGAACGCTGTCTAATTTTTTGTAAAACTGCCATTTTTTAATTTATTTATTTTTATATTCAGTTTGCGAAAATACAATTATCTAGTTAATAATTATAATAGTCGCGTTATAATTTGCAAGAAAAATTGATTCCTCAAAAAAATGTTGCTTTTTAATCAAATTAACACCTTTTTTTATCTTTCTAAAAATGTTTGCTTAGGTGAATACTTTGTCCTCTATAATACAAATTAGACTTAGAATGTACTTTAAATAAAAGTATCGTCAAGTAATACTATTTAGAAATATAAAATAATCCACTTTTTACTCCCTCTCCTTTGGAGAGGGTTGGGGTGAGGATAACAATTAAAAACTATTTTATATTTCTAAATGGTATAAGTTTGCGCTTTGAGGATTAGAAAGGTTTAAAACCTGATTAAATAGATGAAAACGATTCTTAGGATTAACCCAAAATTGAAATAAGATTAAAAAATTAGATTATTATGGTTTAGAGTTCTTATCCGCAGCTTTCTTGGCAAATTTTCTTCTGAAGAAAAACATAAAAACAGCCAAACCAGCAATTAATAGACTAATATTGGGTGTTGCTTCTGGGTCATTCCATTTTGATACAGCTTCATAAAGAAATGCTGCTCCTATAACTAGATATAGATAATGAGTATACTTTAGATATTTCATGAATTTGAGAGTTTAATTTATTCGTCGGAGTCAATTTCGCCAGTGATTTTTTGTGAGTTTATAACTTTAAAATCTTTGCTAAAGTCGATTCCTTGGCCATTTGAAATTCCTTTCACGTCAGTAAATTTAAATTTTTTTTCGGTAAAAAACCATTCATTTTTTTGATCAAAATACAATTGTTCTGTTTCAAGAATTTGCCCGTCTTGTGAACTAATTTTTACATTTCCACTCAAATCAATAATATTTGTGGCTTTGTAGGAAGTTGCATAATCAGATAGAATAATGGTTCTTTTGCTGTTTTTGTCGTATAAAGTTAGATCAATACCTTTTGGAAAATCAGTAAACGGAAAATCGACATTGGTATAATCCATCATTTTTGGACTTTTCAATATAGCTGTAATCCTACCAGAATCTGTGTATTTTAAATTCATTTTCTCAGCTTCGCCACTAGGGACAAACTCAGAAAACGTACTTTTCTGGACTTCTTTGAAATTACCTTCGCATGAAGAGTACAAAACCATTATTACAATTGTTAAAAAAAAAAGGACTGAGTTTTTTACAGAATTCATTTGAAAAGTATCACAAATTATAAAAATATCAATCTAGAAGTCAATGTTAACGGTATTTGCTTTTTACAAACCATTTATCATTTAGCGAAAATCCAAAATTTACAATAAAGTAATTTTCTTGGACTAAATTATTTGAAATAGTTCCTTTTTTCCCAAATTCCAAACCAATATTCAAATTAGAAAAAGAACCAGAAACAGGCAATCCCAATCCAATGGTCATACCTAAATCTTGGATTTCTTCCGAATTAATTATTAGTCCTGTTTTTTCATAAACAAAACCGCCACGATAAGTTATTTTTTTAGCGTAACTTACAAATGGCTTTGTGCTAGGTGTAAAATAACCCCCAAAACTAAACTTTTGGTTTTCTTGATAACTGACGTTGTTTCTGACATTATAAGCACTATACAATTTCCCAGCATCCTGAATAGCAATTTCTGCTCCAACAGCCCATCTTTTTGAGTCTCCGATGCCCAAACCAAAAGCCCATTTTTCTGGCATTTGCAATTCGTTTGCGGTTACTACCGCATCATCTGTGTCAACCGGTACAAAATCATAATTAAAATTGTATTCAATTGTACTTACTGTTTTTTTATTGTTTGAAAATAATATACTTTGTGGCGTATAATACAAACTACTGTAAACACGTAACTTTTCTTTCAGTTTGTATTGATACATAAGACCCAAATTGAAGTTAACGCCACTCAAATCATTAATATTTAGCTCGCTAGATCCTGTTGTGGAATTAGACACAAATTCTAAACTGTTAATTTGAATTTTTCCAAAATTATAGTAGGCCATTGCACCAAAACTTAAATTTGTCAAGATTCTATAACCAGTTCCTAAAAAGACTCTATTTAAACCACCCGAACCATAAAAGCGCTTATCATTTTGAGAATCATTGCTAGCAATGCTTTGTGTTTTATAACCAACAGATGAATAAGGTATCAAACCAAATCCTGCACCGAATTTGCCTAACGGAATTGCTAAGGACAAATAATCAAGGGTAGTTCGTTTTGCTTTTCCAGTAGATGTTACTGACTTTTGTTTGGTTTCGCTAGTGCTGCCACCAATACTAAAATTAGTCAATTTTAAATTGCCGTACCCAGCTGGATTTTGGAAATTTATTCTTGTGCTATCGGGAATCATTGATATTCCACCCATGGAGCGACTTTCTACATTTCCATTAAATCTTGTTTCACCAATGCCAAAGAATGAGTATGGAGAAGAAGATCCTTCTTGCGAAAAAGAAACTATTGAGAACAAAAAGAAAGAGCTTATAAAAAAAGATTTAATCATTTTTGATTTGATATTGATATGTTTGATTCAAACATTCTAAAAGAAAATTAGAATTGGCAAATATTGCATTTTTTAATCGGTTAGCCAAAAAAACAGCGTCTCCACCCGTTAAAATTATTATAAAATTTGAATATTGGTTCTTAAAATCACCGATAAAACCGTCAATTTCATATACCAACCCATTGACAACGCCCGAATGAATGGATTCTGATGTTGATTTGCCTTCAAAATGTTTTGGGCTTTCTAAAGTCAACAGGGGCAATTTTGCTGTAAAATTATGCAATGATTCGTAGCGCAATCTTAAGCCTGGCGAGATTGCTCCGCCTAAATAATTGTCGTTTCTGTCGATAAAATCATAAGTTATACAAGTTCCGGCATCTATCACCAACCTATTTTGTTTGGGATATTGAAGCGTTGCACCCGCTGCCAAAACCATACGGTCGATACCTAAAGTTTGTGGAGTTTCATAACAATTTACAAAAGGAAAGGAATCGGTTTGTGATACAAAATGGATATTTACAGCGTCTTTAAATTCATTAAATTCATTATTTTCAACATTTGATACCGAAGCTACGACTAAATGTGTTGTATTTTTATACTTTTCTAAAATATTTTCAATACTTTTTTTTAGTGTTGTTTTTAGGAAAACAAAAGATTCTAAAAGTATACTTTCCTGAAAAACAGCGGCCTTTATTCTAGTATTTCCTATGTCGATTGCAACAATCATAAAATATATTTAACGATGCAAATGTACGAATAGATTTTTTTTAATAATTGTTTTGTATAAATTAAAAATCATTCTATATTTGCACCCGCAATAATGCGGTACCTTAGCTCAGATGGTAGAGCAATGGACTGAAAATCCATGTGTCCCTGGTTCGATCCCTGGAGGTACCACTTTAAAAATCCGTAACATACTTGACAAACAAGAAGTTACGGATTTTTTATTTGTATTTTGTACGATTTCTGTACGGTAAATTATGGTTCAATCCTAAAACCTGTGGATTTACAAAAATTAAGCATAAATATTAGTTAGTCTAAAAAGGAAGAATTCTATATTTCTAACACCTCTGAATTGTGATCTAAAAGCTTTTATTTTAGCGTTGAAAGATTCTGCTGAGGCATTGGTAC
>CAMCTL010000020.1 GCA_945878515.1 Flavobacterium psychrophilum | reverse complement strand
TAAAATTTTGATGAGGCAAATGTATTTAGAGAATAAAAAATTTGAAATATTAAGTAACTGAATTGTTTAAATTGAAGACTGAATTGTAATTTCAATTATATTTACCAAAACCAATTGCACTTTATGAAAACCGAAAAAGAAAAAATGATTGCTGGAGAACAATACTTGGCTGGCGATTCAATTTTAGTAAAAGAACGTCGTAAAGCGAAGAATCTTCTGCATAGACTCAATGTCATTGAATATCGAATAACCAAAAAAGCAAGAGAAATAATTCAAGAATTAATTCCTAACACAGGCGCCAATCTCTACATCGAACCGCCATTTTTTTGTGATTATGGCTATAATATTACTTGTGGAGACAATGTGTATTTTAATGTAAATTGTGTAATTTTAGATGGCGCAAAAGTAACGATTGGTAACAATGTATTTTTTGCGCCTGGAGTTCAAATCTATACAGCAAATCATCCACTTGAAGCAGATTTAAGAAAAACACTCGAAAACGCTTTGCCTATTTCTATCGGAGACGATTGCTGGATAGGCGGAAATTCCATTATTCTTCCCGGAATAAACATAGGAAAGGGTTGTGTGATTGGAGCAGGTTCAGTCGTAACGAAAGACATTCCCGATAATTCATTAGCAGTTGGTAATCCTGCGAAAGTGATTCGGCAATTGAATCAAGAATTTTAACTTAAATTAATCATTATTCGACGTTCATCAGAAAATAAATTCTCTATTTGATAA
The DNA here is from genome assembly GCA_945878515.1 of Flavobacterium psychrophilum. Lineage (GTDB taxonomy): Bacteria > Bacteroidota > Bacteroidia > Flavobacteriales > Flavobacteriaceae > Flavobacterium > Flavobacterium psychrophilum_I. The sequence continues at coordinate 31,133 of CAMCTL010000020.1, read as the reverse complement.
AAATCAATGATTATTTTGGTTTCAATATATTGACTCCCGTGATTAAGAAAACAATTTAATACTTTTGCAAATAAAAAAATTAACGCTTTTGAAAGCGACTTCAATTCTTCATATATATTTTTTAGGAAACCTAGCTGAACAATAGTGTATCAATGCTAGCTCAATTCTCAAAAATATTTAAATTAAAATATGGCATTAGATAAAAACTACGAGGTACCGTCGGATGGAATTTTAGGGTTAAAAGAAAATTTCAAAACAGATGCAATATCCGGATTCATAGTGTTTTTGCTAGCATTACCATTAAGTTTAGGTATTGCAAAAGCATCTGAATTTCCACCAATAATGGGACTATTAACAGCTATAATAGGTGGATTAATTGTTAGTTTATTCATGGGGTCTAAACTAACAATAAAAGGACCTGCCGCTGGATTAATTGTAATAGTAGCTGGTGCTGTAGCTGAATTTGGAAATGGTGACCCAATACTCGGATGGAAATTGGCCCTAGGCGCAATGGTTATTGCGGGATTAATTCAAATTCTTTTTGGATTGTTAAAATTAGGTAAATTAGCTGACTTTTTTCCACTTTCGGCCATTCACGGAATGCTTGCTGCAATTGGAATCATTATAATTGTAAAGCAAATTCCAGTTTTACTTAACGTCAATCCAATTTTAGCAAAAGGAAAAGGACCATTAGACTTGTTAGTTAACATACCTAATTTTATTGTTAATTTAGACCTAAAAGCTACATTTATCGGGTTTGTAAGTTTAGCAATAATGTTAGGTTGGCCTTTCTTGAAAAACAAAACAATAAAAATGATTCCGGCGCCATTGTTAGTGTTACTTTTTGCTATTCCAAGCGAATTACTCATGAATTTTAAGGAAACTGAGCCCGCTTATGCTTTAGTAAAAATCGGAAATTTAGCAGAAAATCTTCATGTTAACGTTAGTTTCGATGGTTTTGCACAAACAGGAATATTTTTTAAATACGTCCTGATGTTTGCATTGGTTGGGTCTATTGAATCCTTACTTACTGTAAAAGCGATTGATTTAATGGATCCATATAAAAGAAAATCAAACATGAATCAAGATTTAATAGCCATAGGAATTGGCAATACTATAACAGCTTTTTTTGGTGGATTGCCTATGATTTCAGAAGTAGCACGTTCGTCCTCCAACGTGAATAATGGGGCGAAAACGCGTTGGGCTAATTTTTTTCATGGTTTCTTTATATTAATTTTTTTGCTTTTAGCCACGCCTATCCTCGAATTAATTCCAAATGCAGCACTGGCTGCAATGTTAATAACGGTTGGAATAAAACTAACCCATCCGCGAATGTTTATCAATACGTTTAAAATTGGTAAAGAACAATTGGCTATTTTCCTAACAACAATCTTTTTTACACTGTTCGAGGATCTACTGATTGGAATAGCCACTGGAATTCTTTTAAAAATAATAATTCATCTATACTATGGCGCACCAATAAAATCATTATTCAAAGCGACAGCTATAGTATCTTCCTGTGATAACGACTACTTAATAGAAGTTGAGGAGTCGGCAATATTTAGTAATTTTTTAGGAATTAAAAGTCGTTTAGAAGCTATTCCCGCAGCAATGAATGTAACAATTGATTTTGCAAAAACAAAGTTAGTTGACGATGACGTCTTGAAAAATGTAGAACAATTTAAACATAACTATACTGCCAAAGGAGGAAAAGTTACTGTAATTGGGCTTGAACATCACACTACTTTCTCAGACCATAAGCTATCTTCAAGAATCAAGAATTAAAATCTATTTACTGATTATAGGATTATCCAAAATAATGATAACACAAATTGTATAAAGTATAAAAGTTTAAAGCTCTTTTTGATTTGATTGCGATATCTAAATCTGGAAGATAAAATCTTTTCAACAAATCCGAAATCAAAAATCTAAAATCTAAAATTAAATTTTACCTTTGACAGTTCATAAAAACAAAGATTATGGTTTATAAATTTAGAGTAATTCTCGATGCCGAAGAAGACATTTTTAGAGATATTGCGATACTTGCAGAAGATACTTTAGAAGATTTGCACAACGCTATCTTCAATTCTTTTGGATTTGATGGTATGGAAGTGGCTTCTTTTTATACTTGTGATGACACTTGGAATCAAGAAGACGAAATTCCAATGTTTGACGCCGGAGACATTCCTGGCGAACAAAAAACAATGAGCGATTATTCACTTTCAGATATTTTGGATAAAGAAAACACCAAAATAATTTATGTTTACGATTTTATCAGTATGTGGACTTTCCTTGTAGAACTAGCAGCTATAGAAGAGGTTACTGCTGGGAATACATATCCAGAAACTATTTTCTCTGTCGGTGAAATGCCCGCCGAAGCGATGGAAAAACATTTTATTGCCGAGGATGATGAGGAAGATTACAATGAATTTGAAGATGATTTAGACGATGAAGATCTTGATATGTTCGAAAGTGACGATAGTTTTGAAGACTTCGGTTTTGAAGAGAATTGGAATTAGTCCTCTCCCCAGCCCTCTCCGAAGGAGAGGGAGTCGAAACTAGATTAAAATATTATGAGTAAAATACTTTTTCTCATTTCTAAATAAAATCACCTAATATATAAACCCAAAAAACTCACTTCACGTCTCCCTCTCCTTCGGAGAGGGTCGGGGTGAGGAAAATCTTTATAACTAATGATTAACTTATTCAACACCCATATTGAAACACTTTCCATTCACCGAGTGGGAAATAAAAGCCGCAACGAAGCTATTTTTTTATCGGAAAAAGCTTTTGGTTTAAACGACGAAATAGTTCCTTTAATCAAAGAATATTTCTTTAAACCTTTTCGTGAAAAGGAGGAAAATTATTTTCAATTTGCCCACGAAGTCGATTTGGAATACAACGATATGTTCAAAATGGCAACCCAAATTTTCGAAAATCCGAGTAGTATTCACGAAGTTTCAAAGCAAATTACTACCCATTTATTCGAGCAATCGAACCATCCACACATTAAAAACGGTGAAGTTTATGTAACGCATTTGACGAATGTCAATATCGATAACAATGTGGTTGATGCCATTGGAATTTTCAAAAGCGAATTACATTCGGATTTTTTGCAGTTCGAAGAAAAAGAATCCAACTTGGAAATGGTATTACAGCACGGAATAAACCTCAGTAAATTGGACAAAGGTTGCATCATTTTCAATTATAAAAAAGAGGAAGGTTATAAAATATTAACAGTTGATAGCAACCGATATGATGCCAGATATTGGTTGGAACATTTTTTGTCGGTTGATGCTTTTGAAGATGAAAACTTCATTACCAAAAAATACTTGAAATTCTGTCAAGGTTTTGCGAAAGATGTTGTTTTTCCAGCCGAAGACAAAAAAGAAGAAGTGATGTTTATGAATCGGTCGGTAAATTATTTTGCCAAAAATGACCAGTTTGAAGAAACCAATTTCTTGAATGAAGTTTTAGACAATCCCGACTTGATTCCTGAATTCAAAAACTACAAAGTGGACAAAGGCGAAAAATACAGCATTGAAGATGTGACGACTTTTCCAATTGCTAATGCAGCTGTTTCAGATGCTAGAAAATCTATTAAAAACGTAATCAACTTAGACACTCAAATTCAGATCAAAATGGATTTTATCAATCCAGAAAGTGCCGAAAAATATGTAGAAAAAGGTTGGGATGAAGAAAAGCAAATGTATTACTACTTGGTTTATTTTAATAAAGAAGTGAAGAGTTAGTGGTCAGTGTTCAGTGTTCATTTAAAAACCATTAAGGCAATTAAGAATCATTAAGAGAATGGCACAAAGCTTTATATATTAATGATGTAGATAAATTACTGAATATTCACAACATTACCTATAGAACCATAAATCTTAATTTTCTTAATTCGCTTAATGGTTTAACTCTTTTGTCTTTCACAAAAATGCCCCAGAACCTTTAAAACAAAAAAAATCCCGAAATTTTCGGGATTTTTTTTTGACTATTTCTTAGCTTTTTTTGCTTTTTCAGCCTCGGCTTGTTCCATCACTTCTTGTAGTTTTTGTTGGAACTTACCTTGTTTTTTAGGCTCTTTCAATTTGTTTTCTTGAATTTGAGCATGGATTTTATCGCTATCAATAAAATATCTTTTGATAACAATCATAATTCCAATAGTAACCAAATTCGAAATAAAGTTATACAAACTCAATCCAGCACCGTAACTATTGAAGAAAAACAACATCATTATTGGTGAAAGATAAATCATAATTTTCATCATTTGAGCCATATCTGGCATTCCTTCTTGTTGAGGCGCTGCCATCTGCTGGTCTCCAGAAGTCATTTTCATATAAAAGAAAATCGCAATCGAAGCAAGTACTGGAAACAAACTAATATGATCACCGTACAATGGAATATGGAAAGGTAATTTTATTACTTCATCAAAAGAAGATAAATCGTCTGCCCAAAGAAATCCTTTTTGTCTCAGCTCAAAAGCAGATGGGAAAAACTGAAACGAAGCGTACATAAATGGAATTTGAATCAATGCTGGAATACAACCTGCCATAGGATTTACACCCGCTTTGTTGTACAACTTCATCGTTTCCTGTTGTTTTTTCATTGGGTCTTTTTTGAATTTCTCTCCCAATTCAGTAATTTCTGGTCGCAAAACTTTCATTTTAGCTTGAGACAGAAATGATTTGAACGTAATTGGTGACATTGCAATTTTTATCAAAATGGTAAAAATAATGATGGCAATTCCAAATGAAAGTCCTAAAGTAGAACTTAAAAATCCAAATAACGGAATAAAAATGAACATATTAATCCACCCGAAAATCCCCCAACCTAATGGGATAATTTTTTCCAGATTTTTATCATAATGTTTTAATGTTTTATAATCCGATGGGCCAAAATACCAACTCATTTTATAATCTAACTCGCCATTGCTGAACACCAAAGGCAAATTTGCTTTGAATTGTTTGGTATAGACTGTATCAATTGTTTCATCATTTACCAAATTATTCGACTGCAATTTAGCAGTTTCAAAAGGCTTATCTGTCAATAAAATAGTAGCAAAAAAGTGTTGTTTGAAAGCCACGAATGAAGTCTTGGTGGGGTTTTCTTCTTTATTTTCGCCTTGGCCTACATAGTCCATTTTATCCTCTTCATATTGAAAATGAATTTCTGTATATCTGTTTTCATACGAAACGCTTTTTTCATTTCGGAAAGTCTTCAAACTCCACTCCATATCCAATGGTTTTGCAGTATTTAAAACTTTATTCAAACCTTGCGAACGAAGGTCAAAACCAATCATATAATCGTTTGGTTTCAGAATGTATTTGTATTCTAGGAATTCATTGGCTCCAGCCTTCAATTTCATTGAAAGGATTTGATCCGCTCCAACTTTTGTCAAAGTAGGTTCAAAATAGAGGTCTTTAGTATTTAAAGTTCTATTATCGCTGGTTTGCAATTGAATGTTTAAATTGGCGTTATTGTCTTTTATTAATTGTACCAATTTTCCTGAACCTTTTTTGAATTTCTCCAAATTTTTCAAAGTGGCTTCTACAATAAAACCACCCTTATTGGCAATTTTTAGAATTACTTTTTCATTTTCGAAAGTGGTAAAATTTTCTTTAGCTGTTGGAAGTGTTGCAGAATAAGCAAAACCACCTAATGTTTTTTGCAATTGAACCAATTGAGTCGAATCGCCAACTGTAGTAACAACTGCATTTTGTTTTGATACAGTTAGAACCGCATTATTCACTTTTTGTTTCGCGGCTAATTCTTTCTTGGCTTTTTCCGCTGCAATAGCTGCTTCCGTCGGCTGATTTTGATACATTATCCAAATCAAGATTCCAAAAATCAATACGAAGCCAATAATGGTATTGAGGTCTAATTTTTTTTCTTCCATTTTTATTTGTTTATCCTCACCCCTCCCGATAGCTATCGGGACTCTCCAATTGTGGAGTCGAGTCTGGAATGTTTTTTACTTATTATTTACTGATAATTATTTATTTAAACTGACCACTAAAAAAACTGATCGCTGAACACTACTTTTTCTGTGCTTTAACCACTGCTGCCACAAAATTCACAAAAAGTGGGTGTGGATTTTCAACGGTACTTTTATATTCAGGATGGTATTGTACGCCAATAAAAAACGGATGGTTTTCTAATTCTACAATTTCTACCAATCCGGTGTCTGGATTTACACCTGACGCTATCAATCCTGCTTTTTCCAACACTTCTACATAACTACTATTGTACTCATAACGATGACGGTGGCGTTCCGAAATAGAAGTTTTTTCGTAAATTTTAAAGGCTAAAGTATTCGGTTTTACATCACATTTCCAAGCACCAAGACGCATTGTTCCACCTTTTTCGGTAATATTTTTTTGATCTTCCATTAAATTAACAACAGGATGTGCTGTTTCTGGATTCATTTCCGTGGAATTGGCATCGGCATAACCCAAAACATTTCTAGCATATTCGATTATCGCCATTTGCATTCCCAAACAAATTCCTAAAAAAGGCACTTTATTTTCTCTGGCATATCGAACAGCTTCAATTTTTCCTTCAATTCCTCGTCCACCAAAACCTGGCGCAACAAGAATTCCATCTAATCCTGACATTTTTTCTACTACATCTGATGCATCAAGAAATTCAGAATGAATCGAAATCACATTTACCTTTGTCTCGTTCGAAGCACCAGCGTGAATAAACGCCTCTAAAATTGACTTGTAGGAATCCTGCAATTCTACATATTTTCCAATCAAACCAATATTTACAGTATGTTTAGGATGCTTTAATTTACGCAAAAAAGAATTCCAATGCTTTAAATCTGGAGCGGCTTTTTTTGGCAAGTCTAATTTTTTCAATGCTACCAAATCAAGACCTTCTTCCAGCATCAAATTTGGCACTTCATAAATGGTTGAAGCATCAATAGATTGAATCACAGCTTCTCTTTTTACATTGCAAAATAAAGCTAATTTATTGCGTAATTCTTCTGAAATTATATGTTCAGTTCTACAAACCAAAATGTCTGCTTTGATACCGCTTTCCATTAAAGTTTTAACGGAATGTTGGGTAGGTTTTGTTTTTAATTCTCCAGCGGCTGCCAAATAAGGAACCAAAGTCAAATGAATAACTATTGCGTTATTTTCTCCTAAATCCCAAACCAATTGTCGAACCGATTCAATGTAAGGTAAAGATTCTATGTCTCCAACAGTTCCTCCAATTTCAGTTATTACAATATCAAAACCACCTGATTTACCAAGCAATTGCATTCTGTCCTTGATTTCGTTGGTAATATGCGGAACAACTTGCACCGTTTTTCCAAGAAATTCGCCGCGACGTTCTTTTTCGATAACTGAGAGGTAGATTCTACCGGTGGTAACATTATTTGCTTGAGAAGTTGGCACATTCAAAAAGCGCTCATAATGTCCTAAATCCAAATCGGTTTCTGCACCATCATCGGTTACATAACATTCTCCGTGTTCATAAGGGTTTAAAGTTCCTGGATCGACATTAATATAAGGATCAAACTTCTGAATGGTCGTTCTATAACCTCTAGCCTGTAATAATTTTGCCAATGAAGCTGCAATTATACCTTTACCTAAAGAAGATGTAACGCCGCCTGTGACAAAAATATATTTCGTTTGATTCATTTTATTGGTGTTGTAGTTGTTGTTGCTTGCCTGTCGGTAAACAGGTTTGATAAAAATTCAAGCAAGTAATTTGCAAAAACGTGGCAAAAATACAATTATAAATTTATAAAAAACTAATTTGAAATTGAGATAATCTTGAATTTATTTACAAGTTAAAAATAGATTCGCTTTTTTTTCTCGAAAATTATCTTTGTGTAATCATTTGTACATTTAGTTTACCGCCAATTTGCTGTTTTTACAAACCCACAGATATTTAACTTCAAAAAAATAATAGAAAAGTGAGCCTAGTTTTTATAAGTTTTTGGCAAATAGTGATGTTATAGATATTCAATTGAGAAAATTGCATATTATAGAGTCGTTTTTACATTTGCAAGATGAAACTAGAACGGCAAAATTAGAAAGTTAATTACTAATCAAAAAACAAAACATTTAAAACGATTGGCTTATCCTTTTTATTAATATTTGGAAAACGAGTCTTTATTGACGATTCTTAACAGAAACCCTTCGACACGCTCAGGCAGACATCAAGGCTCCTAATCGATATTCTGAATGTTGTCTGGCTGAGCTTGTCGAAGCCTTTATTGATAAAAGGAATACGTCAATAAAACGCTTCATATTGCATCCAATAATGAACTATAATAAGCCAAACAAAGAATAGAAGATGGTTTATGCTAAACTTTGGAAGAATTTGAAAATCTTGTTGGGCAATCGAATTAAAGAAAGTGGTTTGGGGTAAAGTTGTACTTTCAAGTTTGCAAGATATTTTGGTTTTGCACTTGAACCAATTTTTGTGTTACGAATTCTTTTCAATAAATGTGGCCAATAAGTTGTTTTGAATTTAATTTAATATTTGTCCAAACAATGTTATTTCTGATTTTTTTCCTATTTTTGCTTGAAGGTTTATATTTATTTTCTTTGAATTTCGCGTTCCACTATCAGGAAATAAGAACTCTCTTTTGTATAAAATTATTTTAGGATAGTTATGATTTGTCTTTTGCATTTTGGAATATAAAAAACTATGAAAAACTTCATCACCCAATTCTCCAGACTTTTCGTCGGGATTTTATTCATTATTTCAGGCCTAATAAAACTCAATGACCCAGTTGGATTCTCTTATAAATTAGACGAATATTTTAGTGAATCGGTTTTTAATATGCCATTTTTTGTACCGTACACACTGGCAATAGCCTTATTTTTAGTCATTTTAGAAGTGGTTTTGGGCGTTATGTTACTCATTGGTTATAAATCAAAATGGACGATTTGGAGTTTGTTGCTTTTGGTAATTTTATTCACATTTTTAACTTTTTACTCGGCTTATTTTGATGTCGTAAAAGATTGCGGATGCTTTGGTGATGCTTTGCATTTAACTCCTTGGCAATCTTTTTCGAAAGATTTAATCCTGTTGTTTTTTATTCTAATTATATTGTACAACCAAAAATTAATTAAGCAATTATTTTCGAATAAAATTCAAACTATTTTAGTAATATCGAGCCTCGTTTTGTGTTCCTTTATGGGTTATTGGGTTATCAATCATTTGCCATTGAAAGATTTTAGACCTTACAAAGTTGGAACAAATATTCGGAAATCAATGGAAATTCCTGATAATGCTCCGAAAAGCATAGTCGAAATGGTTTTTATCTACAAAGTGAATGGTGTTGACAAAGAATTTACAGAAAAAGATTTGATGTCACTTCCAGAAGGTGCTGAATTTGTTGATAGAAAAGACAAAGTTATTGTTCAAGGTTACCTTCCTCCGATTCATGATTTCAAACTAGAATTAGATGGACAAGACCAAACCGATAGGATATTATCGAAAGAAAAAGCATTACTAATTGTGGCTTATGATTTAGAAAAAGCAAATACAGATGCTTTGCAAAAACTGAACGATTTATATAAAAGTGCTTTGGAAAAAGGATATTATGTTGCCATTCTTACAGGTTCATCGACGGAAGTTATTGCTAATGCGAAAAAGAAATATAACTTTGCTTTTGACTGTTTCTTTTGTGATGCTACGGCTTTAAAAACTATTGAAAGAGCGAATCCAAGTTTTGTTGTCCTTAATTATGGAACTATCATTCAAAAAACTCATTATAACGACATTCATAATTTAGAATTTATTAAAAATTAACTATGTATAGCAGAAGGGACAAAAGGAAAAAAAAACAAATACTTATTTTTGTAGCTTGTATAATTTTTGGCATAGGATATTATTTCTTAAACGTTGTTTCCACGATTTTTGAAGTACCATTAGGAAATACATTTCACGTTATTTTAGGATGTACGTTAATGGCAATGTCAGGGTTATATATTATTTATTCTATAAAACAATTGTATTTTACAAAGAAAAAAGCAAGGACTAAAAGAATTTTCTTAAATGAGGATGAGCTTAAGAAAAAAAATTAAACAGTATTTTTTATTTGTTAACGCATTTATAAATATTGACAAAGGCGATTTTAAATATTGCAAACAGTAAATAATCCTAGAATCTATTTGATTTATAAAAGTAAAATTTAAAATAAATGAAGAAAATACTAATATTACTCTGGATTTTCACTAATTTTTCATGCTCACAAGCTCAAAAGAATACCTTTTCAAAAGAAGCTTTATCTGAAACATTGTTGTCTTTTGATGGCGAACAAATAGCCTTCGGAGATATTTTAAAAAGCCATATCGGCAAAACAGTTGTGATAGAAATTTGGGCTTCTTGGTGCGGCGACTGCGTCAAAGCGATGCCCAAAGTAAAAGAATTGCAAGCCAACAATCCCAATGTCGATTACGTCTTCATTTCAATGGATAAAACTGCTGATAAATGGAAACTTGGCATTGAAAAACATCAAATAAATGGCGAACATTTTATGGCCAACGACCAAATGAAAGGCGTTTTTGGTAAAGCCATTGATTTAGATTGGATTCCGAGATACATTATAATTGACAAAACTGGTAAGATATTGATTTACAGAGCTATTGAAACAGATTTTAAAAAAATGAATAATACTTTGAAGGAAGCTAGAGGTTAGAAGTAGAAAACTAGAAGTTGGAAGTTAGAACCAAATAGAATCTTTATTATTATTTACATATCCAACGTATTTGAATGTTGGCATCGATAAAAAAACAACAAACAATAAACCATAAACAAATTAAAAATGAGAAAGAAAATCGTAGCGGGAAACTGGAAAATGAATAAAAATGCGATTCAAACCAGTGAACTATTAAACGAACTAAAATCGCAAGTTTCAACAGACAGTGAGGTACAAGTAATTGTAGCACCTACTTTTGTAAATTTGGCTTTGGCAACAAGCCTTTTGGAATCCACTTCTATTAAAGTGTCTGCCCAAAATATGCATCAAGCCGCGAGTGGTGCTTACACTGGGGAAATCTCTGGTGATATGCTAAAAAGCGTTGGCGTAGATACTGTAATTCTTGGACATTCAGAACGCAGAGCAATTTTTCACGAAACAGATGCTTTAATTGCGAGTAAAGTGGACACCGCTTTGACACACGATATGACAGTTATTTTTTGTTTTGGCGAAGAATTGAAAGACCGTCAATCGAAAAATCATTTCAATATTGTTGAAAACCAATTGAAAGATGGTTTATTTCATATTGAAGCCAAAAATTGGGAAAAAATTGTTTTGGCTTACGAACCAGTTTGGGCTATTGGAACAGGAGAAACTGCCAGTCCAGAACAAGCGCAAGAAATGCACGAATTTATCAGAGAAACTGTTCGCACAGCTTTTGGAAGCGATATCGCCGAAGATGTTTCTATCCTTTATGGTGGAAGTGTAAAACCAGATAATGCATCAGAAATTTTCTCAAAACAAGATGTTGACGGTGGTCTAATTGGTGGAGCGGCTCTAAACTCAAAAGATTTCTTAGCTATTGTAAACGCAATATAAAACTTTAGATAAAGCTCTATAGAAGAATCCTCAATTGAAAAATTGGGGTTTTTTTTTGGAGAAAATGTGATTGTAGCTATTGCAATATTACTGCAGTTTATCTGCACCTACATAACAGTACTAGTTAATTTTTTCCTTTCTCGCCTTTGTTCCTTTAAGCTAGACTATTATGCGTTTTTTAATGCATGTAAGAAGATTTATAGAGAAACTATAACCTAAACTAAGAGGAAACACAGTACGCGCAAGCAAACAAGTAAGTGGTGTGATTTAAGAGACAAAGATAAATTATCTTTGCCTCTTATCAATTATTTACTAAAAACAATGCCTATGCTAAACGACGGCTTTTCATAAAAAGAGTAATAATTTATATCATTAAGACCCGTTGTCAACCCAAAGGGAAATACTGGAACGGAAGCCTCTGCAAAAACGCCAAAAGAATCACTAAATAAATATCTAAAACCTGCTTGGGTTCCAATATTTCTAAATGAAATATTAGCACCAGCGTAAACGTCAGACATTTCATTCATTCCAATCACAGATCCTAGATGACCATTCATTCGGAAATTAAAATCTAACCTTTCCACAAGTGCATCTTCAGGCAGTATTTCTATAGTTTTAGGTTCATTAGGTTGGAAAATCGGGTCATAGGCAGGGTTTGGCGTCTGATTATTACTTACAGAAACAATATATCCAAAACTTGAACCAAACGATATGTAATCGGTATATCCATAATCCCAAGTTACATTTAGTCCAAAACCTCCTTTTTGAAAGTTCCCACTTACAGATGTTTTTGTATCTCCAAAACCGTCATAAGCTTGCGAGAATACTGATGTTATTGCTAATAATGCAATTGATGTAATAATTTTTTTCATTTTTTTTTATTTATTAATTTATTGTCTTTCATAATTTAATTTTTCTAATCTTAATTCTATCGATTTTTCGCCTTTTTTAAACTTTATAAAACGCTCTATAATGCCAACATATCCTGCTTTTGCAGGAACAATACTTAAACTACTATTATCATTATTCAAATTTATTTTGGACGTAGAAAATGTATTGGTTTTAAAATAATAATTCAAAATATTCAATTGTAATTCTTTGTCATCGTTTTTATCATAAAAGAAATAGGCTTTCCCAACTTTTGACGGTAAATCTTGTGTAAAATTATACTTATAACCTCTGGTTCGTTTAGTGTCAAATGATTTAACTTCTTTTGGATTAAAATCTTTGTCTAAAATAAAAGCATATAATTCATTAAACATTGCACCCTTAGCCTTATCGACATATGTTTCGGCAAGAATAACATAATTTCCATCCGGATTGATGTCTATTTTTTGAAATTTCAAGTAACCCTCTTTTTTTATTTTTCCATTTTCATTTATGTCCAAACTATTAAACTTTGAATATGGCAAAAAAACGTCTGAAACTATTTGTCCCGATGCAATATCAACGATACGACGATATAAACCTAATGACTCGTCCGATTCTACCAAGTCTCTTTTTTGTTTATCAAAAAACCGCCCTATTATAGTGATTTGTTTATCTTGTACGGTAACATCTAAAAAACGTAAACTATAAGAGTTACTTGACAGTTCTGTTGTGGCAATTTTTTTTCCAGTTTTTGCATCTAAAATCAGTAAATGATCAGATACTTTTTTATCATTTCTTGTTTTGGTCGCTAAAAAGACTAAATTGTTTTGCGCACGCTCAAACAAAGAGTAATCATATTTATGTTTAGCCTCTGGATTTAAATAATCTTGCTCCCAAATTTTTTCACCTTGAAAATTGATTTCATAAAAATAATCAGCCATTTCTCCGTTCTCCATTTCTTTCTTTGTCTTTATCAAAAAACCACAATCTGATACTGGTGTCACAATATAGTAATGAAAATCTTTATTTAATTTTGGGATATTATCATCTAAATTTAATTTTTTGTTAAAATAGCCTTTAGCAACAATTTTGTTAGTAGCAACTTCAAGAATTTGATAACTTTGAGTCACTAGCATTGATCTTGAATCAAAATTAAATTTTTCTATAAAACTAAATATCACATAACCATTATTGTAAGAAATTTGAACGTTTTCTTTTGAGCATTTCCTTTTTAATAATGTTTCTTTGAACTCTCCGGAACAAATTGAATTCATATTCTTATCAAGCAAATTGTATTTTCTGGTTTCAGTCAATTTATCTTCCAAATCTAGTTTTGTCAAATCCATGTAACCAAATATATCTTTTCCGTCATTTTGGGTAAGCGTTTCAAAATTTTCAGAAACACCATCAATCATATTTAATATTTTATAAGATTGTGCAAAAGTTACATTTGAAATTACAAATAGAACTAGAAGTAAATTTAATTTTTTCATTTTTTATTTGATGAATTTATATAATCGGTTGATAGTGTTTCGAGCTCTTTTAAAGTCAAATTATTCATGAAATTAATGAATAATTGTTCGCTATCTGATTGTTCGTTTGGGTTTATTTTTGGAATATACTTATTAAGTTTAAACTCTTTTTTAGATTTTTCTAACATAATCAAATTTTCTGAAACCATTTTTAATAGATATGAATCGTCTTTCTTTATTTTCAATAATTTTAATGCCTCATAAAGACTATAACCATACTTCTTGAAATAATACAAATTTGCAACCGTTTCATAATGCGCAATTTTTTTTAAATTATTAAAAGCGTTGCTATTTAATTGAAAATTTTTAGTAGAAATAATATTATTTGACACTTCAATTTCTTTGATTCTCTCTTCGCAATCTGGATGCGTTTTCAATGAATCTATATTCCATTTAAGCAAATGTTCTTTATTGTATTTATATCCCGAAAAATCTTCTTTTACTAGCCATTCTTCGATAAAATTCTGATTTTTAGTAGTAAAAAAAAATCTTAAATCCTGCTCAACTAAACCGTCTTTTTCTACATCAGAATTTGCCAGATTACTCAGTAAATCTATGGCATATTTGGGATTAAAATTCGTTTTATTAAAGTACGTTATGCCTAATGAATCTGCTTCAATTTCATGAATTCTAGATTTGCTTTTCCTTGTATACAAAACTTCTTTAAATAAGTTTTGAGCTCTTTTTTGTTTGTTGTACTTAGAACTCGCAATATCCCTAACTTCTTTTTTAAATTCTTTAGACGTAATATTCTCAACATTTTTCTTGTAGCTTTTTTCCCTGTGCCTTAATATATAGTGTGCAATTTCGTGACATAATACACTAACTAACTCTCCTTCATTTTGTGTTATTTTCAATAAATTTAAATTGACAATAATATTTCCATCACCAATACTAAATGCATTAGGATTAGTTTCTCTTGAAAAATGAACTTTTATTCCTTGATTATTCAACTCTGGGTTGAATTTTAAAATAATACCAAGTAAATCATTCAAATATTTTTGATTGTCCTCTTCAAAGTATACCTCTCCCTTATTAAAATCTTTTAAAATTTCTTCAAATTGCGCTTCGTGAAGTTTAGAAATTTCTCTTCTAAAATCTCCAGAAAATTCATCTTTAATTAAATTAATTGCTTTTTTGTGTTTTGATGTAAAATCGGCAACAAATGATTTATGTATATCATTTTTTGTTGTGTCAATAGGGATGTAAATTTGTGAAAATGATTTATTCACAAAAAACAAGATTAGATAAACCCACTTAAATTTCATACCCATTTTTAACATAAAGTTGACAAATGTAAGAATTAAATCTACAGAATCACATTGTTTTTTACTTTTAGATAAAAGTTTAAAAACTCCTATAGATTAAGCCTTGAGTAAAATCAAATTGAAAAATTACAGTGTTTATATTACACGTATTGGTTTGTTTATTTGGCAAGAAAAGGAAATTGCAAAATTGCGTATGCAACGAATTTCATTAAACTGAGGTTTCGCACGAGGAAATCTCGGACTTTTAGTGATAAAAATAATGGAGACGATGGACTACAAAAAAAGAAAAAGTAAATTCTAAAAACAAAAAAAATAATTTTAATTACCAATTAAAATTCGCTTTTCAGCGGATTAATCTAAATACTTTTCAAAGCTTCAATCAACAAATCGATATCTTCGTTGGTATTATAATGACTAAAAGAAATCCGTAAACTTGGTTTTTTTACATCTTCGTCCGAAAGTATTTCGGCCAAAACGTGCGATGGATTAGTACTCCCAGATTGACATGCACTGCCACGAGAAATGGCAATTCCCTTTATGTCCAAATTAAACAAAAGGAGTCCAGTTTTTGACTCGTGAAAAGGCAGTAAAACATTCAAAACCGTATAAATTCCATCTAAAGTTCCGTTGATTTTAAAATCAGGAAATTCATGGCGTAATTGTTCAAGTAAATAATTTTTCAGTGCTAGAATGTAATCTCTGTCCTTTTCTAAATTAGTATAGGAAAGTTCCAAAGCCTTTGCCATTCCAGCAATTTGATGTACACCTTCGGTTCCTGCTCGCAAGCCTTTTTCTTGTTCGCCTCCATAAAATAAAGGTTTCAATCCTGAATTTTTCTTCACAAAAGCAAATCCAACTCCTTTTGGTCCGTGAAATTTATGCGCACTTGCTGCCATAAAATGTATTGGCATCTTTTGCAAATCGATAGCCAATTTCCCTACTGATTGCACCATATCTGAATGAAAAAGTGCTTGGCGTTGTTCGCAAATTCGGGCTACTTTTTCCAAATCTAAAATAGTTCCAATTTCGTTATTTACGTGCATCAAACTGACCAAGGTTTTATAATCTCCAGAAAGCAAATCAACTAAATGAGTAAGATCAATTTCGCCATTGGGTTTGATGTGCACATAATCCACTTGAATATTAAATTCCTTTTGCAAAGCCTCAATGGCATGCAAAACTGCATGATGTTCCACTTTGCTTGTAATTATTTTTTCAACTTTCAAATCCCGAACCGCCGATCTAAGAATCCAATTATTGGCTTCTGTTCCGCACGAAGTAAAAATAATTTCTTGCGATGTTGCGTTCAAGTTCTTTGCAATAGACTTACGAGAAAGTTCTAAAATACTTTTGGCGTTTCGACCAAAACTATGCGTCGAGGATGGATTTCCATAATCTTCGCTTAAAACTTTTGTCATTTCTGCAATTACTTCGGGATGCAATTGAGTTGTTGAGGCGTTATCGAGATATACTTTTTTCATGATGCAAAGTTATGAAATATCAATTTTGTTAGAGCAAATATCAATTGGCTATTTTTTCACTATTTTTGGCACAAATTTTATAGATAATGAAAAGAGTTTTTAGCCTATTGTTTTTTGTGTTGTTTTTGAATGGATGTGACGACGGTAACTTAACTTTGGAAACTATAAATTTCGAAGATGTCGATACTAAAAGTTGCAGCACAAATAATATCATTTACAAACTAAAAGAAAATGAAGCTTTGTTATTACAAATTCCTCAAACAGAATTTGTAAACGAGCCCACTAATCCTTCCGCTCCAAAGCTTATAAACATTGACGATTCTACCGTTCGTGTGGTGTATCGTTTTTATGACGGTACAGTAGCCGATAATAATATTTGTAATACCATTCAGCCAGCAACGCCCAAAGTAAACGACCAATGGATAGCTACATCTGGCAAAATAGAAATTACTACCACTACAATAACTAAAGAAGGAAGCATCGCTGGAAGCACTGTAATTACAGGCTACAACCACCTTATAGTTTTTAAAAACATCACATTCGACAAAGGAAATGGGATTCAAAAATATGAAACATTTGTTTTTGGTGATTTTGTTTCTTCGATTACTCCTTTATCTTTAGGATTTGATAAAAATGTAGAACAATGTGCTGTCTCTAAAGACATTTACAATTTTAATTCTGGCGAATCTCTTTCTTTAGAAAATATCGATTCTAATTTGATCATCAACGAAGAAACACCTTTGAACACGCCGAGAACGGCATTGATTGGTTCTGTCAAAAACAAACTAACTTATCGATTGTACAACGGACTTGTCACATCAACCTATTTTTGCAATGCAAATGTACCAACAACACCCGTAATAATTGAACAATGGACTGCTGAAAGTGGCGTTGCTAATGTTACTGGAATTATAGAAGTTACAACAATAAAAAGTGGAACAACGGCTTTTAAACACAGCATTGTGATAAAAAAAGCCACCTTAAAAAGTGGCAATAAAAGTTTCAAACTAGGCGACGTTTATACTTTTGGAGAATTTTTATCAATTTAGTGTAATAGAAACTAAGCAAATATTCTATTTATTGCTTTGTTTTATAAAAACTTCGGTAGCTCCTTGTCCGTATTTTTGATAATTTCCGTCCTGAAAAGCAATATTATCATAGCGTCCGAACAAAAAATCGAGTTCAGATTTCAGAACGCCCTCGCCTACTCCGTGTATAAAAACAATCTTTGGTATTCTATTTTTTATAGCAAATTCCAAATGCCTTTTTGCTGTTTCGGATTGCAAAGTAAGTATGTCATAATTTGACATTCCTCTTTTGTTTGGAACTAATTTCTCGATGTGTAAATCAAATTCTGGTGCAGGAATTTCGCGTTTGTCTTTGCGTTCTTTTACAAAACTTCGTGGTTTTGGAATTTCTTTTTCTTTTGCGATTTCAGTGATATTAATTCTCTTTATCGCATCCATTACGTTACTGGATTTGTTTATTTTAATCAACTCATTTTCCAAATACTTCATTATAAAACCATCAGTAGTTTCAATAATAATTTGTTTACCGCTAATTTCCATCACAACGCCATTTACATCTTCGTCTAAAACCGACACTTTATCTCCTTTATTGAACATTTTTTTTCTATTTTTTGTTTGGTAATGCTAAACAATAAAAATCAAAATCATTATTGCTTTTATTTGAATGGCAAAGTTAACTATTGGTTTGCCATAATTTAAAAATGTAGATTAAAATATACGATTCAGACTTAAATAGATTGATTTTCGAGTTTACACAAAATGCTGTCCAGTCTAAGAAAAACACCAATTAGATAATCGGATTGCATAAAATGGACATCAAATAGCATAAAAAAGTGCTCAATTGGTATAAAATCAACTTTACACAGCATTAAATTGACGTTATATAGTATAAAACTGACATTAGACGCTATAAAATGAACATCAGATCGTATTAAACTAACATCAGATGTCATAAAATGAACATCAGACGTCATAAAATGGACATCAGATGGCATAAAAAACTTATTTAAAGGATTTGTAGCCTTTTAACTGGAATAGAAATGTTTTTTTTTGATATATGGTTTTAAAAATATTTTAAACAAACAAAAAATAAGTGCCAAACTCCACTTAAAAGCAATTGTCCTCAAAATTTATTTATAAAATAGTACTGCAATTTCTAAAAACAACTTACTTTTACCTTTGAGACAAAAAAATTATAGAATCGTGAATAGAGACCAAATCATAAACAATATCGGTGCATTAAAAAGTCATTCCTCAATTAATTATGGCATTAAAACAATGACCGAGGCTTTTACAGAAAAATTATTTTACACCCTTTTTGATGCAAATGCTTCACTAAGCCAAAGCATAGAAGAACTCGAAATACTTTTTAAAGACATTGCAAAAATTGCTTGCAAAAAACCGGCTGGAATTTGCGAAGGAATTTGGGAACAATTTTTAGAAAAACTACCATCTGTTTTAGAAAAACTGAATCTTGATGCCAATTATATTTTAGAAAATGATCCAGCATCCAACAGTATTGAAGAAGTATATCTAGCTTATCCTGGTTTTTATGCTATTGCTATTTACCGACTTAGTCATGAATTATACTTGTTAGATATGTTGCTTTTTTCAAGATTAATGAGCGAATATGCGCACCGCATTACTGGAACTGATATTCACGCTGGAGCCGAAATAGATTCGCCTTTTTTTATAGACCATGCCACGGGAATCGTAATTGGAGAAACAACTGTTATTGAAAAAAATGTAAAATTGTATCAAGGTGTTACCTTGGGCGCTTTAAGCGTGAGTAAAGATTTGAAAAGCATCAAAAGGCATCCTACTGTTGAAAAAAATGTTTGCATTTATGCCAATGCTACTATTTTAGGTGGCGAAACCGTTATTGGAAAAAACAGTATTATTGGCGGAAACACATGGATTACCAAATCAATTCCACCGAAATCTATTGTGACCAATACCACCATCACCGAAGTAAAAATAAAAGAATTAAAATAATATGGATTCAAAAAACATCCTCGATCTTATTGGAAATACACCGCTAGTCGAAGCACGAAATTTAAATAAAAACAAAAACGTAAAACTGTTTTTAAAATTGGAGGGCAATAATCCAGGTGGAAGTTTAAAAGATCGAGCTGCTTATAATATGATAATATCTGCGTTAGAAAGAGGAGATATAAAAAAAGGAGACAAGCTCATCGAAGCGACTAGCGGGAACACAGGCATTGCGCTGGCGATGATTGCTCAGTTATTAAACATCGAAATCGAACTGATTCTCCCAGAAGATTCTACTAAAGAACGGACTCAAACCATGCGAGCTTATGGCGCAACAGTTATTTTGACACCTGCAAAAGAAGGAATTATTGGCTCTAGAGATTATGCTGATAAAAAAGTAGCCGAAGGTGGTTATGTAATGCTAAATCAGTTTGCCAATGAGGACAATTGGAAAGCACATTACAAAACTACTGGCCCAGAAATTTGGAGAGATACGGAAGGAACTGTTACTCATTTTGTATCGGCAATGGGAACGACAGGTACTATAATTGGAACATCTACTTATTTAAAAGAAAAAAATCCCAATGTTCAAATCGTTGGTGCTCAACCTAGCGATGGTTCTCAAATTCCTGGCATACGAAAATGGCCTAAGGAATATTTGCCTAAAATATTTGATGCTTCAAAAGTCGATACTATTATGGAAGTTTCAGAAAATGAGGCTCGCGCCATGACCAAAAGATTAGCATTAGAAGAAGGCGTTTTTGCTGGAATGAGTAGCGGTGGTTCAGTTACTGTTGCCCTAAAATTAGCTGAACAACTAGAATCTGGCGTTGTTGTTGCCATCATTTGCGACCGAGGCGATCGCTATTTATCTTCTGATTTGTTTGATTAATTTCATTAAAAATAGTAAATTAATAAAAATTTTGAAACATCAATTTCAGGATTTTTCCGTTATTACAAAATATCAAAGGATCAAACAAATGATAAACGATTGGCCTTATTTAAAAAAATACCATGAAGAAAATTCCAAACTTCCCAAGATACAGGCTGGACAAAAAAGAATCGTCTTTATGGGAGATTCTATTACCGAGTTTTGGTCTGAAGTTTGTCCAGAATTTTTTTATGGAAAACCATATATCAATCGCGGTATTAGCGGACAAACCTCGCCACAAATGCTAGTTCGATTTCGGGCTGACGTTATTTCATTGCAACCTACGATTGTAGTGATATTGGCTGGTGTTAATGACATTGCTGGAAATACCGGTCCATCAACTTTAGAAATGATTACCAACAATATTTTCTCGATGATAGAATTGGCGAAAGCCAACCAAATAAAAGTGATTTTATGCTCGGTCTTACCTGCCAATAATTTTCATTGGAAAACCAAAACTTATCCCGCCGAAAAAATAATCAAACTGAATATTTTATTAAAAAAATATGCTGAAGAGAACCAAATCTACTATTTAGATTATCATTCGGCAATGGTAGATGAACAAAAAGGAATGCGAGCCGAATTAGCCTATGACGGTTTGCATCCTAACAAAAAAGGATATGAAATCATGGCACCATTAATAGAAGAAGCAATTGCAACACTATTGCACAATATTCAATAAAATAAATATGAATTACAGAAAATTAGGAAAAACCAATTTCAACATTTCAGAAATCGCATTGGGAACCTGGCAAGTAGGCGGAAAATGGGGTTCAGCCTTCAATGAAAAAACCGCTGATGAATTGATTAACACCGCTATCGACAATGGCGTGAATTTTATTGATACTGCCGATGTTTATGAAAATGGCTTGAGCGAAACAGCAGTTGGAAGGGTGGTGCGCTCTCGTTCTGAACGAATTTATGTTGCCACCAAATGTGGACGCCAAATCAATCCGCACGGGAATGAAGGTTATCAACCAAAGATTTTGCAGCAATTTGTTGAAGATAGTTTAAAAAGAACTGGTCTCGAAACTTTGGATTTAATTCAGTTGCACTGTCCGCCTACTGAAGTTTATTACCGTCCCGAGATTTTCGAATTGTTTGATCGATTGAAAGAACAAGGAAAAATTCAAAATTTAGGTGTTAGTGTCGAAAAAGTAGAAGAAGGATTAAAAGCTATCGAATATCCGAACGTAGCAACAATACAAATCATTTTTAATTTATTTCGCCAACGACCAGCCGAATTGTTTTTCAGAGAAGCCCAGAAAAAAGATATTGGAATCATTGCAAGAGTTCCACTTGCTAGCGGACTATTAACAGGATTATTCGATGCTACAACCACTTTTGGGGCTCAAGATCACAGAAATTTCAACCGAGACGGAGCCGCCTTCGACAAAGGAGAAACCTTCTCTGGTATTGATTATGATTTGGGTTTAAAAGCAATGGAAGTCTTGAAAGACCTATTTCCAGAAGCTACCAATTTGGCACCAATTGCTTTACAATGGATTCTAAGTTTTAAAGAAATCAGTTGTATTATTCCCGGAGCTTCAAAAACCAGTCACGTAGCCTCTAATGTTTCCGTGTTCGATTTGCCGAAATTAACACCTGAAAAGTTAGCAAAAATGAATGCCATTTATGACCAATATATAAAACCAAAGGTGCATCAGTTATGGTAACGCGTTTCACATGATTTTGATTATGAATAAATAAAGCAAACGAAAGAACACGCTTAACTAAATATCTATATAGTAACATCATTGAAATAAGCATAATTTAAGTCACTAACATCGGGGATGTTTGGCAATTATCAAAAAATTATCGTTGCATCAGGATCAAAAATTAAATGTTCATTTTGATGTACATAACCCAATTGATTGGTCAACATTTTTGTATTTCCAATCGTAAAATCTTTGGTATTAAAGTGACTGTGTCCGTAAATCCAATAATCAACACTAGAAGCTGCAATAGTATCAAAAAGTTCGACTGCAAAACATTCGTTGAGCTTGCTTCCTTTATAAATGGCTGGATAGTGCATATAAGTAGGAACGTGATGGGTAATTACTACCGTTTTTCCTTGATTTTGAGTTTTTAATTCCTGTTGAACAAAGTGAAGACTTTCTGCGTGAAGTTGGTTGTATGTTTCTGTCGTTAGTGTTTTGCCTTTGTATAGAATAACGTGAAAATCGCTTAAATTTTCCTGTACATAAAATTTATTGGCTGGAGCAATTTTAGACCATAATGTAGAAAATATGAGTTTTGTTTCTTGGATTTGAACGGTGGAATTGTTTAGTAAAACAACATTAGATCTAATTTGCTCATTAAAACTACCCGATTTATTGGCAATGTCATCATAATAGTATTCGTGGTTTCCAGGTATCCAGTAGGTCATTTCAAAATTATCCGAACAATAACTGAAGAAATCTTGGTGTCTGTTTAGTATTGCAAAAGGCACAATATCGCCCGCCAAAATTAAAATATTGGCTTTTGGTACAATCGGATTGTCATCTATAAATGCTTTGTTTTTTGGGAATTCCAAATGAAGGTCGGATAGATATTGTATTTTTTTTGGAAACATAAATGATGACTTTTAGATTTTTAAACCTTTGTCACAGTTATAAATACGCTATAAAAACTCTGACAAAGGTACTAGGCAGAAAGCAATTCGTTCTACTGCGTAATTTGCGTTTAGGGAGTTAATGTTGATTTTTGTTGGTATAAAAACCGATGGCAGTTCTCTTTTATGGCTTTAATCTCGAGATTTCAATATCTAAATCAGAAAGGTATTTTTTATCCTGTTCGATTCGAAACTGTTCGAATTCAGAATGTGCTTTTTCAACCGCTTTTTCGTGCGAAATACTGCCTGCATTGGGCAAAACATCCAGAGTATTACTTTCTAAAAACTTGTTGGTGCGCTCCAGCCAGTCGTTCATTTTCATTAATTGGTTTCGTCTGGCTTGAAATTCAGCCAAATCCAAATAGGCACTCACCAATAAATTCAAATCGCCAATTTCATCTTCCTGCAAATAATTTTTGGCTATCGTAACATCACTTTTCAAAATTTTCCCATCAGGTGCGTGTTTCCAAGTGGTGAGTCCCATAAAATCTTTTTCTTTATCTACTCTAGTATAGACTATCTCGGCGGCAGTCTGTCCCGTAATGGCAAAATGCAACTTGTTTTGTATCATTTTATAAAACAGTTTTGCCGCTTCGGAATCTTTACTATAATCGGCACTGCATTGTTGAAAGATATCGCCTAACTTTTGATACAGCCTGCGCTCGCTGGCACGAATTTCCCTAATTCGTTCCAACAATTCGTCGAAATAATCTTTGCCAAACGGTTTGCCGTTTTTGAGCATTTCATCGTTCAAGACAAAACCTTTAATGATAAATTCTTTTAGGGTTTGTGTTGCCCAAATGCGGAATTGAGTGGCTTGTTTGGAATTTACTCTATATCCAACCGCAATAATGGCATCGAGGTTGTAAAAAGTAGTGAGGTAGCTTTTATTATCAGATGCAGTTGTTTCCATTTTGGAAACAACTGCATTTTCATCGAGTTCGCCCGATTCAAAAATATTTTTCAAATGCTTACTAATTGCGGGTACTTCAACTCCAAATAGTTGTGCAATAAGTTTTTGTGAAAGCCAAAAACTATCGTCTTTGTAGGTAACGTTCAGTTTTACTTTGCCTTCTTGGGTTTGATAGATTATTATTTCGCTGGTGTTCATTGTTTGGGAAATTGGGTTTGGGTTGTAAGTTTGATTTTTTGAAAATGATTTGTTGTGATGTAAATTTATAAAAAAAGCGGTACTCAGACCGCTTCATTTTTAACTTCTTTTCATCCAGCTTCTGCCTTCGTTGGTGGAATAATACAATCCTTTTGAAGTCATTCCCAGAATTTCTTTGCCGTTGTCGGTCAAGTCTGAAAAATCTCCATAACTGCTCGTGTTGCAACGCGACATCCAACTTCTTCCATCATTAGTGGAATATTCAATTTTTGTTTTTGTTGATGGGTTAATGCGAATCATTTCTTTTCCCTTTACAATCATTTGTGCCATAATAATAAATGTTTTTAGTTTGCCTACTGTTAATGGGTTTCGGCTTTCCCAAGGGATAAAATTAGAAGGCAGGTAAGCCAAAAGATGGCGGAGGAAAAATTATTTTGTGTTTTTTTTATTCTGAAGAATCATCTGTATCAAAATCAAAATCAGTTTCCCAAAACCAATATACAATTCTAACATCTTCTATCTTACCTAAGCTTTTTAAATAATCTAAATCCTTAAAATACTTTTCACCTAATGCTTTCCGATAAGTAAAAGGAGTATCATATTGATTTTTAAGTATTCTTGATTCAGATTGGGTGCAATTCCATATTTCTTCCCATCCAATATTTTTTTCTGTCAAATTATTGTAATCGAATGTAATTAAATCGTTTAATGATAAATAAGAAGCAGAATAAGCTAGTTTGATTTCTTGAAACCAAGTGTTATGCCATTGTTTAACAACTTTTGAAGCATCAGAAGGAAATCCTTTAAAAAGCTCAGAATTATTTTTATTTTTTTCAATTTCTGAAAACAGTTCATAAAAACCCTCTCCACAACATTTAAATAAATGACAATGACAAATTCTATAAGAGGAATCTATTATGTGTTGAAATTGAGGTATTTCGAAATTAGGGTCTTCTATATATTCCCATTGATTTGTTTCAGAATTTTTTAGCTCAACAAGTACGATATGTAAAGGCATATTTTTATTTGATTTTATGCCTACTGTTTTGGTTTTCGGCTTTCCCAGAGGACGAAATTAGGTGGCGCGTAGGACAAAAGGCGGCAGAGTGAAGAATTTAATCATTGTAAAATATTGATAGTTTACAATCAATTCTATCCAAAGACTTAAAAGTGCAAATCATTTAAATCGTCATTATCGGACTTTAATTTCTTTCAAAACCTTCATTTGGTGAAGGCAAATTTACGGTCTTGAAAGGGTTTTTAACATTGTTCTTTGTATTTTCAACTATGGGTAAATTATCAAACAGACCTTTAGAACCGTCGAATTTTACTCTAACGCTGTCTAGGCCTCCATTGGTGTTTTTGGCAACAATTATTTCAGATTCTCCAGCTGTTTGAGATTGCTCATCATCATCCCATTCGTCAATTTTATAATATTCCGGTCGGTATAAAACCAAAACCAAATCAGCAAAAGTATCTATAGGAGCATATTTCCTAACATCAGTTAATATTGGCCTTTTTGTGTAATAATACTTGAGCCTTTCTCTAGGCAATGTAAAATCAGTAAGGACAACGATAGTGATATTAAATTGAACAGCTAAATTTTTTAATTGAAAAGTTATTTCAGACAATTCACGCTTATTTAAAACTTTACCAACTTTATCTTTTTTGCTTTTGGAAATGAATTGCAATGAATCAATTACAATGATTTCTGGATATTCATCTGGTGGTGAACATAAAAAAGTATCTTCGATATCTGATACGGTTAGAAATGGGTAATCATAAACTCGAAGCGGTGCGCTTTCTAATTTTTCTATTTTTTTTGAAACAAGTTCGATTTCATTTTCATTAAGTAAACCCAAACGTAACTTTTCTGAAGAAATATTGGTTTGCTGACAAATTATTCGTGCCATCAATGTTTGTGACGATATTCCTAAGGAGAAAAAAGTGGTTGGGCATTGATTTTCAATTGCTATTTTAATAATTAAAGATACTGCAAAAGAAGTTTTTCCCATTCCTTCAACACCACCAACTAGTACTAAATTGGAAGGTTGAAAACCTTTAGTAATAGCATCTAATTTCTCGAACCCTGAAGGAATTCCAGTAATTGATTCTCCATTTTTAGCAATGTTGTTTAGTCTTTCTTTAAACACTTTACTAATTTCTCTTAAAGTTTTATATTCTATAAAATCCATAATTTTTTTTAGCAAAGGAAATCGGTAAGTGTGACAAAGAACGGCAGAGGAATTTTTTTAGTATAAAAAAAACGACGCTTTTTTAGGGTGCCGTTTTGAAAATTGCAGATTGACTTTACTGGTAATGATTCTCAAATAGTTTTATCATTTCCTCTTGATGTAGCTTTATATGTTCAGAATTCCATTCCCAATTATCAGCTTCAGGATTGTAAATTTTAGCTAATTTAAGAGAATCAATGGTGTCTTTTCTTCTAAAATCAATTCTTTTCTTTTCAACATCTTGATTGCTATATGTTGAATTTTGTCCTACTGAAAGTAAAGCTAAATTTCCAAAAGAATTCAACCAATCGAGCCCATCGCCTAAGTCGTTAAGGTTGTTTTTATTCTCCTCATTCTGTGGAAAAACGTGTTCGATAGAGTTTTTCGAAGTGATTCTATATTGTTTAACTCTATTATCATTCAAGTCTCGATTTTTCCACAGAATGTATTCTAATTTGTAAAACCAATAATGGCTAAATCCTGTTCCAGATGCCTTTGATAATATTTTTTTTATATCTTCATATTCAAGTAATAATAGTTCATTATTTACTAATTTCCAAGAAATTTCTTTTTTGTCGCCGGGTATCATAATATTGTCGATTCTTTCTAATTCTATTAAGATTAGATCATCATTATTTAAGTTTTCGCGGTTTAACAGAAAATCAATGAAAGGTGTAAGCCAATATTGTTGTGCAAATATTCCTGTAAAATATAAAACAGATTGAAGCATCTGCATTTCAGAATTTTCATTATTCCTTCTTGAATAATATTTTTTGCTTTCATTATTACTTTCATAAATTGAGGTTAAAAGTAATTTTTCGTTTTCATTGCTGATTTCTACGCCTTCTTCGTTTCTCCATTTCACTACATACTTATCGAATAAATAACGAACTTTCCATAAAAGTAAAAAGAATTCTTCCACTTTTTTAATTTCGTCAATATTAATAATTTCAAGTAGTTTTTTGGAATCCATAGATTCTATATCTTCGGAAACTTCATTTTGTTTTCTGTAAATTCTAAAAGTGTGTAATAATAAAACATTAAATGAAATAATGGAACGACAAGCAGAATTTTGCTCTACTTCTGTTGTGTTTTTAGTGATTATTTCATCTTCGAATTTCAATATTTCATCAATTGTTAAATTTCTTTTATTTTCAAAAATATCGTTGTCGTTTTTTTTGTTAAATATGAATTCATTAAATTCAGAAAAATCATTTTCCTTAATTGTATTCGTATCGTAAGGAAAAGATATTTTGACATTGCTCTCAAAATAATTATTCATATTTTCGCAAGCTTCCCAAATTTTGGCATATTTTATCCTGTCATTTTTATCAGTAATTTTATCCAATAATCTGGCTTTTAGAATGTCGGATTGTTGAAGTTGAATTCCGCTTGTTCCTAAAGCAACGAAAAGAGCGTTTAAATCAGTATTTTCAGGAGCTTCGTTAAAAATGAATTTTACATTGTTGAAGATATAATTTCCAAATTCAAGTAATTTTATTTCATTTGCTTTTGATTTAAGGAAGCCTTCAATTGTTTCAATCCCAGCTGCAATGTTTTTAAGAAAATCAAAATTACTTACATCCTGAAATCTTCTATCTGAGGAACCATCTAGCAAACCCTTTAAATATTCATAAACCTCTTTTCGGATGTCAAAATCAAAACGAATATCTTTTTTATTACTATTGTATTCAATTTCAAGATAGTTAGTTAAGTTGGAATTTATGCCTAATCTTTTAAAACAGAACGAGATCAACCAAAATGTTGTAAATCTTTGTTGCCCATCAATTACTTCATAAAGTGTGCTTTTGTCATTATTGAGGCTGTTCTTATTGTCTGATTTTATTACATAAGTATTTCCAACAAAATAATTATTTTCTGAATTATTTTTAAAATCTAGTTCTAAATCTTCTAATAATTTAATAATTTCAATTTTATCCCAAACATAAGGCCTTTGATAAACAGGGATTTGAAATTCTAACTTGTCATTTACGATTTGTTGAAGTGTTATTTCTTTCGTTTCAAAGTTCATAATTTATTTTTTTAAGTAGTTATCAATTGCGCTTTTTAAATCTTCATCAAAATTCCCTATCGTAATAGAATTGCCAAAGAATTCATTTACTCGACTGTAAAATCTTTCCTTAACACCTCTAATTTCCTTAGTTTGAATTTCTAATTTGTGATTTTTTAGATAAAATAATACTTCTTCATATGTGAATGCATTTAAAATTCGGTCTAAAACTTTTGTTTCATCTATAAAATTTCGCACGGTTGCTTCATAAATTCTTGATTTTTCAGATAATCTTATACGATAAATGAATCGAAATAAATGCAACGAAAATTCAAGTACATTTTTTCTACCGAAGCGATCGACAAACGAAAGAAGACCAAGTTTGTAATAGCTTCTCAAATCAATAGTTCCATCAATTACGTTAATGATTCTACTACTGAATTCAGCATAATTTCCTTTTTGGTTTTCCTCTGAAAACAAGAAATTATAATCATCTGTAAAACTCATTAAATAATTTATGTAATTAACTCCTTCGTTCAAAGGTTGTCTGATTGCATATTTATCAGCTGTTACTTTATGCGTATTTTCTTCAATTTCAACAAATGAATAGCCAATATCTTTGTTTTCTTTTTTAACTTTTTCAGCAAAATCTTCAGTTAAAATATTTTTCCAATTTGATACATTTGTGTTTTTATCCGGTAAGTTTTTATGCCTATTAAGGTAATCCATTCTTCGTATTAAACTTAACATTCGATTTACCGTTTCAAGATTTTTTTGTTTTGATTCCCATTCTTTTGCAAAAGAATTTCGTTCATCATTTTCTTTAATGCTTCGCAAATGATGTGCTTTCAAAATATCTGTACCACCTAATCTTTTTCCACCAGTATTCAATGTTTCAAAAAAATTATATGCCATATCTTCGCTATTGGTAATGATTAATGTAACATTCAATTTAGCAAAATTAAGATCTAGCATTTTAATTATTTCTTGATTGGAATTGTAATAATTAAAATTTTCTTTTATGTGTTTAAAAGTTATTGGATGGCTGTAAGTAACATTAAAATCTATGTTTGATTTTATTTTTTCTAAAATTTGCATCGTTGTAATTCGTTGCTGACCATCAATAATATTGTATCCATCATCATCTTTATGAAGAACAATACTTCCTAAATAGAAATTTGGTTTATCATCTTTCCTATTATTGTGTTCAGTAATTTGATTTATTAGTTTGTTAACATTGTATTTAGTCCAAACATAAGGTCTTTGATATTCAGGTATTTTGAGGCTATATTGTAATAATTCTGTTAGAGTAATACTACTTACTTCTATATTATTGTTAATTCTCTCCATATTTTATTTTTGTTTATTCGTTATATTATTATTTAAGCTATTTTTCCCAAATATTTCAACCACAACTCTGCACAAGCCCTCGCATCGCTCAACGCATCGTGATGATTCAACGGTATGTTAAATTCTTGGCACAAGTTAGCTAAATTAGACTTATAAATTTTATAGGTACAAAATTTATTGTAGTTTGGAATCAATAAACCGTAATGCAAAAGTGTCTTTTCCAAAACAGGAAAATCAAAGCCAAAACCATTGTGTGCAATTACATTGTGGTTTTGGATATAAGGCGCAATTTGTTGCCAAACTTGTCCGAAAGTAGGCGCATTTATCGTGTCTTTTGCAGCAATTCGGTGAATATCCGTAAAGCGACTCCAGTAATAATTATTGGGTGGTTGTACCAATAGATTAATTTCATTGGTAATGATTCCGTTTTCAACTCTAACCAATCCAATTTGGCAAATACTGTTTCTATATCCGCTTGCCGTTTCAAAATCTATTGCTGTAAAGTTTTTCATTTACTGATACAAATTAGCCATTTCCGCAATACTGTTTTTGATTTCGTTTTGTAGCGAAATAGGAGCAAGTACTTTTACATCCGAACCATATTTCAACAGTTCCATTTGGATGTCATTGGTGGTGTGAATGAAAATTTCAAGTAGAACAGTATTTTTAGTTTCCTCCAAAATGCGTTGGGATTCGTGTAGCGGAAATGTTTTAATGTAGTTGCCCTGCTTTTTAGAAAACTCCAAAACCACTTTTTCGGCAGGTTCATAAGTTTCTACTCCAAGAGCGTGTTTGAATTCCTTTTCTACGTTATAAGCAATGGGTTTGAATTTGGTATCCGTAACTTTTAAATGGGTTATTCGATCCATTCCAAAAGTTTTAACTTTTTCGTCTTTTTTATCCAAGGCAACCAAATACCAGCGTTGTTGCGATTCTTTGATGGCAATAGGTTTCACTTCGCGCTCGGTACTAAAATCTTCCCAATGCTTTTGATAGTAAAATTGCAAAACATAACCATTTTGAATGGCGTGAATAATCCCGTAAATATGTTCGGTTCCCAACGATTTTCGTTTCTCTAAAAACACACTTGGCGACAATTTATTTCCTTCTTGCAAGGCGTGATGTATGGAAAAAGCTTCAATCATTCTTGTTACCGATTGGTC
>CAMCTL010000019.1 GCA_945878515.1 Flavobacterium psychrophilum | reverse complement strand
CTTGCCCTTTTTATTTCTTGCTCTAAAGATAACGTTGATTATGTTGCCAAAAACGAACAAGAAATCAAAGATTATATTGCTAAAAATAATCTAACTGCACAACGAAGCGCTACAGGTTTGTATTATGTAATTAACGAACCGGGAATTGGAGCGCAACCTACAGCGACTTCAAATGTAACTGTGGCATACAAAGGATATTTTATTAACGGAACTATTTTTGACCAAAGTAATGCTGCAGGAATTTCTTTTGGTTTGAATCAGGTTATCAAAGGCTGGACAGAAGGCATTCAATATTTTAAACCCGGAGGAAATGGTGTACTTTTAGTTCCTGCACACTTAGGCTATGGTAATAATAATTATAACGGTATTCCTGGAGGATCTGTCCTTATTTTTGATGTGAAACTACTTTCAGTAAACTAAAAAATTCAAAGCAGAATCGATAACCTAATTATCCACAAAAATGTTCTTTCTTGCGTAGAGAAAGAAATGCTTTGGTTTGAATTCAGCTCTACAATAGGAGTAAAAAAAAAGTCCCGATATGTATCGGGACTTAAATGATTTTAGAATTTAGCAAATAGCTGTTCCATTTTAACCTTTTCTTCATCTGCCAGTAGTGTGTCTACTAAAATTCTTCCAGAGTGTTCATCGGTAATGATTTTTTTTCTGGCTGCAATTTCAACTTGCGTTTGTGGCGGAATCGTAAAGAATGAACCTGCAGATGCGCCTCTTTCAATAGAAACAACCGCCAAGCCATTACGAACGCTTGAACGAATTCTATCGTAAGCTGCTAAGAGTCTACTTTCGATTAAATCTCTGTATTCAGCTGATTTATTGGACAAGAAGGTTTCTTCTTTTGCTGTTTCAGACATAATATCACTCAATTCGGATTTCTTATGTTTTAAGTGATTAGTTTTAGTTTCTAATCGCTCTTTGGATTGTGCAATTATTTCTTTTTTGTGTTCGATAGAAGCTTTCATTTCTTTGATTTGCTTCTCGGCCAATTGAATTTCTAATTCTTGAAATTCAACTTCCTTAGTCAAAGAATTAAATTCTCGATTGTTACGAACTGAATCTTGTTGTTTGGTGTATCTTTTTATAGATTCTTTGTGTTCATCAATTGTATTTTTCTTCGTTTTGATAAGATCTTCAATCGTTTCAAGGTCTTTTTTCAATTTTTCTAAACGTGTGCTTAATCCAGCAACTTCATCTTCTAAATCTTCTACTTCAAGCGGCAATTCACCTCTCACGTTTCTAATTTCGTCAATTCTAGAGTCAATCAATTGTAAATCGTAAATTGCTCTTAATTTGTCTTCAACACTCAATTCTTTTGTAGTCGCCATATTCTATTGTCTATAAGTACTTAACTGGGTTTGTATTTTCTTCTGATAAAACGATTGCAAAATTAAGGATTTTTTTCCTAAGAAAATCAACAATATAATTTTTTGTATAGCGTTCGCTTTCAAAATGACCAATATCTGCCAAAATAATCTGATTTTCAGCTTCATAAAATTGATGATACTTTAAATCCGCCGTCAAAAAAGCGTCTGCTCCAGCTCTAATGGCATTTTTTATAGCAAAACTTCCTGAACCTCCAAGAACCGCGACCTTTTTTATAGATTTTCCTAGAAATGCGCTATGACGGATTCCATCGGCTTGCATTTTATTTTTTACCAATTGCAGAAAATCATTTTCTTCCATTGGTTCAGACAATTCTCCAATCATTCCCAACCCAATATTTTGATTTTTATTCTGTAAATCATAAATTTCATAAGCCACTTCTTCATAAACGTGATTTTTGAAAAGTGCTTTCAGGATTTTGTTTTCCAAATATTTATCAAAAGTAACTTCGATTTTGATTTCGTCAGTTTCCATGAATTCGAATCGCTTTCCAATTTCGGGATTGCTATTTTCATTTCCCATATAAGTGCCAATTCCTTTCGAGTTGAAACTGCAATTTTCATAGTTACCAATGTTTCCTGCGCCAGCGTCAAACAAAGCATTTCGCAATTTTTCGGCATTTTCTGGAATAGTGTAAGTGATTAGTTTTCGAATAAAATTCGATTTTGGAATTAGGATTTTAGTATTAGTCAAACCTAAAGCATCAGCAAAAAATTTATTCACTCCATTTTGATGATTGTCTAATGCAGTGTGAACGGCATAAATAGCTATGTCATTTTTTATGGCTTTGATGACGGAACGTTCAACGTAATCTTTGCCCGTAATTTTCTTCAATCCAGAAAATACAATGGGATGAAAGCAAACAACCATATTGCATTTTTTTGCAATTGCTTCGTTAATCACACTTTCCAAAGCATCGTGACAAACCAAAACTCCAATTCCTTCCGAATCTTGATTTCCTACCAATAAACCTACATTGTCAAAATCCTCGGCATAAGCCAGCGGTGCCATTTCTTCGAGTACAGAAATTATTTCTTTGATTTTCATTGTTTTGTTGGTTTATAGTTTATTGTTGTGTTCCTACTAATGAAACAATTTTTTTATTTCAAAGATAAATATTATCATTTTGAAAAACGACTTTCTTTCGGAAATACTCCTCTTAAAGTTTTTTTTAAGTTAATGAAAAGAGTACTAAATGTGTATATTTGTAATTAAAAAGCAATTATTATGACAACACTAACTATAAAAATTAACGACAGTTCTAAAAAGGGCAAAGCTTTTCTTGAGTTTGCAAAAACTTTTTTTGATGATGAAAAGGATGTTGAAATTATTGAGTCTAGTGCTAAAATAACAAAAGGCGTAACAGAGGATCTTTATAGTCCTGAATTTGTTGCAATGGTAAAAAAAGCACAAAAAAGTAAAAAAAGAACTGTGGTAGATCCAAATGATATATGGGGAAGTTTAGGATTGAAATAACAGAACTTGCAAAAAAGCAAATTGCAAAACATGTAAAATCTGGAAATCAAGCCAGTATTAAAAAGATTAAGGTAATATTACAAGAACTTTCAGAAACGCCATATACGGGAGTGGGAAAACCGGAAGCATTAAAAGAAAATTTATCAGGTTTTTGGTCAAGACAAATTAACACAAAAGACAGATTAATTTACACGGTAAATGATGATTTAGTTATTGTTGATGTTATTTCAGCAATGGGACATTACTCCGATAAATAATGATGAATTTGCTCCGAAAAATATTGTTTCCGTTTGCCATTTTATATGGATTCATTACCAGTATTCGGAATTTTCTTTTTGATAAAGGCGTTCTAAAATCATATTCTTTTGATATTCCCATTATTGCTGTCGGAAATTTAAGTGTTGGCGGGACGGGAAAAACTCCTCAGATTGAATATTTAATTAGGCTGCTTTCGCCCAAATATAAAGTCGCTACATTGAGTCGAGGTTATAAAAGGCAGTCCAAAGGTTTTGTTTTAGCCGATTCTACTTCCAATGTTGAAAACCTTGGCGATGAACCTTTTCAGTTTTTTTCTAAATTCAAAAACATTCAAGTTGCCGTTGATACCGATAGAAAAAATGGAATTGAGCAACTACTTTCTCAACAAGAAAAGCCGGATGTTCTTCTATTAGACGATGCTTTTCAACATCGGAAAGTAAAGGCTGGCTTCTATATTTTGTTAACCTCTTACGGCGATTTATATTCAGATGATTTTATGTTGCCAACCGGGAATTTGCGAGAAAGCAGAAGTGGAGCAAAAAGAGCACATGTAATTATTGTTACAAAATGTCCACCGTCACTTTCAATCGACGAAAAAGAGAAGATAAAGAAATTCCTTCGAAACGACAAAGGGGATAATCAAAAATTGTATTTTTCATATATAGATTATGATGATTTTATTTATTCTGATGGTGAATCAATCAAAGTAAGCGAAATAAAGAATGTTGATAAATTACTATTGGCTGGAATTGCAAAACCAAATCCATTTTTCGCATATTTGCAAAACGAAAGTGATGAAAAATTAGTTTTTTCCGATCACCATCATTTTACAGAGATAGACATTAACGAAATTAAATATAAATCACAAAACAAAATTATCATCACCACCGAAAAAGATTTCGTTCGATTGAAAGGTTCAATTGCTAAAGAGAAATTGTTCTATTTGCCCATACGAAGTTCGTTTATTTCTGAAAGTGAAAATTTTGACAAAACCATTATAAATTATGTGGGAGCAAGTACAAGAAACAGTTAGTTTTATTAAAGAGAAAACCAATTTTACTCCAGAATATGGTGTAATACTAGGTTCAGGATTAGGTAGTTTTACTGATGATATTAGAATTGAATTCACTTTGCCTTATGGCGAAATTCCAAATTTTCCAGTTTCTACAGTTCAAGGTCATAAAGGAGCATTGGTTTTTGGTACTATTGGTGACAAAAAAGTAGTCGCAATGCAAGGCCGTTTTCATTTTTATGAAGGCTATTCGATGAAAGAAGTAACTTTTCCGGTTCGTGTAATGAAATATCTGGGTGTCGAAAAATTGATTGTTTCTAATGCCTCTGGTGGTGTAAATCCAAATTACGAAGTGGGTTCTATTGTGCTGTTGAAAGACCAAATCAATATGATGCCTGAACATCCTTTGCGCGGAAAAAATGACGAACGTTTTGGTCCACGTTTTTTAAATATGAGTGAACCTTTTTCTAATAATATGATTTCTGTTGCTAAGGCTTTAGCCAAAAATCTAAATATTAAGGTACAAGATGGAATTTACCTTGGACTTCAAGGACCTACCTTTGAAACATTAGCAGAATATAAAATGGTCAAAATACTTGGCGCTGACTGTGTTGGTATGTCAACCGTTCCTGAAGTTATTGTGGCTCGCCACATGGATATGGAATGCTTTGGATTGTCTGTAATAACCGATATGGGTAATGAGGAAAATATTGAAACCGTTTCTCACGAGGAGGTTTTGGAAGCTGCAAGAAAGGCCGAACCCAATGTTAGAAGTTTAATTAAAGAACTAATTATGAATTATTAGGATAGATTACCATAATCAAATCAATAATTCTTGAGGAGTA
Source organism: Flavobacterium psychrophilum (assembly GCA_945878515.1). Taxonomy (GTDB): domain Bacteria; phylum Bacteroidota; class Bacteroidia; order Flavobacteriales; family Flavobacteriaceae; genus Flavobacterium; species Flavobacterium psychrophilum_I. The sequence goes on along the minus strand of CAMCTL010000019.1, from coordinate 26,989 downwards.
ACCAATTTCATTATCGTACCAGCCCACAACTTTTACCATTTTATCAATAACTGAAGTAAGTTGGGCATCAAACAAACACGAATTCTTGTTGCCAATAATATCCACCGAGACAATCGGATCTTCAGTATACGCCAAAATTCCTTTCAAATTTTTTTCGGAAGCCAACTTAAAAGCTGCATTTATTTCCTCGATTGTCACGGCACGTTTTACATTAAAAGTAATGTCTGTTAACGAACCATCAGGAACGGGCACTCGAATACCACAACCTCCAAATTTACCATCAAATTCAGGGAAAATCTTTGTTAATGCTTTTGCCGCTCCAGTTGTAGTTGGAACAATGGATTGACTAGCGCCACGAGCACGACGCAAATCTTTATGCGGCTGATCGTGTAGACTTTGGTCGGTGGTGTACGAGTGAATAGTCGTAATATAGGCTTGCTCAATTCCACAAAGCTCGTTGATTATTTTTATCATCGGAGCGGCGTTGTTTGTGGTACAACTGGCATTTGAAATTATGGTTTCAGTTCCATCCAAAATGTGTTCGTTTACACCGAGCACAACTGTTTTTATTTCTTCAACTTCTGATGGCGCAGATAGAATTACTTTTTTGGATCCAGCCAAAATGTGAGTGTTGATTTCGTCGAATGTTTTATATTTTCCGGTACTTTCAACAACAATATCAATGTTTATAGATTTCCAATCCAGATTAGAAATACTTTTTTCGTTAAAAAAAAGAAAGTGTTTTCCGCCAACAATAATCCCTTTTTCATCAGACGAAACTTCCACCGGCAAAACTCCGTGAATGCTATCGTATTTCACCAAATGTGCCATGGTTTTAGTGTCGGCAATGTCGTTGATAGCAATAACTTCAATAGTAGGATGGTTCAAAAGCAAGCGAAACAAATTCCTTCCGATGCGCCCAAAACCGTTGATGGCGATGCGTATTTTCATTTTATTTTAATCCTTTTTGTAGTTTTCAAACTCAATTTCAAGGTCAATTTCAATATCAATTTCAATTGCAAAAACTCAAAAAACTTTGATCTTTATCTTGGTTCCTTAAATCTAAATTCTAAAGAATATGTTTCTGCGCTTTATATGAAGAACGAACCAAAGGCCCACTTTCCACGTGGCGAAAGCCCAATTCCAAACCAAATTTTTCGTATTTAGCAAATTGTTCAGGCGTAATAAATTCTTTCACTGGCAAATGTTTTTTGCTGGGTTGCAAGTATTGACCAATGGTAACAATATCAACATTGGCATTCCGTAAATCCTGCATCGTTTGGAAAACTTCTTCTTCCAATTCGCCAAGACCAAGCATAATTCCTGATTTGGTTCGGTTGATTCCTTGATCTTTAAGGTATTTCAAAACAGCTAAACTTCGGTCATATTTGGCTTGAATCCGCACTTCGCGAGTCAATCTTCGAACGGTTTCTACGTTATGTGAAACCACTTCTGGGTTGGCCTCTACAATTCGATCTATGTTTCGTTCGATTCCTTGAAAATCAGGGATTAGCGTTTCAAGAGTAGTGTTTGGGTTCATTCTTCTAATGGCTTTTACGGTTTCTATCCAAATAATAGAACCGCCATCTTTCAAATCGTCTCTGTCCACGCTAGTGATTACGGCGTGTTTGATGTTCATAATTTTGATAGAACGGGCTACTTTCTCTGGTTCATCCCAATCGACAGTTTCTGGTCTTCCGGTTTTTACACCGCAAAAACCGCAAGAACGCGTACAAATATTTCCCAAAATCATAAAAGTTGCGGTTCCTTCTCCCCAACATTCGCCCATATTAGGACAACTTCCTGAGGTGCAAATGGTGTTTAGTTTATATTTGTCAACTAAACCGCGAAGTTCAGTGTATTTTTGACCAATTGGGAGTTTCACTCGCAACCATTTTGGTTTAGCTGTGGTTAATGCATTTTCTAGAACAGATTCCATAGAAGATTTTTTAATGGTGCAAATTTACATAAAGTAGATTTAGAAATAAGAATTTCTATTATAGGATTTGGCAAGATTAAGGTTCGTTTTTGATAAAAATAAGTTAAAATAAACATCAATTACGAACTTTATTTAGGCACTGTAGGAACGTAATTTGCGTTTTGTAATCACTAAATAAATAATTTTTAAACTATTTAACTTATAATGTGACATTTAAATTGCATTATCGATAGCACCATAGATAAACATTTCTTAAAGAATTATATGCGAGTTGCAACCAAAATAAAGTAAGTAAAATAATGTCATGTTTATGAGTACTGAAACCGATGTAATTGCGCATAATTTTACATTATACATTGGGACATTATACAATTCTCGTTATTTAACTAAATCGCAATCGTACAAAAACGTGCTTGATTCCTTTTTTATCGGATTCTCTTTCGTCAATTTCGAGAATATCGGATAAGGATTTTAACATCGGAGTTAGTTTAGAAAAGCCATAATTTCTAGGATCAAATTCAGGTTTTTTCTTTACAATTAAATTCCCTACATCGCCAAGGAAAGCCCAACCATCCTCATCGCCAATTGCTTCAAGCGTATCTTCAATGAGTTCTATGGTTTGGTTGTCTATTTTATCGAGTGTTTTTTGCTCGGGTTTTTCGATTGTTTTTGGAGTCAGTTTTTGTTTGGTCTGTTCGCTAGCGCTTGGATCAATTGCCTTTTTGTTTTCTTCAATTACGCTGTTTTTAGGTAATTTCTTTTTTATAGCTCCGTCTAAGACTTCAATATAAATAAATCGATCACAGGCAACAATAAAAGAATTTGGCGTTTTCTTTTCGCCAATTCCAATAACTTTCATTCCCGATTCTCTCAAACGAATGGCCAATCGTGTAAAATCACTGTCGCTAGAAACTATACAAAAACCATCTACTTTGTCGGAGTACAACAAATCCATAGCATCGATAATCATTGCCGAATCGGAAGAGTTTTTTCCAACTGTGTAACTGTATTGCTGAATAGGTGTGATAGCGTGTTCCAATAAAACGGTTTTCCAACCATTAGCATTGGGTTTGGTCCAATCGGCATAAATACGTTTTGTTGTTGGCGTTCCGTATTTGGCAATTTCTTCCATCATTCCTTTTACATTGCTATACGGAACATTGTCAGCATCAATAAGGACAGCTAATTTTAATTCTTTGGTATCTTGTGACATGTGTTTTATTGATATTGATTTTTGCAATTGATATTGACATTGAAAAATGTTATTCAAATATACAAAGTTTATTGTAAACTCGACTCTCTAGCCCTGATGGAAATGGAAATCCTTTTTTTGAGAAAATCTATTTTTTACTGACTTTGAAGAGCGACCAACGGAAGCTCCTTTAAAGTCTTGGAAAAAAAGATTTTATGAAAAAAGATTATAATGAACAGCAGGAAATGGCTCCTTATCCCCAAATTTCTCCTGTTTACTCTACTTTTTTTTTAATTTGGTAATATTATGATAAGACATATTAAATAATTAATTTTGCAACTTCAAAAAAAAACATATAATACTATATTAATTATGTTAAAAGATTTATTCGAAAGAATTCAAAACAATAAAGGTCCGTTGGGTAAATGGGCATCGCAAGCGGAAGGTTATTTTGTGTTTCCAAAATTAGAAGGCGATTTAGGACCAAGAATGAAATTTCAAGGTAAAGAGGTTTTAAACTGGAGTTTGAACGACTATTTAGGTCTTGCTAATCATCCAGAAGTACGAAAAGCGGATGCAGACGCCGCTCTAGAATTTGGTGCTGCTTATCCAATGGGAGCGAGAATGATGTCTGGTCATACAAAATATCACGAACAATTAGAACAAGAATTGGCTGCTTTTGTAATGAAAGAATCGGCTTATTTGTTGAATTTCGGTTATCAAGGAATTATGTCAACCATTGATGCTTTGGTTACAAGAAATGATGTAATTGTGTACGATGTTGATGCGCACGCTTGCATTATTGACGGAGTTCGTTTGCACAGCGGAAAACGTTTTACCTACAAACACAATGATATCGAGAGTATGGAAAAAAACTTGCAGCGTGCTACAAAATTAGCCACAGAGCAAGGCGGAGGAATTCTCTTTATTACCGAAGGTGTTTTCGGGATGCGTGGCCAGCAAGGCAAATTGAAAGAAATTGTAGAGATGAAGAAAAAATACAATTTCCGTCTTTTGGTTGATGATGCACACGGTTTTGGTACACTTGGAAAAACAGGTGCTGGAGCAGGTGAGGAGCAAGGTTGTCAAGATGGAATTGATGTTTACTTTTCGACTTTTGCCAAATCAATGGCTAATATTGGTGCTTTTGTAGCCGCCGATAAGGAAATTATTGATTACCTAAAATACAATTTGCGTTCGCAAATGTTTGCTAAAGCTTTGCCAATGATTCAAACTATTGGTTCTTTGAAGCGTTTGGAATTGTTGCGTAATTCATCTGAATTGAAAGATAAATTATGGGAAAATGTAAATGCCCTGCAAGGAGGTTTGAGAAGCAAAGGATTTAATATCGGAGATACAAATACGTGTGTTACACCTGTTTATTTAGAAGGAAGTGTGCCAGAAGCAATGGTTATGGTGAATGATTTGAGAGAAAATTATGGTATTTTCTTGTCGATTGTAATTTATCCAGTTATTCCTAAAGGTATGATTTTATTGCGTGTCATACCTACTGCGCCTCATACATTGGATGATATTAACCAAACATTAACCGCTTTTGAAGCGATACGAGAGAAATTGGTAAACGGAACTTACAAAGAAATTGCCAGTAGAACTAAAGTGGATTTAGACGCTTAGTTTCAGATTTCAGATTTCAGATTTCAGATTTCAGATTTCAGATTTCAGATTTCAGATTAAGAATGTTAAACACCTACATATAAAAAGGAAAATGTCTTGATAATTCAACTCGTTTTCCTTTTTTTTTAACTTCCCACTTCTAACTTCGCAATCAAAGCATTTTAATAAACGTTTTTCTTCTGCAATGAATTTTTGGATCGAAGTTTTTCCATAAATTATGTATGGCAATATTGTCTGCCAATTCGGGTGTTCGAATGCAGTTGATGATTCCTTTTTTTGTAAAAGTATTGAAATATTCTTCGAAAATAATGGCAGTAACTCCTTTGTTTTGATATTCCGGTGCAACACCTATTAAATAAAAAACTACGTCTTTGCTTTCTTTTCTGGCCTTTAGCAAATGATAAAATCCAAACGGGAATAGTTTGCCTTTGGCTTTTTGTAAAGCTTCTGAAAAACTGGGCATTACAATGCTAAATGCTATTATTTTGTTGTTCTTATCCAATACAAAAATGATGTATTCAGGATTGATAAAACTGATGTATTTTTTTTTGAAATATTCTTTTTGAATATCAGTTACGGCTACAAACGAGGACAAACTAGCATAAGCACTATTAAACAAATCAAACATTTCGTCAACGTAGGGCATTATGTCTTTCGTTTTAGTGAAAGTCAAGCTCGTTAGTTCATATCTTTTTTTGATTAATGTTTGTGCTTTCGAAAAAAATTCTGGCTTTACATTCGCAAACGGAAAAATATTTTCTACATATTCTTTTTCTGTAACAAACCCCAATTGTTCTAAGTGGCTCGCAAAATAAGGATGGTTGTACCAAGTAATCATGGTTCCCATTTGGTCAAAACCTTCAGTAAGAACGCCCACTTTGTCTAGGTTGGAAAATCCCATTGGTCCTTCAACGTGTTCCAAATTGTTTTTTCTTCCTAATTCATAAGCTTTTTCCAGTAGCGCTTTTGTTACTTCGATATCATCAATTACATCAAACCAACCGAAACGGACTTTCTTTTTGTTCTGGTTATTGACCTCGTTCCAATTAATAATGACAGCAATTCGTCCCACAATTTCATTGTTTTTATAGGCCAAATAAAAATAGGCCTCCGCACTTTCGAAAGCGGGATTTTTGGATTTGTCAAAGGATTCAAGTTCGTCGGCTATAATTGGTGGTACCCAATATTTATTGTTTTTGTATAAGGAGAAAGGAAATTTGACAAAGTCAGTCATTTCTTTTTTCGTAACAGCTTCTTTAACATTTATCATTGTATTTTCTTTTCTTTTTTCGGATTCTTTTTATTCTTCTGTTTTTTTGACGCACTTTTTTTGTTCTTGTCAAGCTTTTCACTTTTGTAATTTGCATCGTAGCGCCAAGAAAACCCAATTCCACCATAAAGTATTGAAGGTGTATTTTTCAAACTTGTGCTTAAAGAAGCATCAATTTGCAGATCATCATGAAGCAAATATGCAGCTCCTCCGCGAACTATTGCATCGCTATAAAAATTACTTTTAAAACCTTGATTTTCTACAAAACCTGACCATTTTTGATTTATTCCTTTAGTAAGCGTAATTACGTATCCATAACTGGGATCATCTGTTGCAACATAATCAGCGATGATATTGGTTACAAAAACCCAACTTCCGTCACCCAAGTGATTTTGAGTAATCAATATTAATTTTGGCGAAATACCTGCATTTGCAGCGTAATAATAAGGATTTTTAGAAGATGTTAGATTGGAGCCAGCAAACACTGAAACCGCAGGAATAAATTGACGCCAGTTGAATGCACGATTTGCTTTCCAGCTGTAAACATTTGCTTTTTTTTCATAGTTTTTGAAGGGATCATAAATCAAATATTTTGCACCAAATACGGTTTGTTTGAAAGCTGATTTCTCTGGAAAAATAAAAGCAGGATTGATTAATTGGTACTGATATTGAAAATCAGCAATAAATTCTAATTTTTCCATAAAAAAGCCCCATCTCACAGTCATATCAATGCCAAATCCATTGGCATCATAATTTAAAATACTGTGATTTTCCTTAATGCCATAAATACCAGATTCTACTTGAATGACTGATTTTCCAACTGAAAATGCTGACATCGTTTCTCCAGGTCTATTCGAATTAATTTGGTCTGTATATTGTCCATAATGCAGTAGCGGAAGAATAAAAATTGCAAGAATAAATACAAATTTGGTTTTACACATAAATTTACTTTTTGGTTTAAATTTTCAAGGTATTTCAAATGTACTATATTTTATTAATTATTTAAGAATGATATTTTAATTTTGAACGTTGGAATTGTTAATTTTGACAAAAAATTATTTGACTATGCAAGATGCCTCATTTGTTGGGTTTATAAAAACTATAATTTATATTGTTGCTATTTTCTATATTGTGAAATTTTTGGCAAGACTGTTTTTGCCAGTATTGGTAAAAAAAGTAGTGCAAAAGGCAGGAGAAAATTTTCAGAAGCAACAGCAAAATGCTCAAGATAATTCTTGGGAAAGAAAGCCAAATAACGATGAAATTATTATAGATGTTTCCAATGCCAAAAAATCTCGCGAAACCAAAAAAGTAGGAGATTATGTTGATTATGAGGAAATTGAATAAAAGGCATCAGTTTTTACTGCCAGTGTGCAGCAACCATAAACCCAAAACCATAAACCCAAAACTGATTAAATGAAGCAACTTCAAAAATTATATCCACACTCACTTGTTCTACTAGGTTTTATTTTAATTTCTGTCATTTATTTTTATCCTGTTTTGCAGAGAAAACAAATCTTACAATCGGATATTGCTCAATATACCGGGATGGCAAAGGAGCAAAACGATTTTAGAGCATCGGACAATCAAGAACCTTTTTGGACCAATTCGGCTTTTGGAGGAATGCCAACTTATCAACTGGGAGCCAAATATCCGCACGATTATATTGGATTAATTGATGACGCCATTCGGTTTTTGCCTCGTCCTGCCGATTATTTATTTCTTTATTTTTTAAGTTTTTATGGTTTACTATTGGTTTTAAAAATTGATCCGCTCAAAGCTTTTTTCGGAGCGTTGGCTTTTGGATTTTCTACTTATTTGATCATAATTTTAGGAGTTGGTCATAATGCCAAAGCCCACGCCATTGGTTATATGCCGTTGGTTATTGCAGGTTTTATAATGGTTTTCCAAAAAAAATATATTTGGGGAGGATTGCTCACAATGTTTGCGGTTGCTTTAGAAATCAACGCCAATCATTTTCAAATGACCTATTATTTGTTTTTCTTCTTGTTAATGCTTTCAGGGTATTTTATTTATTTGGCAATATTAGAAAAAGAATTTAAAGCGCTTTTGAAGTCCTTTGGCGTTTTGGCAATCGCTGGAATCTTTGCGGTTGGTGCCAATGCAACAAACTTATTGGCAACAGCCGAATATGCAAAATTCAGCACGCGCGGGAAAAGTGAATTGACTTATTCTCCAGATGGCTCAAAAAAGATTGAAAATAGTACTTTGTCTAGGGAATACATAACTGAATACAGCTACGGAATTGCCGAAAGTTTCAATTTGATTGCACCTAGACTTTTTGGAGGTGGAAATAGCGAAAAACTGAATTCTGATTCCAGTGTTTATAAATTTATGACCCAATATGGAGCATCGCCAGAAGAAGCCCAACAATTTACTGAAAACTATGGTTTTACCTATTGGGGACAACAGCCTATAGTTGCCGCACCAGCTTATATTGGAATCGTAATTTTCTTTCTTGCTATTCTAGGATTGTATCACGACAGCCGAAAAATTAAGTACGCTTTTCTTGCTGGAGCATTATTTTCATTGGTGCTATCTTGGGGTAAAAACCTATCTGTTGTTACCGATTTTTTTATTGATTTTGTTCCAATGTATGACAAGTTTAGGGCAGTTTCTTCTATTCAGGTGATTTTGGAACTTTGTATTCCTGTGATGGCTATTATGGGTTTCCAAGCTTTTTTTACTCAAGATAAAGATAATCAATGGTCGAGTTTGTGGAAAGCTTCGGTTACTGTTTTTGGTTTAATAATAGGATTGTTTTTAATGCGCAGTACGTTTGATTTTGTTAGTCAAATGGATTCTCAATTGTTGCAAATGTTCAGTCAAGGGCAAGATAAAGCTTTTGGAACTGGATTTATGGATGCGTTAATACAAGATAGAAAAAGTTTGTATGCAGCCGATTTGTTGCGTTCAGGATTTTTTATTCTGATTGTATTTGGGGTTTTATGGCTATTTATTAAAAACAAATTGGCACAAAATACTGCCGTAATTCTAGTAGGATTAGTAATGCTTTTTGATTTGGTTCTGGTAGATAAAAAATATGTTGATACCACCGCTTTTGTCAGCAAACATGAAGTCGAAGTTCCTTTTCAGGAAACTCCTGCCGATACAAAGATCTTGGAGGACCAATCTCATTACAGGGTTTTTGAGGTAGACGGAAATCTTTCTAGTGCCAGAACATCTTTTTTCCATAAATCGATTGGTGGTTATAGTGCTGTAAAACCTCGAAGAATGCAGCAATTATTCGATTATCAAATTGCCAAAAACAATATTGAGGTTTTGAATATGTTGAATGTAAAATATATTATTCAAACCGATTCAACTGGCGCTGCGTTTCCAGTTCAAAACCCGAATGCCAATGGAAATGCGTGGTTTGTTTCTAAAATCCAAAATGTAAAATCAGCTGACGAGGAAATGAAATCATTATATAAATTGAATACCAAGAATGTAGCAGTATTTAATGATTTTGAATTTGGTTCAAAAATCAAAGATGTTGGATTAAATAAAGAATTTGATAACAGCGGAATTGTACAACTTGAGATTTACAAACCCAATTATCTTAAATATACTTCTAAAAACTCAGGAATAGGTTTAGCAGTTTTTTCTGAAATATATTATGAAAAAGGTTGGAATGCTTATGTAGATGGAAAATTAACGGATCATTTTCCTGTAGATTATGTTTTGAGATCAATGATAGTTCCAGCAGGAAAACATACTATAGAATTCAAGTTTGAACCCCAAGTAGTACAAACCGGAAGTATGATTACACTTTTCAGTTTTATCGGAATGTTGTTATTGTTAGGTGGTGGGATTTATGTTGAAAATAAAAAATGATAGTAAAGAAATAGAGTATAGACTTAGTTTACCTTTGAATATGAAAACAATTTTAAAATCTACAAATCTTGCCCAAAGAAAGAATGTTGATGAGAAGACCAATGCTCTGTTTGTCGAGCGTTTGGAGCGATTATTTGAAATAATGGAAAAATCAAATGGATGGAAAAGCAAGTATGAATATTATCAACTAGCTAAAGATGTAAATGAAAATTCAATAATTGTTAGTGAAACTTAAAACATAAATGAGATTCCTACGGAATGACAAACTGTTCGTGAAACCCTAAACCCTGAATTTGAAACCTGAAACAAAAAAACTCCTCATCATAACCTATTATTGGCCTCCCGCTGGTGGACCTGGCGTTCAGCGTTGGTTGAAATTTGTGAAATATCTACCCGATTTTGGACTTCAACCTATAGTTTATATTCCTGAAAATCCGACGTATCCTATTGTAGACGAGAATTTGGTAAATGAAGTTTCAGACAAGGCTATTATTCTCAAGCATAAGATCTTTGAACCCTATCAATTGGCTTCGTTTCTTTCGAAGAATAAAACTAAAAAAATCAGTTCGGGAATTATTCCAAACCAGAAAAAGCAATCTTTTTTAGACAAAATTTTTCTGTGGATTCGGGGTAATCTTTTTATTCCAGATGCCCGTGTTTTTTGGGTAAAACCTTCGGTTGCATTTTTAGAAAAATACATTAAAGAAAATGATATTGACACGATTGTCACTTCGGGACCACCGCACAGTTTGCATCTCATTGGATTGGAATTAAAACAAAAATTGAATGTAAAATGGTTTGCCGATTTCCGAGACCCTTGGACAACTATTGGCTACCATAAATCCTTGCGATTGTCGAATTATGCAGCCAAGAAACACAAAGATTTAGAATTTAAAGTACTGAATGCTGCAGACACCATTATTGTAACAAGTAACACAACAAAAACAGAATTTCAAGCTATTACAAACCAGCCGATTGCCGTAATCACAAATGGTTATGATACGGAAAATGTTGTTAACCAATCTTTGGATACAAAGTTTTCTTTGGCGCATATTGGTTCTTTCTTATCCGAAAGAAATCCGAAAATGCTTTGGGAAACTTTGGTCGAATTGCTTCAAGAAATCCCCGATTTTAAAACCCATTTGGAAATTAAATTAATAGGAGCGGTAAGTCAGGAAGTTTTGGAAACCATTTCTGGTTTTGGATTGAATCCGTATTTGAATAATTTGGGATATGTTTCACATTCGGAGGCAATTGCACATCAAAGAAAATCACAAGTTTTATTGCTAATCGAAATCAATTCTGAGGATACCAAAAGTATTATTCCTGGAAAATTGTTCGAATATATGGTTTCTGGACGACCTATTGTTGCTATCGGGCCAAAGGGTTCCGACTTTGCCGAAATTATAACCAATACAAACACAGGAGTATTCTTTGATTATTTCGAGAAAATGAAACTAAAAGGTGTACTTTTGGACTTTTATAACCAATTTTTGGAAGGGAAACTACAATCGAATGCCGTGGGTTTACAACAGTATTCCAGAAAAAGTTTAACAGAGAAATTGGCAAAACTTCTGACCTCTAACCTTTAACTTTTAACTTCATAAATGGGAATAGTATTAAATCAGTCCTTTAAAAACACTATAATTACCTACATAGGTTTTGCTATTGGAGGAATAAATACCATTTATTTATATCCGGTCTTTTTGGGTTCCACCTATTATGCGCTTTCTAATTATGTGCTTTCTAGTGCTAATGTAATTATGCCCATATTTGCCATTGGAATGCAAAATACGTTGGTTAAATTCTACTCACAATATAAAACCGATCAGGAAAGATCTCGTTTTTTATCTTTCACGGTGCTGTTTCCCTTTCTGGTGATTATTCCTATGCTTTTGATAGGTTTTTATTTTTTTGATGATATTTTACTTTTTTTATCTAAAAAGAATATTATCGTCAAAAAATTTATTTGGCTTATTCCATTCATTGGATTGTGCATGGCTTATTTCGAGATTTTTTATGCTTGGTTGCGGGTTCACATGCACTCGGTTTTTGGAAATTTTATTAAAGAAGTCGCATTAAGAGCAGCTTCACTGTTTTTATTAATTGGAGTGTATTACAATTGGATAACAGTCGAAGGCTTTGTATATGCAACTGCCGTTGTTTATTTTTTGGCATTAATAATCACAATGTTTTACGCATTTAGTGTCCAAAAACCTGTTTTTCAGTTTGAAATTCCTAATAACACTAAGGATGTTTTAGTCTATACTTTTTATATTATTTTGTCTGGAAGCGTTGCTAATTTATTGTTGGATGGAGATAAAATGATTTTAAACCAATATATGAATATCGAAAATATTGCTTATTATTCGGTTGCGACTTATATCGCTTTGGTTATTTCAGTTCCAAGCCGTTCTATGCACCAAATTGTGTATCCTATTACGGCAAAATTGATGCACGAAAACAAGCACGACGAAATGAATATCTTGTATAAAAAAACATCAATTAATCTCCAAATGGTTGGTGGATATGTAATGCTAGGTATTTTTGTAAACATCAATAAACTTTACGAAATGGTTCCGCACGAATATGCTGGCGGAATTATGGTTGTTTTTATGATTGGTCTATCCAAATATTTTGACTTAATTTTAGGAAATAATAATGCTATTATTTTCAATACAAAATACTACCGAACAGTCTTATTTTTGGGAGTAGTGTTGGTTGTTTTAACTGTGGTTTTAAATATGATTTTCATTCCAATTTTTGGCATTATCGGTTCGGCATTTGCGACTTTATTGTCGATTACTTTTTATAGTTTAGCCAAATTGTTCTTTGTCGTAAAAAAATTAGATTTATATCCGTTTACAAATCAAACACTCTATTCTCTTGCTCTCACTATCGCTTTGTTTTTGGTATTTTACTTTTGGGATTTTCCTTTTAATCCTATAATTTCAATAATTTTAAAATCGATATTGTTAACCATTTCATATATTTATCTCAATTACAAGTTTGTAATTTCTATTGAAATAAATCAGGTTATTGACCAGACTTTGAAAAAACTTAAAATAATAAGGTAGTTCGTTTTCGAGAATATCGTTTTTTTATCAATCAAGGCATATATAAAAATATATATTTGTTACTACTGTCACCGACTATAAAATATAAAAATATACGCAGGTTACTACTGTCACCGACTATAAAATAAAAAAATATAGGCAGGTTACTACTGTCACCGACTGTAAAATAAAAAAATATAGCCACAGTACTACTGTCCTCGACTATAAAATAAAAAAATATAGGCACAGTACTACTATCATCGACTATAAAATAAAAAAATATAGGCACATTACTACTGTCACCGACTATGTAATAAAAAATATAGGCAGGGTCCTTCCACCTGATGCTCTGTAAAAATTAAATCGTAGCAACATACTGCGAATCGATGCTCTGTTTTAAAGTTTTTGACTTTTTAGTAAAAGCTGTAGAAAGTATATAAAAAAAATCCGCTTTGTAGCGGATTTTGATTGAAAGTTAAAATGAAATTTATTTGGTTTTAGGTTCTTCGTTCTCGTTTTTAGTGTCCATCATTTCCATTAATTTCATTCCTAAAAGTCCACTAATTCCTCCATCGGAACCAGAGTTTCCTGAAATTAATACATCTGGAATCACTTTGATTTTTCCTTTTCCAATTTCTTCGGTGATTTTATATTTTGTAAAATTATCTCCTCCCATTGCAGAAACCTGCAATTGATAGGCTTCGGCAGTAGATTTTCCAATGGCTTTAATTTTTTCGGCTTCTGCTAAACCAGTTTTCGAAATTCTCTCGGCTTCTGCACTTGCAGTCATTTTCGTGGCTTCGGCTTGTGCTCCAGCTCTGGCTTTTGTGGCTTCGGCTTCGGCATTGGCACGCATTTTTGTAGCTTCAGCTTCGGCATTCACGTTTAGTTTTAAACTTGTAGCATCCCCTTCGGCTTTTTTAACGGTGGCATCGGCTGTTCTTTGTGCAATTTCAACACTTTGAGATGCTTTCACAATTTCTTTTTGCATATCAGCAATTGCAGTTTCTTTTTCTACACCTTGGCGTTGTTCTTGCGCCATTCTTTGGGTTTGATAGGTTTTTTGCTCTTCTTCTGCAATTTTCCTGTCGGTTAGAGTTTTCATCAACGATTCTGGCGGTACAATATCGCCAATCAAGGTATCAACAGCATTCACATTGTATTCATCTAAAACTACTTTTATATGATTTTTAGCAGATTCTTGACGCTCTTTTCTTGTAGAAAGGAACGAAATAACATCACTTTCCTGAGCCGAGTTTCTGAAATAGTTACCAATTGTAGGTTCTAAAACTTGGGAAACTAGGTTGTTCATACTTCCAAAACGGGCAATTACTTTTGGGGCTTCGTTGGCTGGAACGTGAATAATTTGAGAAACATCTAAATTGAAAGGAAAACCATCTTTGGAACGAACCGTAATTGTTGATAAGTTTTGGTCTAAATTATGAGATTCACTTCTAGCATCTGCCCAGTTCAAAACTAAGTTGGTTGTAGGTACAGCTTCGAGTTTTGTGGTGTATAAATTTAAGGCATATTTCCCTGGACCTAGAGGCTCCATCCAAACGCCACGTTGTCCTTTTGAAACGATATTTCCATGCTTGAAAGTATCTCCTGTTACGTCTTTTCCATCTTCGCCAATATAAGAAATTACTACACCAACATATCCTATTGGAACATCAGTCATTGGTGTTTGCTCAATTTGAATCGCCCAAGAATTGATGTAATAGGAACCAGCGAGAATAACTTGTGGTTGAAGTCCTCTATTTCCGCCATTTTTTAAGAACTGATCAAAATCTTGAAAATTGTTATGGTTATCGACAAATTTACCTGCAATTTGACCAATTGGTATGGGTTCGCCGTCCATTGCGGTTACTATTCCAACCATATTTTCGGAAATCACAATTTGTGGCGTTACAATTACTTCGAACAAAAAAGTATTGATACGATAGGAGCCAGTTGTTATAAATGCGGACTGACGCCCCTTTTGTCCGCCATTATCTAAAAATTGAATGGCGTCTTGAAAATTATCAGAGTTTACTTTTTGTGCAAGAATGCGCCCTGTTGGAATTTCTGCACCGTCTTTACTCAAAACCAAACCGATATTTCCTTCTGGAATAATAGTAAACGAACTCATATTTACAGAGTATTGCCAAGGCCACATTCCCCAGTACAATCCGGGTGCAAGAGTTTTTGCTTGAAAACCTGCTTCGCCTTTTGTAGCGATAATTCTACCGTCGGGCAATGATTTTTCGGCACCAAAAAGGACGAACTTCTTAGTTACTAATCCAATTTTATCTTCAGGAACAATAACCATTCCGAAGAAAACCCGCAAAACGAATTTGTAAAGAACCAAACATAAAAGTAATAATAGTAACCACCAATAATTTGCTAAAGCTGTCATATTTTTTATATTAAATTAACAATTCAAAAGTATCATTTTTTTTGAAATATTGATAAATAAAATAAGGTTCATTAAGATTAATAAACTTAATGAACCTTGCTTATTAATGGTTCTAAACGTTAGGAGTTTAAAAATATTCCCTAATACAAAACTGGAAATTTCGAAGGGTTCACTTCATTCATCATTGCATATACTTTTTCGTAAACATCTTCAATCGAGGGTTTCGAAAAATAATCGCCATCAGTTCCATAAGCTGGTCTATGGGCTTTAGCAGTCAAGGTTTGTGGTTTGCTATCCAAATAATTGTATCCGTCTTGATTTTCAATAATTTCTTGTAAAATGTATGCCGATGCTCCTCCTGGAACGTCTTCGTCTATGATTAACAATCGATTGGTTTTGGCGATACTTTTTACAATATCGTGATGAACATCAAAAGGAAGCAAGGACTGAATATCAATTATTTCGCAATCAATACCAATTTCCATCAGTTCTTTTGCGGCAACTTCTACTAATCTCAAAGTAGAACCATAAGAAACTAGTGTGATATCAGCGCCACTTTTTATGGTTTCTACCACGCCAATCGGTGTTTTGAATGCTCCATAATTCAACGGCATTTTTTCTTTCAATCGATAACCATTTAAACATTCGACAACAACTGCTGGTTCGTCGCATTCTAATAAAGTGTTATAAAAACCAGCTGCTTTGGTCATATTTCTTGGAACCAAAATATGAATTCCTCTTAGTGCATTAATCAGCATTCCCATTGGTGAACCTGAATGCCAAATTCCTTCTAATCGATGACCTCTGGTTCTGATTATAAGAGGCGCTTTTTGTTTTCCAAATGTCCGATATTGCAAAGTGGCTAAATCATCGCTCAAAATCTGAACGCAATACAAAATATAATCTAAATATTGAATTTCGGCAATGGGACGAAGGCCTCGCAATGCCATTCCAATGCCTTGACCAATGATTGATGCTTCTCGAATTCCAACATCGGCAACACGGGTTTCTCCAAATTTATCCTGTAATCCAACCAATCCTTGATTAACATCGCCGATGCTTCCGGCATCTTCGCCAAAAATTAAAACATTGGGGTGTTTTGAAAAAAGTTCATTGAAATTGTCACGCAAAATCATTCTTCCATCAGTATCTTCTTTGGCATTATCTTCATACTTGGGTAGAACTTCTTTTACTGAAAACACATTCAAATTCGATTCTGAAAATAAGTTTTTGCTGAATTTTTGTTGGTTTATTCCTGTATAATTAGTTATCCAAGTGGCTAGTTCTTGTTTACCATTTTCATTAATCATCAACCGCAATGCTTTCCTTGCTGTGCTTAGAATTTCCTTTTTTAGTGGTGCTTTGATGCTACTTAAATTGGTTTTAAGTTTAAGAATTTTATCTTTATTGCTGCTTGATGACGCAATTTTATCTAACAGTTGAACAAGACTTGCTTGCTCTTCGATTATTGGATTAATAAAAGCATTCCAAGCTAATTTTTTGGCTTCGAGTACTTCTTTTTTTGTGATTAAGTCAATTTCTTCAATTTCTTCAGATGAAGCGATATTTATGGCAATCATCCATAATTTCATTTGTCGAACACAGTCAAAATCTCTTTCCCATCGCAATCTATCGGCGTCTTTGTATCTTTCGTGAGAACCTGAACTAGAGTGACCTTGTGGCTGCGTGAGTTCCGTTACGTGTATTAGAACCGGAACGTGATGTTCTCGGGCTAAATTGGCTGCTTTTTCGTAAGTTTCAATTAAACTTGGATAATCCCAACCCAAAACTTTTAGTATTTCAAAGCCTTTATGGTCTTCATCTCGTTGGTATCCTTTCAAAATTTCGGAGATGCTTTCTTTTGTAGTTTGAAGTTTTGCGTGAACAGAAATTCCGTACTCATCATCCCAAACACTCAAAATAAGAGGCACTTGTAAAACTCCAGCGGCATTAATGGTTTCAAAAAACAAACCTTCGGAAGTACTGGCGTTGCCTATTGTTCCCCACGAAATTTCATTGCCACCTACTGAAAATTTTGAACTTTCAGCAAGTTCCGGAATACTTCTGTAAATACTGGATGCTTGCGCCAATCCCAACATTCTTGGCATTTGCGAAGCGGTTGGAGATATATCAGCACTAGAATTTTTTTGTTTTGTCAAATCTTTCCAACTCCCATCTTCGTTGAGGCTGTGTGTCCCAAAATGACCACCCATTTGCCTTCCTGCCGACATGGGTTCTTGATTTATATCGGTGTGACCGTAAAGTCCAGCAAAAAATTGTTGCGGAGTCAATTCGCCAATGGCCATCATAAAAGTTTGATCTCGATAATAACCCGATCGGAAATCACCGTTTTTAAAAAACTTTGCCATTGCCAATTGCGGAACTTCTTTCCCATCTCCAAAAATTCCAAATTTAGCCTTACCAGTTAAGACTTCTTTTCGTCCCAAAAGACTACATTCTCTGCTGGTTATGGCTATTTTGTAATCTTTTAAAACCTCGGTTTTGAAGTCTTCAAAGGTAAGTGTGGAATTAATTGTTTCTTTTATCATATTGCAAGAAATAATACTTTGGGACAAATTTACTTAAAAACTATCTATTATCATAATTCGTTAATAATTAGCATTAAATATTTGATAATTAAATTTTAAAAATGAGAAAGTTTGTTGTAAACAATTCAAATAAATATGGAATGATTGACAATAGTGTAAAAATAATCAAGTTATTTAGAAATGAATGAACTCAAAACCACTTCCTTGTAAAGAGTTGCATAAATCGATTAGGAGTTAGCGTTACTACAAATCTAATTTTCTCGGTGTAATTGGGTTGTGCTATTTCTAAACCTTTGCTAGAATAAATTGGAAAAAACAATTCGAAATAGTCGGGCAATAAATTCAGACGGATGCCACTATCAAAGAGTATTTTTTCTTTTTGAAAGCTGTTTTTTACCAAACCAACATCGCCGTAAGCTTCTATCCAATTCCAAATGGAGTAACTTCCGTTGATGGTTGTAATCCATTTATTGGCAAATGATGGAGTCAATTTCGATTTGAATCCGCCTTCGGCAATAATATATTCTTGGCTAACAAGCCCCGTTTGAGAAGATCTTCCTAAGTAGGCATAATCAAAAAGATAATCAGTTGGTCTATCTAATGCAAAACTATAAAAATCCGAATTGCTATTGTTGTATGTAAAAGTTCCTGCATACAGACGGAGACTCAATTGCCTATTGTCTTCATAAAGTTTTCGGTATTGCATTTCGGTAGAAATTTTGCCAAACTTGTCCGAAAATTGGATATCACCAATAAAGTTGAAATGATTGGTAAGCTCTGTTCTGGAGTTGATGTATCTTGCATTAAAAACCGAATAATTTTGTAGCGAGTTATCACTAATTAATTGACTCTTTTCTCTATTGATAATCACTTGTCGAAAGAATAAAAGTTGTTTTCGATTGTCTCTAAAATCCTCATTGCGAAATTGCAGCAAAACCATAGGGTTAATTTTTAAATAAGCTGCATCTGGAGCATAATGAAAATAGTTGCCACTAATTGAATATCTTACACCAAACAAATTACTATTTCGATAGTCTTTGTTAATTGCAATTATGGCTGAACCTGTTAAGGATTTTGAATTCAAAGCATAAGTCGGATTGAATTCATACGAAAAAGGCCTGTTCAGGATGGCTCTATTATGGAGTTGCAGTCCGAGCGAAATTCCGTCATAAACATTATAAGAAAAAATTGGGGTATATAAAATTTGATTGTAAAAAGGGTCTTCTAAATCCTTCATAAAAGCGAATTTAAAAGGGCGGTTGTTAGGGAAAAATCCTTCTATTTTTTTAAAATTGTTTCTTAAATTGAACTCAGGAACTTCATTTTTGAAATTGATAATAATCTTATTGGCTTGATTTCTAGAAAGCGTATAAACGCTATCCAATTTTTGAGGTTCTATCCATTTTTTGAAGACAATCGAATCATTTTTTATTCCATAAATGGGAATTGGAACCGCAATATTGGTCTTGCTATTCAACGAGAATGAAACGCTATCTTTGGTTTTTGACACATTCTCAAATTTATAATCTATAATCTCTCTTGAGTTAATTATGGTCTTAAAAAACCAATCAATGTCCTTTTTAGTTTTTGATTTTAATAGCTGCTCAAAATTAGAAGCAGTATATATTTCTTTGGTTTTTAGTGCGTTCAATTCTTGAATGCTTTTTGGCACCGCATCGTTTCCAAGATAGTGATCAAGATACATCAAGCTCAAACCTGCACGATATTTACTTGATATTTGTTCGTTGAATTTTATCAATTTATTCTTTGGAAATCCAAGTGGTTGATCTAAATTTTTGCGAGCCATCAATAAATAAAAATAACTGTATTGCTGGTTGAAATCCAAATTTAAAAGATGAAAACCCTTGAATAATTTAAATCTAGACACACGGCCATTCATTTTGCTATCTGGATAATTTTCTTCCATATAGCGCATCATTGTATACACTTGAATTCCATCATAAATCCAGTTGTCTTTTCTAGGATCTAATCTTAAATTGTTTTTGAGATAATTGTTCAAATAGGTTTTCAAGAATTTAATCTCAAAAAGAAATTCATCGGAAAACGGAACCAAAAAAGCAGGCATTTGATTCAGTCCGTAAAAAGGATTTCTGTCATAATCCGCTTGCGAAACGGTTATTTTTTCTTGTTGAGGTTTGCCAATTAAGTTTGCTGTAAAATTTACAATTCTGTCAATCGCAATGGCTTTTTGAATTTCATCGGCTTTGTAGCCATTCAAATTGGTCAAAACTTCAATTGTACTATTTTTGAAACTGTGAAAACTAGATTTGGATTCTAAGAAAATAGTAAAATCAGTTCTATTTTTTCCTTGTAGTTTGTAGGTAGCATGTTGAGTTGATGAAATGTCTTTCTCTTGGTTCAAATCAGTTATCAATTCAACATTATTGGGAATCTTTATCGTAATGTCAAAATCAGAAACGGCATTTGCAATATCATCTAGATTCAAGTTATTATAGGCAACAAAAGCATGATTCTCAAATCGAGCAGGAGTTAGGAACCAATTTTTGAGATACATTCCGCCGCCGCTCGAATAGCCATAATGGGTAAATTTGTCACTAGGAATTTTAATTTGGTAGGAAAGATGCAACACTATTTTCTGGTCGGGCGCTAGTTTTTTGTCCAATTGCACCACAACCAAATCTGGATTTTTTTTAGTTCTTTCCCAAGCTATCGTCAATTGATTTTCTGTTGATATGCTTAAATTATTCGTGCTCCCACGTTCTTTTTCGGCCGACAGATGAAAACCCCTATAAAACTCATCTGAAAATCGTTGGGCTAAGGGCGAAGATTTTTCAGCGTAGGCATTGTTCCAATCATTCAAAACGATACTTGCTAAAGTGTCTTCCGATTGATTAAAATATTCGATTTTCTGCAAAACAGATAAGGTTTTTTGTTGCACATTGACCGCCACTTCTATTTGAGAATGGTGCTGTGCGTATTGTTTTGCAAAGGCAAACAAGAAAAAAACAAATGCAATTTTTTTAAGAAATGATTTCAAGCTATGATATTAAATGTTGAGCAATATTCTAATGTAAATGTTTAAAAATTTGGAGACAAATCATATTTTTTATAGAATTTATTCAGCACATCAACCACTTCATCCTCGGTATCTACAAGTTTAAACAAATCCAAATCCACAGCATTCACTGTTTTATCGCCTTCGACCATAGCAGTCTTTATCCACGCAATTAATCCCGACCAAAAGGCCGTACCCACAAGTATTATCGGGAATTTACCAATTTTTTTGGTTTGAATCAGCGTTATTGCTTCAAACATTTCGTCCAAGGTACCAAAGCCGCCCGGCATCACCACAAACCCTTGCGAATATTTTACAAACATCACTTTTCTAACAAAAAAATAATCGAAATTGAGGTTTTTGTCGCTATCAATATATTGATTAAAATGCTGTTCAAAAGGCAAATCGATATTCAATCCTACCGAAGTTCCACCACCAAGATGCGCGCCTTTATTCCCTGCTTCCATAATTCCCGGTCCGCCACCTGTAATGACGCCATAGCCAGCTTTACTAATTTTATAGGCAATTTTCTCCGCCAATACATAATATTTATCCTCAGGTTTTTTTCTTGCCGAGCCAAAAATACTTACGCAGGGACCAATTCTTGCCATATTTTCGTAACCATTTACAAACTCGGCCATAATTTTAAAAATAGCCCAACTGTCGTTCGATCGAATCTCGTTCCAAGTTTTTCTTTTCAGTTTGTCGTGAATTTTTTTGTCTTCTTCGTTGTCAAAATCTTCTAGTCTCATTTTTTAGTATTTGTTTATTGTTTCCAGCTTTTAAAAGAATGGAAACTTTTGTTAAACCAACTCTTTCCTCAAAAACTTTGCAGTATAACTTTTCTTGTTTTTAGCCACTTCCTCTGGAGTTCCTTTTGCAACAACTTCTCCGCCACCTTTTCCACCTTCCGGACCAATGTCAATAATGTAATCTGCGAGTTTTATCACGTCCATATTGTGCTCGATAATCAAAATGGTATTGCCTTTATCGACTAGTTTATTAATCACTTCCATCAACACCCGAATATCTTCAAAATGCAAACCAGTTGTGGGCTCGTCGAGTATATAAAAAGTATTTCCAGTATCTTTTTTAGCCAATTCTCCGGCTAGTTTAATACGTTGCGCTTCGCCACCCGATAGCGTTGTACTTTGTTGTCCCAAAGTAATATATCCCAAACCAACATCCTGCAAAGTTTTTACTTTTCGATAAATCTTCGGAATGTTTTCAAAGAAAGGAACAGCTTCGTCGATGGTCATATTCAACACATCCGAAGTGGATTTTCCTTTATAACGAATTTCCAAAGTTTCTCTGTTAAAACGTTTGCCTTGACAGGTTTCGCATTCTACGTAAACATCAGGCAAAAAGTTCATTTCTATCGTTCGAACGCCAGAACCTTCGCAGGTTTCACATCGTCCGCCTTTTACATTAAAACTAAAACGCCCCGCTTTATAACCGCGAATCATACTTTCGGAAGTCATTGTGAACAGGTTTCTAATTTCGGTAAAAACTTCAGTATAAGTCGCTGGATTTGAACGTGGTGTTCTTCCAATTGGGCTTTGGTCAATATCAATCACTTTGTCGATATGTTCCAAACCTTCAATTTTCTTGTACGGTTTTGGTTTTTTGACACCATTAAAATAATAAGCGTTCAAAATAGGGTATAGGGTTTCATTAATCAAAGTCGATTTGCCGCTTCCTGAAACACCGGTTACGCAAATCATTTTACCCAAAGGCAATTCTATGGATACATTTTTCAAATTGTTTCCAGTTGCGCCCGTCAATTTCAGGAAATTTCCGTTGCCTTCTCGGCGAGTCGAAGGAATTTGAAATTTCATTTTTCCGTTCAAATATTGGGCTGTAATCGTATTCGATTGTAAGGTTTCGGCAGGCGTTCCAATACTGATAATTTCGCCACCATATTTTCCTGCTTTTGGACCAATATCTATAACATAATCGGCACGTTCAATCATATCTTTGTCGTGTTCAACTACAATAACCGAGTTGCCAATATCACGCAATTGTTCCAAAGAATGAATCAATTTATCATTGTCTCTTTGGTGCAAACCAATGCTCGGTTCATCCAAAATATACAAAACGCCAACCAATTGTGAACCAATTTGTGTTGCTAATCTAATGCGTTGTGCTTCGCCACCTGATAGGGATTTTGAACTGCGACTTAATGCCAGGTAATCCAAACCAACGTTCATCAAAAAGTTCAATCGGTCCTTGATTTCCTTAATGACTTCGGTGGCAATTGTTTTTTGTTTATCGGATAAATGATTATTTAAATCCAAAAACCAAGCCGTAACGTCAGAAATATCCATGTCACATAATTCCACGATATTTTTCTCATTGACTCTAAAGAATAAGGCTTCTTTTTTCAATCGGGAACCGTCGCAAACAGGACATTTCACCTCGTCCATAAATTCCTTTGCCCAACGTTTTATGGTGGTAGAACCGCTTTCGTCGTGTTGGTTTTTGATAAAGTGTGAAATGCCTTCAAACTCAATTTTGTATTCTTTGGTCACGCCCAAAACTTTCGATTCGACTGAGAATTTTTCTTTTCCGCCGTTCAAAATCATTTCCATCGCTTCTTCGGAAATAGTCGAAATAGGATCAGTTAATTTGAAGCCAAATTTTTCGCCAATGATTTCCAATTGCTTGAACATCCAACTGCTTTTGTATTCGCCTAAAGGCGCAAAACCACCTTTGTTTATGGATAATTTCGGGTTGGGAATTATCTTTTTAATATTGATTTCATTAACCGTTCCCAAACCTTTACAATGGTCGCAAGCACCTTTTGGTGAGTTGAAGGAAAACAAATTGGGTTCTGGATTTTGATAAGAAATTCCTGTTGTAGGACACATTAAATTCCGACTAAAAAATCGAATTGCATTGGTGTCTTGGTCTAAAATCATCAACACATTTTCCCCTTGGTACATTGCCGTTTTGATACTTTCAGTCAATCGTTTTTCATTCTCTGGAGTATCTTCGATGACCATTCTGTCTATCACGATTTCGATGTCGTGCGTTTTGTAACGGTCTAGTTTCATTCCAGTTGTTATGTCTTTGATGTCGCCATTAATGCGAACTTTTAAGAAACCTTGTTTGGCAATTTGTTGGAATAATTCGGCATAATGTCCTTTCCTAGCGCGAATAATGGGTGCCAAAATATTGATGCGTTTCCCTGCAAAATCTTTGGTAATCAATTCCTTGATTTGTTCGTCGTCATAAGAAACCATTTTTTCGCCTGTGTTGTAACTGTAAGCATCGGCAGCTCTCGCGTACAGCAAACGGAGAAAATCATAAATTTCAGTAATAGTCCCAACGGTCGAGCGTGGACTTTTGCTAGTGGTTTTCTGTTCTATGGCAATAACGGGTGAAAGTCCGTCAATTTTATCAACGTCGGGACGCTCCAATCCACCCAGAAATTGTCGGGCATAGGCCGAAAAAGTTTCCACATAGCGGCGTTGTCCTTCGGCATAAATTGTGTCGAAAGCTAAGGATGATTTTCCAGAACCCGAAAGCCCAGTAATTACTACCAGTTTTTCTCGTGGAATTTTGACGTCTATATTTTTTAGATTGTGTACTCGCGCACCCAATACTTCAATGTTGTTATCGTTTTCTAGCATAGAATTTTGGCAAAACGCAAAGTTACCATTTTGATTTATTCTTTCGGTACAACGTCTTGGAAGTTTATGTTAAAATAGCGACTGAATAGCACGGTCAAAAAACAAATTTGCTAATGCGAAAATGCGGATAAAAATTGAATTGTTTGTCTAACCTAGTCATGTTTTCAATTTATACTAATTGTGATCTATGAATTAGATAATTTTTTATATTTGGATAAAAATTTTAAAAAATGAAAATCTTAGGAATTGGCTCGCGCATAAAACACCCAGATTTTGGGCTTGGAGTTGTAACCAACGTAACTTCAAGACATTATTGGGTTACTTTTATTGAAAGCGGATTGGAAACCATTGAAATTGATAGTGAATTTGAAATTATTGAAGCGCTAGAAGGCGAAGTGGATTCTGTTAGTTTTCAGGATGTAGAAAAATCCTTGAAGAATTTGTTGCAAAAATGGAGTGATGTTTCCCAAATTGTTCCCATTGCTGATAAATGGAAAGGTGGCAAAATCATTCTGGAACCAGGAACGAATACGCAAAATAAAGAAGTGCCTATAGATACCTTTTTTCATAAAATCACGATGGTTCGCGATAGAATTAGAGTAATGGAACAAAAGATAAATGCGAGCAATCTTGACGAAGCTGAGAAAATAGACTTGCAGCAATACATCACCAGAATTTATGGCAGTTTGACCACTTTTAACGTGCTGTTCAAAAACTCAAACGATTATTTTGTTGGGGATAAATCCAAATAATTAGTACCTTATTGGCTTGACTGTTTAACGGGATACTTTTTATAATATTCCGTTTCGATTTTGTTAATTTCCTCGACAAGACCTTTGTTTATTAGTTGTTTGACACCGCCTTTTGGAAAGTAATTATATGGTGCTGGATATATCTCGTAAAATAAGGTATGTTGATTTTGTTCGTGAAATAGAATGACAGCATATCCGATAAACTTTTTACCCTTATTCATTTTGGTAAATTGATAAGCAATTACTTTATCATCATTCGAATAATTACCCTCTTTTAGTTTCTTTAGATACTTTTTACTTACTTCATCTATTATTGTTAATCGGTGTAATTTGTTTAGTTCAGGCGCATTTTTCCATGCTTCTTTAGAAGAGTTAACAGAATTTTCTATATCAGTAATGACATTATAATAATTTGATTCTTGAATTAAATCAACACGTTTTAGTAGAAGATTATTGTTGGATATTTTGCTAATTACTTCCTTTTTATCAATAGATCTTGAACAAGAAGCAATAATCAATGCGAATCTAATGTAAAGATATTTTTTTATCATAGTTTAAATTTTCTGACCTAAATTTATGAATTAATATTGATTGTAAGTTGATGGTTCTAAAAAAAAATACTATGTCACTTTGGAGACTCCAAATCAATATGTAAAGTCGTTTTTATTTTGATGAATTTGCATAAATGCAAAAGAAAACGCTTACTCAAAGCTAACGTTTTCTTTTTCGGTTTGCAATATAATCATCAATAGCTTCTTTGGTTGTAAACCAATTTCTGCCTTCTTTATAAGCATCAATTTTGCCTGTTCTAGCCAGTAAACTAACGTATTCTTGACCATAAGAACTACTTGGTTCACTAACAATATCTGATATTTTTTGAAAATCAGTATTGCTATCAGGCATCGCATTCAAATAGATGTTTAAACTGCGTTCCAAGGCTTGGCACATCAAAAGCATCAGTTTTTGATAGTTGCCACTATTCGCTTGATTAAGTGCTTCGTAGTACTTTTTTCTATCATTTTTGAGAATAATAGCAGGTGGAAAACCACAACGCATCAACAACAAATTCATTGCCAATCGAACCGTTCTTCCATTGCCGTCAAAAAAGGGGTGAATCCAAACGAGCTTGTGATGGAAAATGGTTGCCAATTCAATATCGTTCAATTCTAAAGGATTGGAGTTGATAAAATTAATCAATTCATTCAACAAATCTGAAACTTTGTTGGCATTTGGCGGCACAAAATTCGCTCCGGAAATGCGCACACCACCATTTCTAATTCGTCCTGCAAAATCTTCTTCGATTGAACGTAAAACAAGAGCGTGTAAAGAAAGGATATCAATGCTTCGCAAAACATAATCGTCGTTAATTATTGAAAACAAATAATCAATCGCTTTGTCGTGATTGTAGGTTTCAAAATGTTCTCGAAGCGATTTGCCTTTGATGGTAATCCCTTCCTGAAGCACCATTTGGGTTTCTCGTAAACTCAAAGTGTTTCCTTCGATACTATTCGAATTATAGGTCCATTCTATAGATAAACTTTCTCTGATTTTATTCAAAGCGATGTTGGGCAAAGGTCTGCTGGCTTGCAAATCTTGCTTTTTTTGGTA
The DNA here is from genome assembly GCA_945878515.1 of Flavobacterium psychrophilum. GTDB lineage: Bacteria > Bacteroidota > Bacteroidia > Flavobacteriales > Flavobacteriaceae > Flavobacterium > Flavobacterium psychrophilum_I. The sequence goes on along the minus strand of CAMCTL010000019.1, from coordinate 60 downwards.
CAATCTCTCAAAGGTAGATTGAAATTCTGCTCTATATCCTAAATCTATTTTCCACATAAC
>CAMCTL010000018.1 GCA_945878515.1 Flavobacterium psychrophilum | reverse complement strand
GGCTGAACTAGCGGTCTTTTTTGACCAAAACAAAAAAATTGAAGCGCAGCCACCCGAAGTACAAAACGATCAAGAACAAAAATTAAATGAATTTATACTTTTTCAAATCGAGGATTTGAAGTACAAAAAAATAAAAGAACAACGACTGCTGGACGCTATGCAAAAAAAGTACAATCAAAATATTGTACTTTATAAATGGGCAAAGCATGTACAAGAAACCAATACCGCATTAGCAGCGGCACTGATGCAACAAGCCATAAAAGGATTGGAGCAAAATGGTTTGCTTAGCCAAACGAAACAAAAACTGAAATTAGAATCAATTACGACCCAACTGGATTATCTCCAGAGTCTTAAAGAAATGCAAACAGTATCCTAAACTTTTATTAAAGGAATACTAAACCAAAATAAGACAGCGTTAAACCGATAATATTAACAATTTAATTTTTTAATTATGTCGTATTCAACAAGCAAAATCACATCGGTAGACGACTGTGATTTACTATTGGCCTATGCTGCTAAAGAAAAAGCAGACCTGAATTTCAAAAAACTTTCTGAGGAAAGATTGACCGACAATTACAGCACAACTTCAGTAGAGATTGATGCTGAATTGCAAGCGGTGGTTGCAGAGATTGCTGCAACCGAGACAATTATTGCAACGCTACCTGCTGGCGATAGCAAAGAAGAAGCAGGAAAGAAAAAAGTAAAACTAGAGTACAAAAAGTTTTTGCTCGAAAATCGTAAAGAAAGCTATGGCGTAGTGGCGTTACTTGAAAAAGAACTCGACTTAACTAAAGTGACTTTAGCATTGGCTGAGATTGATGCTTTTACCGCTGCAATTACCACCCGAAAAGCGGAGTTGTAGTTGTTGTAGTTTTAAAATCTTTTGAAAGGTTGTCTGTAATGGGCAACCTTTTTTTGTTGTTAGTGGTCAGCCCTATCACGGTTTTAACCCTGACAGGGCTTGATTGTTAATATAATCAAAGACCTGATAGGTTTGAAAATAACCTTTCAGGACTGTTGTAGAACTAGGAAATTAATTTTTTTTCTAGTTCTGCAATTTTATTGTCCTTCTCCGCTAGCATTCGCTCGTACAAATCGATAACCTTTTCAGAAAGGTTGTTGATCACATTGCCAGTCAAAGTGTTGCAGCCGCCTTTTTGATCTCTGTTGATCATCAGGTATTTCTCCATCGAAAGCAGTAATTCTTCAGGTTGAATTTTATAAATACCACAAATTTTATCAATCATCGTCGTCCAAGTCGCTGTCTCGCCTTTTTCCATTCGGGTATAAGTCGATGGGGATATATTCAGCTGTTCGCAGACCTCTTCGAGAGTAAAACCGCGGGATTTGCGCAATTCTTTCAATTTATTACCAATAGTAGTATTCATATTTCGGATATTTTTCTTCAAAAATAGGTAATAAAAATTCATTTTGCGGTGATATGTCTTAATAAAATGTTAATTAGTTTTGAAAAAATAAATATAATGCAAAAAATCATAAATGAACTTTTTTCTGTGTTCGTACTTCAATGGATCGATGCGGAAAAAAATATATAAAATAAACTCAAACAACTAAACCAATTAAATAAACAACAAAATCATGAAAAAAGCAACTTTTATAGTACTAAGCTTATTACTAACAATTACATTTTATGGGCAAACGAATGTCGTAACCGGAACAAACGCTGGATTTTCTTTAACCACATCGGGAATTAATAATGTTATGACTGGAGTTAGAGCTGGTACTAAAACAACAACAGGAGACAATAATGTCTTTACTGGATTTGAAGCTGGACGAGAGAATGTCAGTGGAAATAATAATGTTTTTGCAGGGTATTTGGCAGGAGCGCAAAGCCTTTATGGTGAAAATGTTTTTATAGGAACGGAAGCTGGACGAAAAAATAAATCATCTGACAACGTGTACAGTGGTTTTCAAGTAGCCTATAATGATGAATGGGGAACAGGGAATGTATTTACTGGATACAAATCAGGCTTCTCTAATCTTAATGGTAATTACAATGTATATATTGGTTTTGCATCAGGCTATTCCATTGGTACTGGCGATAGCAATGTTTTTATTGGGAATTACACTGCAAACAATTTGAAAGTTGGTAGTAACAATACTTTCGTGGGTACAAATGCAGGTTCTAGAAGTACGGTTAGCAATACAGCTATAGTAAATAATACTTATATAGGAGTCAATGCAGGTTTCAATGCGTCAGGTAGTAATTGTGTTTTCTTGGGCAATAGTACTGGAACAAATGTAACCACAAGCGATAAATTGTATATTGACAATAGTAGCACACCAACTCCTTTGATCTATGGTGATTTTTTGGCTAATCAAGTTGGTATCAACACCACTACTATTCCCACTGGTGTTGCGTTAGCAGTTGGTGGTAATGTCGCTGTTAGTGGATTAACTGCCAGCGATGTACTAGCTACATCATTTAAAAAAGAGGGAGGTCTTGCAGACGAGTTTCTGATGGCTGATGGTAATACAAAAACAGTAGCAAGTTTGGGAATCACAGATGCATTTAAAAATATTCGCCGTCTTGATAACCCTATTACACTTGATGATGTTTCAGAAAGTGGTATTTATCGTCAAGAAACGCCTAGTTCAAGCTTTAATTATACTACAACTCTAAATATGAACTCAATTGACGGCAGGCAGCAATTGACTATTGAAAGAGCAGGGCTTGGTATGAAATTTAGAGGTTCTAACACAGGTGGTACTGCCAATGATTTTAGTTCGTGGAAAACCGTTATTCATAATGAAAACATAGGAGAATTTGGTATTAGAAATCAAATAAGTGCTCCTCAACTAAATACCAATATGTGGATTAGTGGAAACGGAATTTTTGGTGGAAACGTAGGAATAGGTACAACTGACCCCAAAAACAAATTATCAGTAAATGGTACTATTTGGGCCAAAGAAGTAAAAGTTTCATTAACTGATGCAGCCGACTGGGTTTTTGATAAAAATTACAAATTAAAACCACTCGCTGACGTAGAAAAATATATCAATGCGAACAAACATTTACCAGAAGTACCCTCAGCTGAGGAGTTTCGCCAAAACGATATGAATGTATCTGAAATGTCAAACAAATTACTCCAAAAAATTGAGGAATTGACACTGTATGCTATCGCTCAACAAAAAGAGTTAGACCGTTTGAAAACTGAAAACGAGAAGTACAAATCACTCGCCGAAAGATTATCTGCCATAGAAAAAGAGTTAAAAAAATAAGGCTATGAAAAATTATTTACTATTTATGTTTTTAGTCTTTACGCTTCTTTCACAAGCCCAAGACAAAATAATTTTTGATTACGATAATGCCGGAAATCAAATTAATAGAAAGTTGTGCTTAAGTGCAAATTGCGACGGAACGGGCTACAAAACCAAAGCCCCAAAAGAAATTGCAGCACTTAAAGAAGAAGATTTGCAAAAATTTTCCGCGGAAGATGTCATTTCTTACTACCCCAATCCAGTAAAAGAAGAATTGTATATCAAATGGGAACTTGTTGAGGGAAAAGCTGTTGCTACCGTTTATTTGTATGGACTTAATGGTCAGGTTTTAAAAACTTATGGCAATCTCGACAAAACCAATGCTTTGAACATTCCTTTCTCCAATTATCCGTCGGCAACCTATCTTATTGTTATGGTGTATAATGGTGGGGAACAAAAAACAATAAAAATTGTAAAATAATACGATATGAAACATTTTTATTATACACTACTATTTTTTGGACTTAGTTTGATAGTACAGGGTCAAACTATTTTAAGCAAAACTGAAACTGCAACTAGGACAGTTCAAGATCCTCGTACAGTTATTTTGAGTCCAGGATTTAGTGTAAAAGGGACAGCCTCAAACACCTTTATTGCTCGTATTGGCACCTTAACCGAAATTCCACCATCGAGTCCAAACAATTCAGTGTCTGGACAGAGTAATCCTGCGGGCGAAATAGTTTCTACATTGAATGGGAGTGTTTTTCACGACACAAAAGGCGATATAGCGGTTGGATCTAGTGGGCAATTGCAATACAGTTTGCCTATTGCTTTGCCTCCGGGGATCAACAGTGTGGCACCGCAAATGAATCTAACCTATACCAGCGGAAGTGGCAACGGTATAGCAGGATTCGGGTGGAGTTTGTCGGGGCTTACAAATATTGCGAGAATAGGGAAAAACATCGAGAAAGATGGCGCATTAAAAGGGATAGATTTAACCCTTGACGATCATTACATGTTCAACGGAAACCGACTGTTGCTAAGCAAAGGTGAATACGGCAAAAATGGAGCAGAGTATATAACCGAGAAATTCTCCAACCTTAAAATAAAGTCGCTAGGAGACATTAATAACGCTAATTTTCAAGGTCCCGAATCGTGGGAAGTTACTTTTGAAGACGGTTCTCAAGCATGGTATGGCACCAATGCAACGAGTCGCACCCCACTAGAATACAATATTACCAAATGGAAAGATGCTCAGGGCAATTATATAACTTATAATTATACTCAAACTGAAAATGTTGTTGCTATTAGTAACATTCACTGGGGTGGTAATGAAACTTTATCTAAAGCTCATTTTAACAGTATTGATTTTGAATATGTTGCTAGAAATTTAAAAGAAATTGCTTATTCTAATGGTTTGGCCTTTACCCAAAATAACCTTTTGAAAAATATTGTCGTAAAGTCAAACAACTCTCTTTTTAAAAAATATGTTGTTGATTATAAAAATGATCCCAATACCAGCATTTATCAATATGTTGATAAAATAACAGAGTTTAACTCTCAAAATCAAGCAGCTAATCCTGTGGTTTTTAATTATGAAACCTCAACCAATTCTGAGTGGGAAGAATCTAATTTCACAGATAATGACGAACAAAAAATTGTTGGAGATTTTGATGGCGATGGTACTCTTGATTATTTAAAATATTACAATGACTACAATGATTGCAAAGCATACCACACCGTAACGAGAACCATAACAGATGAAGAAGGTAATGCAACTGAGGTGTCTGGGCTAGTTTGCACTTCCACTGGTCAAAGTCCAGCTGGAATATATTTGGTATCATCATTTTTTGATGAGGGTAGTGCGAAAAAGCAATATCTTTCCCATACAACTATGGGATTTACGTCAGATGACTTTAAAAATGCAAAAGTCACAAAGTTTATTGATAGTGACAATAAGGTCAGCAATAAATACGGTATATTAATAATAAGGGAATCGCATGCGGCTGGTGGTTTAAGTGACATTGTTTTTAATATTTATGCTGTTGAAGATGGAATGTTAAAACTAAAAATCTCAAAAACTATCCAAGGTAGTATGTATGATGTATACAACAGTATCATCACTGAACAGCCATGTCCAGAAGGATGCCGCTATTATGATCCAAACGCTGGAGGAGTTTATTATGATCGAGACTATGAACGAATAGATGTGCAACAGTGGCAGGTAACGGACATTGACGGAGATGGTATTAGTGAAGCTGTTGGAAACGCTAGTTATGCGCATACTTATCATTACGGAACCGGCCCAGATTTATCAAATTTACCAGAGCCTGAGTCTTATTCTACATATTACCATTTTGGCATGATAGTTAATTTAGACCCTAAAATAAGTCCTGAGGAGAGTTTAACTAAATTTTCAAAAAATGAACCCGCTCCGATATCAAATATTGCAGTAGATTTTAATGGCGATGGAAAGACAGAACAATTATTCTTTTACGACCCGAGAAATTATGATTCTAATCGGTTAACTCTTGCTGAGTATTCTAAAGACAGCAACAGTAAATATGTTGTCACTTATAAAGATATCAATTCTACGATAAAAGGATTAAAATATAAATCAATTCCTGGTGATTTCAACGGTGATGGGAAAACCGATTTGCTAGTGCCCTTCGCCGAAGGCTCTACAAGCTGGAATTTGTATATCTCGGATGGAAAAAAATTTATAGAATATGCTTATCCTAATTTCTCTTATTACAAACCTTATAATTATTATCAATCTGGAGGAAATTTATTGGAGCACACAAGGAATAATTATTATTCTCGACAATATGTTGTACAAGATATAAATCAAGATGGAAAATCAGATTTTATAGAGCTTTCCACTCATTCAAGGGAAAATATTCATAAAGAAAATAATTATTCTCGATACATCATTAATACATATGAAAACATTGGTTTTGATTCCATATCAGGGAAATACAAATTTGAGAAAAAAAATATTGATAATCACAGTGAGACCATAACTGTTTTAGAAAATAGTAATGGCACTCCTATTGTTACGACTCATAAAAATTATGATACATATCCATTCAGTTATCAAGATAGTGGCATAAATTACACTTCTATTCCTTCAGCTTTTGCCTCCGCTGGCACACCGCACGAAATAAACCCATTTAGTATTATGGTGGGCAATTTCGACATCAACAATTCGAACAATCAACTGATTGTACAAATAAAAGGCTCCATCAGAACTTTTAGCTATTCCAAAGTAGGTGTGAAAGTCAATAGCATTACCCAAGGCGGTATTACTACCGAAATAGACTACAAAGAACTAGACCCTAGTAGGAATCCCGATTTTTACGCACCTGTCAAGAAAGAAGCTTACCCTTATGTAGAATCGGATAAATTAAGTCAATCTTTTGCAGTATCGCAATTGCGGCAAAATGGACGCAAACAAGATTTTAAATACCGTGGTTTTATTTCGCACCTCACAGGCAGAGGAATGATAGGGTACAGACAAACAGCTCGTTCCAGTTTTTATGCCGATGGATTTGAAAATGCAAAAATATGGAGCGTGTCCGAAATAGACCCACTCAACGAATCAAGACCTATAAAAGAATGGTCCACCCGAGATGAAAGCAACCTTTTTCCTGCCAATGTTACCGAAAACACTGCCGGTTTACTTTCGTTCAAGAAAACCGATTACGAAACCACCAAGATACCTACCGCAATAAACCCAAATGTCAAAATAGAAGCTACAGTAGTCAAAAGCACTTTGCAAAAAGATTTCTTGACGCAAATTACCACCACGACCACCATTGATACATATGACAAATTTTTCTTACCCAAAAAATCGACAATAAACACCAACAATGGTTTCGGAATTAAAACCACAATTATAGACTACGACGATAATGAGTTTGGAAGTGGCAATAGCTACTATATCGGTAGAATTGAAAGCAAAGAGGAAACGGTTGTAGCTTATGGCGATACTAAAAAATCAAAACAAGTATATACTTTTGAAAACAATTTACCTAAAACCATCAAAACCTACAATAACGATGAGTCGGGTTATGTTTTAGAAACAATCGATGTCTATGATGGCTTCGGAAATGTTTTAGAAAAAACCACCACCAATAGCGTGGATGCTCAAACCACAAAAGTTAAAGACGTTTATGACGACAAAGGACGATTTGTAACCAAAAAAACAGACAATCTCGGACTCGAAGTCAATATGACCTATAATGATTGGGGGCAAGTTCTTACCCAAATCGACCCCTTAGGCAACACCATAACCAATACCTATGATGCTTGGGGCAAACCACTCACATCACACGACAATCTATCGGGTTATGTTACCTATAAATACGAGAAACAAAATTTCATTACCACCGTCACGAAACATTCGCCCGATGGTGGCATTGAAAGTACAACTACTAACGCCAAAGGAGAAAACATTTTAGTCCGAACCAAAGCCTTCAATACCAATCAATACATAGAAAAAGCCGTAAAATATGATGTTTTAGGCAGAAAAACCGACGAAAGCGAACCCTATTTTAGCACCGAATCGCCAAAATGGAATATTATCGAATATAACGAAAGCGTTTTCCCTCCCATTGGTACTGCTACCTCTTTCAACGGCAAAAAAGTAGAAACCAAGGTCGAAGGACGCACCACCATAATGACAGAACTCAATGGCTACAACCGTGTAACCAAAAAAACAACCGATGCACTGGGGAATGTAATTGAAAGTGAAGACAAAGGCGGTACCATTGAATTTAAGTATAATGCAGCAGGACAAAATCTTACGGCTAAGTACGGCACTAATGAGGTCAAAACAACATACGACACATGGGGCAGAAAAGAAAGTTTTCACGATCCCGCAAACGGAAAGTATGAATATACCTATCACGGTTTTGGACAACTCAAACGTGAAACCAGTCCCAAAGGCTACAAAGAATACGAGTACAACACTATAGGGCAACTCAAAACACAAACCGAAATATCAAACGACGGTACTTCGACTAATAAAAGTATCACATTTACTTATGACTCTAAAGGAAGAATTACCGACCGCCAAGGCACTAGCAATGGCAAACCTTATAGTTCGTATATAACTTATGATGACCAAGGACGCACCATTGCCTCGGGCGAAAACAGCAACAACCGTTATTATCTCAAAAAGAATGTCATTTATGACGACAAAGGCAGAGTAACCAGTTATGAAAAAGGAATGTATTCGGGTGGTACTTACACCAAAGCCACGATAGAAAATGTATACAGCCCTTGGAGTGGCGACCTTTATCAAGTAAAAGATAAAACCACCCAAAAAGTATTGTGGCAACTCGATCTGGTAAAAGCCAACGGGCAAGTCCTAAACGCCAAGTTGGGTGCTACTAGCATAATCAATACCTACGACGATGCTAACTTCTTGAAAACAGTAAACCATACCTATCAAGCGTCTGGACAAACGCCTGTTACTGTTTTGGGCTTGGGTTATACTTTTGATGCTATCAAGAACGAACTTAACCAACGCACACGTACTGGTTTTGGGGCTGCTACCGAGGATTTTGTTTATGACGGTAACAACCGCCTAACCAATTGGACGAACCCGAAGAGTACAGGGCAAATGTTTAACAATGTGTATGACGAAAAAGGACGCATTACAACCAACGACCAATTGGGTAAAGTTAATTTTAAAAGTGCTAAAAGCGTATATCAAGCTACTAGCATAGAACCCAATGAAAACTTGGTAAATCACTGGCCAGACAAGGAAACCATTTTACAAAAAGTAACCTATAACGAAAACAACGACCCTATTTACCTAGACGGCAAAAATGGCGACTATGCCTTTGAGTACGGACTGAACGAAAGCCGCCAAGTAATGCACTATGGCGGTAACTTTGACCCTGCATTAGCAAGCCAGCAAGCCAAATTCTCTAAATATTACAGCGAAGATGGTAGCTACGAAGTCATTTTAGACCGAACCACCGGAAAAGAAAAACACCTGATGTACATTGGCGGTTCGCCTTATGAAAGCGATATTGTTTTATTGAAAGATTTTGTTGATGCAACCGCAAAATATGTATTTTTGCACAAGGATTATTTGGGCACTATCCTTGCCATTAGCAACGAACAAGGTCAAGTTGTAGAGCAACGCCATTTCGATGCTTGGGGAATACTAACCCACGGCGAAATAAAACTGATAGATCGTGGCTACACCAGCCACGAACATTTGCAAGATGTTGGCATCATACATATGAACGGGCGTTTGTACGACCCCTTGATGCGACGATTCCTCAATGCGGACGAAAATATACAAGACCCTTACAACACCCAGAACTACAACAAGTATGGGTATGTAATGAACAACCCACTACTGTTTAACGACCCGAGTGGGGAAATTATTTTCTTGGGAATCGCAATGGCTTTAGTGGTTAAAGCTATGATTATTGGTGCGGCAGTTGGTTTGGCTAGTTATACCCTAGGTCTAGCCGTAACAGGCAATTTGTGGCGATTTAGTGCTGGTGGTGCTTTAAAGGCTATGTTCTGGGGAGCAGTCAGTGGTGCAGTCACTTGCGGTATAGGGAGTATGTTTAGTAGTGTTGGGACAAATGGCTTGCAGACGGCTACATCGTTGGCAGAAGCGTTAGGCAAGACAGGAACAATTTTCGCAGGAGCAGCCTGCCACGCTGTTGCACAAGGCGCACTCTCGATGATGCAAGGCGGCAAGTTTCTTAGTGGCGCAGCCGCAGGGTTTTTAGGGCATTTAGGAGGTGCAGGTTGGAACAAAGCCTTTGGCAGTAGCGACTTAGGTTCAATAGCCTTTGGTGCAATAAGCGGTGGCATTGGTGCAGAGTTTACAGGAGGGAACTTCTGGCAAGGTGCAGTTACAGGTGGTATTGTGGCTGGTTTGAATGGGGTGTTGCATGAGATGGGAACCCCACCTAAACCTAATAAGTATCAGCAGTATTTCCGAGCTATGAGGATGTTAGCATCTGATTGGAAAATTAATGCCATAGCATTTGGAATAACTGGTCAATATAGGCATTTGTTTGGCCCAGATGCAGTTGCCATTTCGGTTAATGGTGCAGCTGGAGTAGGAGGAGGATTTAAAACTGAAAAAGGATCGTTAATAGTTCATAATGGATACGATGCTGGAAAAGCTTATGAATATAACGATATTGGCTTTGGAGCATTTACGGCTTCGGCATCTGCCAATATCAGTATGACTAGTCTTTATTATTCAGGAAGTGAAAATTTTAAGCATACTGAATTTATGGGGAATCGTTTTGAGTTGAATTTGGGTGCTGATGTTGGGTTTGGTGTTGGAATAACGGGTATTTATGCACCATTAACCAATGGTAACTTTGTAATAGGGTTTGGTCGCTCCGTTGGCGTTGGAGTTAGTGCAACAATAATTGATTTTAATCTTAATGCAGGTAATACTTCACGAGCAAGACCATGGAAAAAATAATTAAAATATTTTGCGTTCTTTTACTTTTTAGTAGTTGTTATAAAAAAAGTAACTTTAATTTTCTAAAATTTGAAACTAAAATTGATAACGACACCATTAAATCAATAGAATTTAATAGGGGTATTGTACAATTAGATAATTATTATTTGATGGATAATTGTCAATTTATTTATAAAGACAACTTTCCTAATTGGATTAAAGATTTTAGTAAACCAGATTTTTCTGTTGTAGATTATAAATTTATACCAAGTATTAATGATATCGAGGCACCTTATGTCATCTTCAAACATGAAAATGATTCTATTTTATATTTAGTAAAATATAAAGACACTTTGAAATTTAAGATAATTGAATTTTAAACCAGGATGTCCGAAGTGTTCTATAAAAATAAAACGTTATTAAAAGTCGGGTGTGCTGTGCGAATGTCTCCGACTTCGCACCCGTTCAAATAACTCAGAAAGTCTATCAGGCGACAAGTATAGAACCCAATGCTACATTATCACAGCACTGGCCAGACGCGGCAACCATTTTACAAAAAATAACTTATAACGAAAACAACGACCCCATATATCTTGATGGAAAAAATGGCGACTATGCCTTTGAGTACGGACTGAACGAAAGCCGCCAAGCAATGCATTATGGCGGTAACTTTGACCCTGCATTGGCAAGCCAGCAAGCAAAATTCTCAAAATATTACAGCGAAGACTGGAGCTACGAAGTCATTTTAGACCGAACCACCGGAAAAGAAAAACACCTCATGTACATAGGCGGTTCGCCTTATGAAAGCGATATTGTTTTAATAAAAGATTTTGTTAATGCCACCGCAAAATATGTATTTTTGCACAAGGATTATTTGGGAACTATCTTAGCAATAAGCTCAGATACTGGAGCAATCCTCGAACAACGCCATTTTGATGCTTGGGGTGTGTTTACACATTTTTCAAACATTTATGGGGCAACAACTCCCCCTTTGGGGGCTGGGGGGCTATTGATAGATCGTGGTTACACCAGCCACGAACATTTGCAGGACGTAGGCATCATACACATGAACGGGCGTTTATACGACCCACTGATGCGAAGATTCCTAAATGCAGACGAAAACATACAAGACCCTTATAACACCCAGAACTATAACAAGTATGGGTATGTAATGAACAACCCGCTACTGTTTAACGACCCGAGTGGGGAGATTATTTTCTTGGGAATTGCAATGGCTTTAGTGGTTAAAGCTATGATTATTGGTGCGGCAGTTGGTTTAGCAAGTTACACAATTGGTTTAGCCTTAACTGGCAATTTGTGGCGATTTAGTGGAGGCGGTGCCTTGAAGGCTATGTTTTGGGGGGCTGTAAGTGGGGCAGTCACATTTGGTGTCGGGGAATTGTTTACGGTCGCCAAAACAACAGCACAAACAGCACTTGGTTCAGCTATTGGAGCTAAAGGATCGGCTGCGGTTATTTTTACTCAAGCCTCCTGCCACGCCGTCGCACAAGGAGCTCTATCAATGATGCAAGGAGGCAAATTTTTGAGCGGTGCAACAGCGGGATTTTTAGGGCATTTAGGCGGTGCAGGTTGGGAGAAAGCTTTTGGCAATAGCGATGTAGGTGCAATAGCCTTTGGTGCAGTAAGCGGCGGTGTTGGTGCCGAGTTTACAGGTGGTAACTTTTGGCAAGGGGCTGTAACTGGTGGTATTGTGGCAGGGTTGAATGGGGTGTTGCATAAAAGTGGTGGAGACCCGCCAAGTGGAAAAAAAGCACCAACTTTAGATGAAGCAAATGAATTTTATAGAAAAAATAAAAATTATAATACTATTTATGAGGTTGATGCATCAAGTGTAGATTTAAATTTTGTAGACACAACAGACTGGAAACTAGAATCAAAACATCTTGTTCGAACATTATTAAAATCAAAACACGGTAAGGTTTTTGGTACTCTTGAAGTAATCTACAAAGGAAACAATCAAGTACAAATATTGGATAATCGTTATGATTTTAATTTAGAATTTTCAAATCCGTTAAAAGTTTCAGAGTTTTTATCTCCAAGAAATTTTTTCACTGCCATTGGTGATATTTATGCCGGTGAAGGAACTTCTTTTATGTTCAGATTTAAAGGTTTAAACACTATAAGTAATAATGCAAATATAAATGTTACAACTACTTATGATCGTATTTCACGTGGACGACGAGAATAATATCAAATTCAATTATACTATGTTAAAACAATTAAAAATGATTATTATTTTTGTAATATTTAATTCTTGCAATATGTCTAATTATGGCGAAGAATTATCAGGAAGTTACCACTATTCACATATGGGAAAAGATTTTAATTATATTTATGGAAAGAATAATATTTACCCAAATGTTCGAGAATTTTCTTTTAATGATAATTACATTATTGTATATCAGGAACCGGAAAAATTTACATATAGAAATTTATTTGCTAGTGATTTGTATAGTAAGTACACTACATATTATAGCTATTTAAGAGATTCCGTTTCAGAAAAATACTATTACAATAGAAAAGATATATTAACAGATAGTACAATTGCCAAACAATTTAAAAAAAATAATGTTTCTTTTGAAAACTCATCTAGCGACATTCAAATAAGCCACGAAATCGCAGATAGTATAATTAAAAACAACCCTATACAAAAAAAAATATTTTCTTTAAAAAAAGTGTATTGGATTATCCAGATTAAAGGAGATGTTCTCTATGGACCTTTATCTCTCAATGAATTTACATTATTGAAAAGGAATAAAAAAATTGATTTAGAATTTGATTAATGATGTGGTAATGCATCGCAACTAGGAACTAACAAGGACAAGTTGTAGAGCAACCCATACGGCTCGGATATGTAATAAACACCCGATCGCTCTGATATTATAAATATCCTCTTGCGGATCGCGAATTGCATTCTGGTCCACAAAGTTGAGCAGGCAATACAAGTCAAAAAAGCTATATCCCCAGGCTGGCGCGAGCAGAAATAAGTTAAAGTGCTAGCGCGATGCCCCAGGCTGGCGCAAGCAAGAATAAGTTTTACGGCTAGCGCGATGCCTCTGGCTCGTGCCCATAAACAATGACCAACAATATAAAAAGCTATATCCATAAAAACGGTATAGCTTTTACAATAAAAACAAAATAGTACAATAAGTTGCCATCAGCAAGAATACAATAATGAAGAAACTATTACTATTCCCTTTCCTTTTTTGTGCAAATTTTGCCTTCTCGCAACAAGAAGCGAGCAATTGGTATTTTGGTCGCTACGCTGGTATAAAGTTTCATCCTGATGGTTCTGTAACCGCACTCACTGATGGGCAACTCAACACCAATGAAGGTTGTGCCAGTTTGTCCAGCAGCAATGGCGATTTGTTGTTTTACACCGACGGCACAACGGTCTGGAATAAAAACCATCAAGTGATGCAAAATGGTACTGGTTTGATGGGGAGTTGGTCTAGTACACAATCAGCAACCATAGTTCCGAAACCAGGATCTTCCAATTTATTTTATGTTTTTACCTTAGATTATGAAATAAATCCAAATGGTTTCAGGTATTCCGTAATAGACATCAATTTAGATGGAGGACTTGGCGGGGTTACCATCGAGAAAAACGTTTTGATTTACACCCCTTCCGATGAAAAAATTTCCATAGTAAAACATAAAAATGGCGTCGATTTTTGGGTAGTTACGCACGGCTGGAATAGTAATACTTTTTACAGCTATTTGCTGACTTCATCAGGTTTAAGTTCCGCCCCCGTTGCTTCAAATGCTGGACTTGTTATTACAGGTACAACAGAAGTATGGGGGTATATGAAAATATCTCCTGACGGTTCAAAATTAGCTATGGCTCATGTTTTTACAGGATGTCAATTGTTTGATTTTGATAATGCAACTGGGGTTGTATTTAATCCTAAAGTCATATATACAACTAGAGGTGCGTATGGTCTAGAGTTTTCTCCAAACAGTTCGCTTTTGTATGTTTCAAGTTTTAATCCAGCACCCTCACCCCTTGTATTAATGCAATATGATTTAACTTCTAGTCCAATTAAGGGTGTAACATTAGTAGATTTTGTTCCTGAATCGGCAGCAGCATTACAACTGGGTCCAAACGGAAAAATTTATGTTGCAGATTTAGGAGAACAATTAGGAGTTATAAACGACCCTAACAACTTGGGTACAGGATGTAATATCAAGATGAGATCTGTTTTAGTGGGCCGTAGATCCAATTATGGATTACCACAATTTAATTCTACTTTCTTTTATAAAACCTCTTTTACTGCCGAAAATTTGTGTTTGGGTTCTAGCACCAAATTTACAACAAGCACCAACTTAACGAATATTACTTCTGCTACTTGGGATTTTGGCGATGGCAGTTCATCAACGGATATTAATCCACTGCACAACTATACTGCAGCTGGTACTTATAAAGTGCGAGTTGTTTTAGTAAGTTCGGCCGGTAAGAGTAACGAAAATCAGGAAATTATTATTTCAGCAACACCCAAAACTACAAAACCGCAAGACCTACTTATTTGCGACAGCAACAATGACGGCTTTTCTACCTTTGATTTAACTACTCAAAATACAGCAATACTCAACGGTCAAGATGCAAATCTATACACGATAAAATATTTTGCCAATGCCACCGATTATGCTAATAACATAGCAATTGCAAGTCCCAATAATTATGTAAACACTACAAAGTATCAAACTCAAACCATTATTGCCGAAGTATCCAATAAGGCTAATGCAAGTTGCAATGCTGCCACCAGTTTCAATATTAATGTTTTCGATTCACCCCAACCAAGTGTGTTAATCCCGAAAATTAGCAATTGTGATAACGCTAGCGTAGGCAATGATACTGATGGTCGTATCCTTTTCGATTTGACACAAAGAGCCACCACGATTTTAAATGGGCAAGCGGCAAGTCAATTTGTGCTTTCATATTTCAAAGATGTTGCTTTAACCCAAGGTATTCCCAGCCCAAGTGCTTATGCGAATTCCACTAGTTCGGAAACGATTTATGTAAAAATTGTCAATAAAGACAATATCAATTGTTTTGCGACAACCTCTTTTTTAATAGAAGTTTTGGCTTTGCCAGTAATTACCAATACAGTTTCTTTGAAGCAATGTGACGATGATATTGACGGTTTTAGTGTTTTTAATTTGGAAGAATCTATTGATAAAATCACCACAAATGCTGCCACTGAAACCATCACCTTTTTTAGATTACCAACCGAGGCGCAAAACAATACCAACCTTATCACCAACCCAACTACTTATACCAATCAAACGGTAAGCAATGATGCTGTCTATGCGAGAGTTAATAATGCTAAAGGTTGTTTTCGGATAGCAAAAGTCAATTTGCTGGTTTCTACTACTCAAATTCCTTTGAATTATGCTAAAACTTTTATTGAATGCGATGATGCAGTTTTAGGAACAAACACTGATGGTGTTGCGAGTTTTGATTTTAGTGGTGTAACTGCTGAAGTTCGAAATCAATTTCCTGTTGGTCAATTGTTAGACATTCGGTATTTCAGAAACCTTGCCGATGCTTTGGCAGAAAAAAACGCCATTACGGATATTTCGAATTACAGAAACATTGGCTATTCGAATACCCAAAAAATCTACATTCGGGTGGATAGTCAAGTCAACAACGATTGTTTGGGATTGGGTAATCATATTACCCTGAATGTTGAACGCATTCCGATTGTGCAGCCTTTGACATTAATTCACTGCGATGACGACCAAGATGGGAAATATGCTTTTGATACTACCAATCTGCAAACCCAATTATTAAATGGGTTGAATAATGTTTCGGTAACTTATTTTGACCAAAATAATGTGCAACTACCAACGCCTTTGCCGAATCCTTTTGTGACGGCTTCACAAAAGCTGAAAGTTATTGTTACAAACACATTACCAAAGGCTTGTTCATATCAAAGTAGTATTGATTTTGTTGTCGATGATTTGCCCGAAGCTTTTGCCGTTTCAACAAATCTCACCAGCATTTGTGATGACGAAGCCGACCCCAATTTACAGGACGGAAAACTTGCTTTTAATACAGCTAATTTTCAAGACACCATTTTGGGAACACAAACTGGAATGACTGTTAAATACTTTGATGCGAACAATAATTTGTTATCCACACCTTTGCCCAATCCATTTGTGACCAAAACCCAAAACCTGAGAGTTGAAGTGATCAATCCAAAAAACACAACTTGCACCGCAACGATTAATCTCCCTTTTGTTGTAAAGCCAGTACCCAAGATTGCTTTAACAGGCGATGAATTAGTATGCAGTAATTTACCAACATTTACCAAGGTTTTGGATGCTGGTCTGTTAGACGGTTCTCCAACAACAGACTATTCTTATGTTTGGTCATTTAACGGAAAAGCTATTGTGGGAGAAACGAATTATACTTTAACCGTAAACACAGCAGGCCTTTATACTGTCAAAGTCACTAACAATCAAGGATGCCCCAGAACAAGAACCTTTACCGTTGTCGCTTCGGATAAAGCAAAAATTACCGATGTGAAAATTGTAGAGTTAGCCGAATCAAATAGTATTACCGTTAGTGTTGCTGCTAGTTTAGGCGATTATGTGTATGCACTCGACGATGAATTTGGGGTTTATCAGAAAGAAAACATTTTTACTAATGTCAGTGCTGGAATCCACACCGTTTATGTGAAAGATTTGAATGGTTGTGGGATAAAAGATGAAAAAGTCGCAGTATTAGGAATTCCCAATTTCTTCACACCGAACGATGATGGCTATAATGATTATTGGAACATCAAAGGTGTTAATGCTTCCTTCAATGCCAAATCCATTATCTACATCTTTGACCGATTTGGGAAATTAATCAAACAAATCAGTCCATTAACCCCAGGTTGGGACGGCACTTTCAACGGACAACCAATGCCCGCCACAGATTATTGGTATTCCATACAATTGGAAGATGGAAGGACGTTCAAGGGACATTTTGCGTTAAAGCGTTAAAAATTGTAAGATTGCAAACTATTTTTGCTCGTATCAGACTAGGTTGGTCAGCTTTTTATTTAGAAAAAAGTTCCTTCTACCGCCTGCTAACCGCTAAGGAGATACTTTACGAATCCGTGCCAGAAGTTGTGACAAAAAAAATAATATTAAAATTTTGTCACAACTTTGTGCCTAAAAAATATTTTAAAAAAATTTGACCACAAACTTGTGGTCAAATTTTATTTTTTTTAAAAACGACTACAAGTTTGTGGTCAAAAAATTATATTTTAAAAATTGACCACAAAATGAAACTAACACAATTATTTAGAAATCAATTGGGGCTTTAGCAAGAAATCATGTAATCTAGTGGGGGAAAGCGCAACAGTGCGTAGTTTGAGTATGAACGTTTTTCAGAAATTTTCAGAATTAATTATTCCGAGCCATGCTGGGAAATTTAGAATATCCAAACTGCAAAATTTACTTCCAAAAACGAAACATAAGTCTCCTACGAATCCTTGGCAATCACGAATAAAATAAACAGTTAGAATCTAAATTATAAACAAATTTATTGCTAATTTGGAAAAGCTTTTTTGTTAAAAACGATTAAAATTCCGACACCTGTAGAAATCGCTGTATCGGCAATGTTGAAAATAGCGTTAAAAAATTTAAAATGTTGTCCTCCAAAAACTGGCAACCATTCTGGAAAGTCGCCTTCAAACAATGGAAAATACAACATATCAACCACTTTCCCATACAGCCATTGTCCACTAGGTTTGTCTGAAAATAAACTGGCTAATTCATAAGAGCTGTCATTGAAAATTACGCCATAAAAAACAGAATCGATAATATTTCCTAAAGCACCAGCAAAAATTAAAGAAATTGCTACAATCAAATAATTAGAACTTTGTTTTCGAACCACTGAATCCCACAGCCAATAACCAATCAAAGGAACGACCATCAATCGGAATAGGGTCAAAATTAATTTTCCATAAGCACCAGGAATTACTGTTCCCCACGCCATACCTTCATTTTCTATAAAATGAATTCTAAACCAATCAAAAACCTTGATTTCTTCCCCTAAAATAAAATTTGTTTTAATGTAAATTTTTGAAAGTTGATCTACCAACAGGATAATAAAAACAATCAGGTATGCTTTTCGTAAAGACATTTTGTGAATTTTAATGGCGCAAAAATAGGTAAATTCTAAAAAATAAATCCCAAATCAAAAATAAATTCCAAATTTAAAAACCCAAATTCCAAAAGCTAGGATTGGAATTTGGGTTTTTTAACCTTTAAATTTTAAATAATTACCGCAATGAATTTTTGGCTTCAATGCTCATTGTTGCGTGCGGTACAATCAATAATCTTTCTTTGCTAATCAATTTTCCAGTTACTTTACAAGTGCCATAGGTTTTGTTTTCTACACGGAAAAGTGCGTTTTTCAAATCACGAATGAATTTCTCTTGGCGAATGGCCAACTGCGAATTCGCTTCTTTAGACATTGTTTCGCTACCTTCTTCAAAAGCTTTAAAAGTAGGCGAAGTATCGTCGGTTCCATTATTTAAATCGTTCATATAAGCACTTTTAATTAAGTCCAAATCGTATTGTGCTTTGGCAATTTTTTTTAAAATAAGCTCTTTAAACTCAGCTAAATCTACATCTGAATATCTTGCAATTTCGTCTGTCATTGTTTTATTATTTTGTAATTAATATTTTAGTTTTTATCTCGTCAAATTCTATTTCAGTTCCATTGTCTATATTTTCTTCAAATATTAAAATCTCTGTTAATGTTTCTGATTTTATATAGGTTTCATTTGCTTTTACAGCATTTTCCAATTGCTTGGCTTGTTCGCTTTGGCTCGGGTCTGTATTGATTTGCAAATGGACTGTAATTTTATCCGTAACCTCAAAACCTGAATCTTTCCGTAGGTTTTGAATCCTGTTGACCAATTCTCTTGCAATTCCTTCTTGCTTCAATTCCTCCGAAATCGTGATGTCCAGCGCAACTGTTATTCCTTTTGAGTTCGCTACCAACCAACCTTCGATATCTTGAGAAGAAATCTCCACTTCTTCGGCTGTTAAAATTATACTATTTCCAGCAATAACAATACTTAAGCTTCCTTCCTTGTCCAATTGATTGATTTGTTCCGACGAAAAACCTTGTATCGCTTTGGCAATCAATCCCATTTCTTTTCCAAATCGAGGCCCAAGCGTTTTGAAATTAGGTTTAATTTGCTTTACCAAAATCCCTGACGCATCGTCTAAAAGCACAATTTCTTTAACGTTAACTTCGGCTTTTATGAGGTCGGAAACCGCTTCAATTTGAGCTCTAAAACCTTCGTCAAGTACTGGAATCATTATCTTTTGCAATGGCTGACGCACCTTGATCATTTCCTTTTTTCGAAGCGATAAAACGAGTGAAGAAATGGTCTGTGCTTTCTGCATTTTGCTCTCCAACGATTTATCAACAAAGTTTTCAACGTATTTTGGAAATTCCGCCAAATGTACACTGTCAAATTTTTCCGATTGTGTTGCCAGAGTTAAATCTCTGTAAAGTTTGTCCATAAAAAACGGAGCGATTGGCGCACCGAGTTTGCTTATGGTCAATAAGCAGGTATATAAAGTTTGGTAAGCTGCAATTTTATCTTGTGCATATTCGCCTTTCCAGAAACGACGGCGACACAAACGAACATACCAATTACTCAAGTTTTCACTCACAAATTCCGAGATTGCACGAGCGGCTTTGGTTGGTTCATAATCGAAGTATGCTTCATCAACCACTTTTACCAAAGTATTCAATTCCGAAATAATCCATTGGTCGATTTCTGGTCTTTCGTTTAGTGGAATCTCAGCTTCTGAATAGGAAAAATTATCAATATTGGCATACAATGCAAAGAAAGAATAGGTGTTGTAGAGTGTTCCAAAGAATTTACGACGCACCTCAGCAATTCCTTCTAAATCAAACTTCAAGTTGTCCCAAGGATTCGCATTCGAAATCATATACCAACGTGTGGCATCAGGCCCATATTCATTTAATGTTTCGAAAGGATCCGCGGCGTTTCCTAGACGCTTGGACATTTTTTGTCCGTTTTTGTCCAACACCAAACCGTTTGAAACTACATTTTTATAGGCTACTTTATCGAAAACCAAAGTAGCAATCGCGTGCAAAGTATAAAACCAACCACGAGTTTGATCGACGCCTTCGGCAATGAAATCAGCAGGGAAGTCTTTGTTTTCGTCTATTTTATCTTTGTTTTCAAAAGGAAAATGCCATTGTGCATACGGCATTGAACCCGAATCAAACCAAACGTCAATCAAATCGGATTCGCGTTTCATTGGTTTTCCTGAAGTCGAAACCAAGGTGATTTCGTCAACTACATTTTTATGCAAGTCAACCAAATCATAATTGGCTTCGTCCATATTTCCAATTTCAAAACCTTTGAAAGGATTCTCTTTTTGGAAACCTGCGGCGATTGATTTTTCTATTTCGTTGTATAATTCTTCAACCGAACCAATCAAAATTTCTTCTGTTCCTTCTTCGTTTCTCCAAATTGGCAATGGTATTCCCCAAAAACGAGAGCGTGATAAATTCCAATCGTTGGCGTTTTTCAACCAATTCCCGAAACGCCCTTCTCCTGTTGCTTTTGGTTTCCAGTTGATGGTTTCGTTCAATTCGAACATTCTATCTCTAACTTCCGTGATTTTGATAAACCAAGAATCCAGTGGATAATATAAAATTGGTGTATCGGTTCTCCAACAATGTGGGTAACTGTGCACGTATTTCTCTACTTTAAACGCTTTGTTTTCTTCTTTTAATTGGATCGCAATTTCAACATCAATAGAGCGTTCTGGAGCGTCATTGTCTGTATAATATTCGTTTTTAACGTATTTTCCGGAATAACTTCCTAAACCATCGATGAATTTTCCTTGCAGATTTACCAATGGAACTGCGTTTCCGTTTTCGTCCAAAACCAACATTGGCGGTACCTCAGGAATGGCTTCTTTAGCCACTTTAGCATCATCTGCTCCAAAAGTTGGCGCAGTGTGTACAATTCCTGTTCCATCTTCGGTGGTGACAAAATCTCCAGCAATTACTCGGAAAGCATTCTCTGGATTTTGATAAGGCAAAGTGAATTTCATTAATTGTTCGTAACGAATTCCAACTAAATCAGCGCCTTTGCATTCAGCAATAACTTGGTATGGAATCTTTTTGTCGCCTTCTTTGAAGTTTTCAAAATCGGAAGCTTCTGAAGTTTCATAAAATCCTTTCGAAAATTGTTTTCCAACCAAGTTTTTAGCAAGAATAACATTCGAAGGTAAAAAAGTATATTGATTAAAAGTTCTAACCAAAACATAATCGATTTTTGGTCCAACAGTCAATGCAGTGTTTGAAGGCAAAGTCCAAGGTGTTGTTGTCCAAGCGAGGAAAAAAACCTCACCCCAACCCTCTCCAAAGGAGAGGGAGTCGAGACGGAATGCTTTTGAAATTGAATTCTCACCAATTCCCCCTTCGGGGGTTATGGGGCTTTTGAATTGAGCCACTATCGTGGTATCCGTAACATCACGGTAACTTCCTGGTTGATTTACTTCGTGTGATGATAATCCTGTTCCTGCTTTTGGAGAATACGGCTGAATCGTGTAGCCTTTGTACATCAAATCCTTGTTGTAGATTTGTTTCAAAATCCACCAAACGGTTTCCATATACTTGGATTTGTAGGTAATATATGGATCTTCCATATCGACCCAATAGCCCATTTTTTCGGTCAGATCGTTCCACACATCGGTGTAACGCATCACGGTTTTTTTACAAGCTTCGTTGTATTCGGCTACGGAAATGGTCTTTCCTATATCTTCTTTGGTGATTCCTAATGATGCTTCGGTTCCTAATTCTACAGGCAAACCGTGGGTATCCCAGCCCGCTTTACGCTTTACTTGGAATCCTTTTTGGGTTTTATAACGACAAAATATATCTTTAATGGCTCGTGCCATCACGTGGTGAATTCCAGGTAGTCCATTTGCCGAAGGCGGTCCTTCAAAAAATACGAATGGTGGGTTGCCTTCGCGCGTGGTTACACTCTTCTCGAATATGTTTGCTGTCTTCCAAAAATCAAGCACTTCCGACGCCACAGTTGGCAGGTTAAGTCCTTTGTATTCAGTAAATTTTATGCTCATTGTATCCTTTTCTTTAATCGAAGTGCGAAAGTAGTAAATAGTTATGAATTATGAGTGATGCGTTTTGAGATTTTGTTTGCTGTAGCCGCAGTAAGTCAATGTAATTAAGTTATAATTTTGATTAAGAATTTTGATTAAGAATTTTTGATTTCAGATTTTGTGTTAGTAAAAAAAGTTTCTGTTTTTTGGTTCTTGGACATCTAGAATCAAAAATCGTTAATCTGCAATCGAAAATCATTTCAAGAAAATACTGCTGCCAAAACTTCCAAAGATTTTGGTTTTCGGAAACCGTCAAGATGAAAAGCGTAGTAATCAACAAGGATTTTTAATATAATTTGACGTTCGATGACGTGAAATGTTTTTTGGTCATTGTCGAATTTTAGATTGATGAGTTTTTTGAAAAGATTGGTTTCGTGTTCCGTTAGTGAACCAAGACCGTGAAATGGCGTAAAAACACCTTCGTTAGCATCGAAAAATGGCAATTCCATTTCGGAAATGTCAGGATAAAAACCAAGATGTTTCGTGATTTCGAGCATTAAAATCAAATGGAAATTAGCGGTTTCATCGTGATTGTCGAGCCAAAACAAAGCGGTTTCCAAAAAGGCAAAAAGGTGTTCGTTTTTTTCTTCTTCGTGGATGGAATGGTGAAGAATTTCGGAAATAAACATCACAATCGTGCTCTTGAAAACATCGGAATGTATGGTTTTAAAGGGTGTTGCAATTTTGATTTCCTTGAAGTTTTCTAAAGTGCCTTTGTTTTTGTGTACTGCTTCGATTTCGAGAATGGTCAATGGTTGAAAATAAGCGATTTTTTGGTTTGATTTTCGGGAAGAAAATGCGTCGCGAACATAATAGGTTTTTAAACCGTGCGAGGCTGTAAAACATTTAACAATCAAACTTTTCTCTTGGTATTTGAGTAAAGAAATGACGATGGCTTTGGTTTTGACTAACATAAGGCCGAAGTTTGTTTGATGTAATTCTTTTTGAATCGATCCAAAAATCTTTTCTCTATTAGAAACCAAGACAAAACAGCAAAAAATAAAGTAATTAAAATCACAGCAATTGCCATTAGAATTGGATTGTACTTTTCGAATAAATCATACTGTCTGAAAAGCTGAATTATTGGAAAATGATAAATATAAAGTCCGTAAGTAAAGTCGCCGTATTTGCCAAAATTATTCAGGAAAGGCAAACTGTAAGCAGCAATTATAATTAGCAAACCTAAAGCCGCCGGATAAAAAACGTCTATTTGAAAACGAAAAAATCCTGAAATAATGAACAACAAAAGTGACAGAAAAAAAAGCTTTTCTTTATTCCGAAAAACGAAATCAAAATTCAAAAACAGAAAAATTCCTGTTGCAAAATAAGCCAAATATCCCGGCAATTGTTTGGCCAGCAAGGGTTGATTGAAATAAAAATCCATTACAAACCAATATAACAACGACAAAAAATACAAGCTTCCGAGTATTAAAAAAGGTTTCTTCGATTTATTAATGGCATAAAAAATAAAGGGTAAAACGATGTAAAAACCTTCTTCGATTTTTAATGTCCATAGTGCTCCATTTACAGCGCAGATCAAATTATTTTCAAAAAGACCCGGTAAACAAGGCTGCATAAAATTTAAAAAGATAGCATTCCATCCTAAATATATATAGACGTTTAAATCCGTAAAATAATTTGAAAAACTAAAACTGCTAAAATAGGATAAAGTAATTGCCGAAAATAGTAGCACAACAATGTAGGCGGGCAAAATCCTTTTGGCTCTTTTGATAAAATATTCTTTTAAAGAAGGCGTGTTGGTATAGCTTTTTGCCACTAAAAACCCGCTGATGATGAAAAATCCTTGAACAGCTATAAATGAATTAGAAAAATTTGCTAAAAATTCCAAACTTTTATTTTGAGAAAGTTCGCGAAGGTGGGCTAAAAGTATATTTGCGGCAAAAAAAAATCTCAAAAAATCAAAGCAATTTTTGTTGTTCATAGTCCAATTGAAAATTACCGAATGATCATTACTTTTTTGACTTTGGTTTCTATACCATCTTGTGCGGAAACAAAAATCATATACACGCCAGAAGCCACTTTATGTTTGCCAAATGCGGTGGTATCCCATTCTATTGTTCCACCTTCGGAAGTGGTTTCGTAAACTAAATTTCCTTCGATATCGGTTATTTTTACAGTGGCTTTGTCTATTAGTCCAGCTATTTTTACAGTTCCATTGTATTCTGGTCGTACTGGATTTGGATAAACATATACATTACTCAAATCTTCTTTGGCAGCAGTTGCTGATCCTTTAAAAGACACCATTCCTTTATTTGTGGCAATAAAAACTTCTCCGGTTTTATTATTTATATCAATATCGTTTATGGTATTGCTGGGCAACGGAGAATTATTAATGGTGAAGTGATATTTGGTTTCTTGCCCGTTTGGAGACACTAAAAACACTCCCGAATCAGTTGTGCCTATCCATTTGTTATTGGCTCCATCAACCACAATATCGGTAATAAATTGCTCATACATTAACTCTTGAGCAAGATTATCTTCGAGAATAATTATAGGTTTTGCTGTTAATTTTTCTTCTGTCAAAAAGCTATTTACATTAGACAATACTCTTAATCCTTTTGAAGTTCCTATCCAAAGCTGATTGTTATTGTCCACTGCTGCAACTCTGGCATCGTCTGTTGGTAAGTTTCCAGAGTCTGTACCTAAGGTTAATTTCTTAAAAACATTGCCATTTTCATTAAATCCTATTAGACCACTATTGTTAGTTGCTGTCCATTTTGTACCGTTTTTATCTATAGACATTCTCCCATAAGTTGTATTTGAAGGGTTGCCTACAATTGATTTTACAGAAAAACTTTGCCATTTTCCATCGGTTTTAAGCACTTGTATTGCTTTGTCCACTTGACCATTATTCATCCATAAATTTCCGGATTTGTCAAAAACTAATCCATTAATCCACAACTCATTGGTGTTTAAAATTGCTTCTATAGTACTATTTGTTCTATTATATAAAAAGGTAGGAATGTCGTTTTCTATTTTTAACAGCCCGGCATCAAAAGAACCAATGTAAACTTCATTTTCATTACTTGGATTAATACCGATTCTAATCAAGGATTTAGCCCCAAGTACATCCTGGTATGGAATGTTTAACCATCCCTTTTCGCTCAATTTACTAATGCCATAGCTGTCTTTTGGAAACGGGTTATAAAACAAATTATAATCACCATATACAGCCCAAAGTGAAGTTGAGGTGGTTTGTAGCGCAAAAATATTATTTCGAGATGGACCCGAAGGAATTACATTCTCAAAAGCTTTAGTTGCTGAAATTGTAGTTGTATAGACTCCATTCTCCTTTGTTCCAATGTAGATTTTATCTTCAATAGTGGTGGCGCAACTGAAATTCAAAGGCGTATCAATAATTTGGCTGCTGTTTATTTGACGAACAAGAATCATTTGTTTCTTGTAAATAGAAACACTATTAGGCGTAGTAATTATTAAATAATTTCCTGAAGCTCTCATATCGATAGCGGCTTGCGGAAGTTGTATAAATCCTGTAAATAAATTACTGCTAGTATCATATTGCTGAACTACTCCAGAGTTATTTATGGCTATTAATAAAGTGTCAAAAGTTTCTACACTAGACCAGCTACCCGAAGCAATTTTCGACCATTGGTTGAAATCGATTAGATTTTTATTCGCGATATTCGCTTTTCTTATACCATCAATAGTCGAAGCATAGATAAAGCCGCTAAATACTGCTGTTTGAGAAACACTTATTTCTGATCCGTTATTGCCTATAAAATAAGTGTCACCAAAAAGATTTGTAGCTAAGTCGAATTGTACAATTCCAAAATCACACGAAACATATACAATCCCATTATATTCCATAAAATGATTGATCTTCTTAATGTTTGCTGGAAGTTGTTTGTTGATAATATCGACAATATTTAGCATGCTGCCATCGACTTCGTTGATAATCACCATCAGTCCGTTCTGATAACCTACAAGAGTTTTATTTGTGGTTGCACTATAATATAAAGAAGTAATAGTCTCGCCAGAAAGCCCATCGATGGTATTTGTGGTTTTGATTTGACTTGCGCTAATGTTTTTTGAAAACAAAGCGTTTTCCGAGGCCGCAAAAATAGTTGTTGATGATTGAGCTAAGTCCTTAATATCATTGTATGAGAAATAGCCTTGCCACAACATATCGTTTTGAGCATAACCTATTTGCAAAAAAAGAAGAAATAGAAGATATCGAAACCCGTTTTTTATCATTTGAATACATATTTCGTTCACAAATATAATACAAACGAAAGTATTTGGATTTTGTTACACAAAAAAAGACCTTCATCTCTAATCTGAATTTCAGATCGAATGAAGGTCTTTCTACATTTATAAAAAGTCTAAACAACTCCTTGAGCTAGCATAGCATCGGCAACTTTTACGAAACCTGCAATGTTGGCGCCTTTTACATAGTCAACATAACCTGATTGGTCTGTGCCATATTTTACACAAGATGCGTGTATTGCTAACATAATTCCTTTCAATCTTTCGTCAACTTCTTCAGAAGACCAACTTAATCTTAAAGAATTTTGAGACATTTCTAGCCCTGATGTAGCAACACCACCAGCATTTGAGGCTTTTCCTGGAGCAAATAATATTTTAGCTTTTTGGAAAATATGCATTGCCTCTGGTGTTGTAGGCATATTTGCGCCTTCTGAAACACAAATACAACCATTGGCAATCAGCATTTTGGCTTCCTCTTCATTCAATTCATTTTGTGTAGCACAAGGCAAAGCAATATCGCATTTCACTTCCCAAGGACGTTTGCCTTCAAAGTATTTTGCGTTGGGATATTGATTCAAATAATCACTAATTCTGCCTCTTTGCACGTTTTTTATATCCATTATGTTGGCTAGTTTACTTGAATCAATCCCATCGGCGTCATAAATATAACCCGCAGAATCTGACATAGTAACCACTTTACCGCCTAATTGGATTGCCTTTTCAACACTGTATTGAGCTACATTTCCTGAACCTGAAACAACAATTGTTTTGCCTGAAAAACCATATCCTTTTGTTGACAACATACTATTAGCAAAATAAACATTGCCGTATCCTGTAGCTTCAGGTCTTATCAAAGAACCGCCAAATGAAAGTCCTTTTCCGGTTAAGACGCCAGTAAATTCATTTCTGAGTCTTTTGTACTGACCAAACATATACCCAACTTCTCTTCCTCCCACACCAATATCTCCAGCAGGTACATCTGTATTGGACCCAATGTGTTTTGATAATTCCGTCATAAAAGCTTGACAAAAACGCATTACTTCATTATCTGATTTTCCTTTTGGATCAAAATCAGCGCCCCCTTTTCCACCACCCATTGGTAAAGTGGTGAGACTATTTTTAAAAGTTTGCTCAAAGGCAAGAAATTTCAAAATGCTTAAATTTACAGAAGGATGAAACCGAATGCCTCCTTTATATGGGCCAATAGCTGAATTCATTTGAATCCTATAACCCCTGTTCACTTGGGTATCGCCTTTGTCATCAATCCAAACCACTCTAAAAATAATGATTCGATCGGACTCCACCATTCTTTCCAAAAGCATTTTGTTTTGGTACTTTTTGTTTTCGTCAATAAATGGAATAACTGTTTCGGCAACTTCTATAACAGCTTGTAAAAATTCTGGTTCGTTTGGGTTCTTTTTTGCAACCTCTTCAATGAATTTAGCAATACTTTGTGACATAATTTTTAAATTAATAACGTTTACAGAAAACGTTTTCGTTATATTGTACAAATATACATGTTACAATAATTATATTTGTCTTATTAGATATTTCTTAACACTTATAAAAATGATGCAATTAATGTGAATATAGCTCCTAAACAACATTATTAATAATTAATAAATTAAATTTCTACTATGTTATTCACAAATCGATACAAATAATTATAGTTTTGTTATATTTAAATTTTAATTTGGGAATGATTGATGTTTTTATATATTTGTAGAAAATTGTAAAAAAACAACTTACAATAATGAAATCAAAATTTAAAATATTTTTCTGTACATATTTGTTTTTTGTTTTTTCAAACGAAGCAAATGCACAATTCGGATTTTCAAGTGAAATTGGATTTTTTGTTGGGTCAGTTGGTTTTCAATCGGACTATGGCGAAGGTTCTGATATAGCATCGGATATTAATAGTGGCTTTGGAATTGGTGTAGTTCATTTTGTTAATTTTGCTGTGGATGATAGGGGATATTTTAACAATTCTACTTATTTCTCAGATCGATTTAAACTTAGGACTGAATTGTCATACAGCAAATCAGATTTTAAGTATTCAGGCCGGTGGATAGAAGGAAATCCATCGCTTGCAAAACAACAGTTAGCGGCCATGAATGGGAATACTACTCTTTCCAACTTTAGTATGCAATTAGAATTTTTTCCACGGAGTATTCGAGACTTCACTGAGAATGTTGGAAGTTTGGGTCCTTACATTTGTTTTGGAGCTCAATATAGTTTTTATACTACTGAAGCTAAATCCTCCCTTGGTGTACCGGGCACTGCCCAAACAACTTTTCCAAAATATTTAACTCCAACTGATGATCGTCCGTTTGGGTTTTCTTCCGAGTCAAAATCCGTTTTTTCAATTGTGTCTGGAATAGGACTAAGATATAAAATTGCAGAGTCATCAGATTTGATGCTTGAACTTAGGGGACAGTACTATTTTTCGGATTGGGTTGACGGCTTAAAACCGAACCCAGACGTTTATAAAGAAAATAAAACCAATGACTATCTATTATGGCTAAGTGTTGGTTACGTTTATTCTTTAAGATAATTTATTAACAAAACGAGTTCAACCGCCCCTACATAATAATCTGTCAGAGCAAATAAACTGCTTTAGATGTACTTTTTAAGACTCATCATGACTCCAATATGGATTCCTTCGTGAAAATTATTAAACATCATTGCATCTTCTACATTTTTTAAAACGAAACCTGTTGAAGTAGGATATTCTTGATAGTTTTTGAAAACGCTGTTGTCATAATCTTCTTTGGTCTTTTCGACGGTAGTAAACAACAAAAATTTAATTTCATTGACTTCGGCTTGAGTAACATTGTGTTGTGGCCTAGTTCCTTTTTTATATTTTTCTATCATTTGATCCGAAACCATCGTCTGCAATCCTGATAATTTATAAACCAATAATTGTTGTGTCACCACAACATGAGCAATATTCCAAATCAAATTATTGCTAAATCCTTCTGGAATTTTGTTGAGCTGTTCTAATGAGTAATTATCCAAAAATTGAGATACTATTTTTCTGCTCGTTCTGGTGATTTCGAATGTTTGAGTCATTTTTTTAAATTTTTGATAAAAATAATCATTTTCCGTGGTAAATGAATTTTCTTTGCACATAGAAATTGTACTTATTATTATGAACAAAATATATTATCTCGCTTCCTGCGATACCTGCCGAAAAATTATCAAATCGCTGCCACAAAACCATAATTTGAAGTTCCACGATATCAAACAAGACCCAATCACAATTGAAGAATTAGAAGAAATGTATCAACTTTCGGGAAGTTACGAAGCCCTTTTCAGCAAAAAAGCACAACTTTATAAATCGATGGATTTGCAGCATAAATCCTTGACCGAAGATGATTTCAAAAAATACATTTTGGAACATTATACCTTTTTAAGCCGCCCTGTTTTTGTTATTGATGACAAAATTTTCATCGGCAACAGCCAGCAAAATATGCTTCAGGTAATGAAAGCATTGAGTTCAACAGAATAATAATTATATTTGTACAATAAATCGAAAAATATGAGCTTACAATTTATACAAAACGAAAAAGGGAAACCCACAGGGGTTTTTATTCCGATTAATGAATGGAAGCAAATGAAAGCACAATACAAAAATCTAGAAACTTGGGAAGAACCTGAACCGAGCAAAGAACAAATTGTGGCTAATATAAAACAAGGTGTAGAAGAAGTAAAATTGGTTATAGCTGGAAAATTGAAAGGAAGACCTGCTAGAGAATTACTAGATGAGCTTTAAAATCATATCCATTCCTTCATTTGATAAAGAACTGAAAATCTTGTCAAAAAGACATCGTTCTATTCCAAAAGACTACGAAAAACTATTGGACGATTTAGAACAAAACCCAAAAATGGGCGATGAAATCATTCAGAATTGTTTCAAAATCAGGATGTCAATTACTTCCAAAGGGAAAGGAAAAAGTGGCGGAGCAAGAGTCATTACTTTTGTTTATATTCAAGATGAAACTGTTTATTTACTTTCCATTTACGACAAATCCGATAAAGAAAATATTTCCGACTAAGAACTTCGTGATTTAATAAAAAGTTTAATATTAGAATAAAAAAGCGTTATAAGTTTTATGTCTAAAAGAACCCTTGCGCTACTTGCCGCCACAATCGTTTCCATTATATATGGTCTGACTTTTACGATTGCAAAAGATGTCATGCCAAAATATGTCGATGCTTACGGATTTATAATAATGCGAGTTGGCGGAGCTACAGTTTTGTTTTGGTTGGCTTGGCTTTTCAGCAGAAAATCAAAGGAAATTCGGGAAGAAAAAATTGACCGCGCCGATTTCCCTAGAATAATTTGGTGCGGCTTTTTTGGCGTGGCTTTAAATATGCTTTCTTTCTTCAAAGGATTGAGTTTGACTTCCCCAATTTCAGCATCGGTACTAATGGTTTGTACACCTATAATCGTACTGATTCTTTCGGCTATAATCCTCAAAGAACGAATGCAAAAACGAATGGTTTTTGGGATTGTTTTGGGGCTAATTGGTACAGCTTTTTTGATACTTTATGGAAAATCATCTACAAACGCCAGCAATCCAACTTTAGGAAATTTTCTGGTTTTTGTTAACGCTACTTCCTACGGATTGTACTTAGTGATTGTTAAAAAACTGATGCAAAAATACAACCCATTCAACTTTGCCAAATGGATTTATTTGATTGGATTTTTGATGGTTTTGCCTTTTGGCTGGAATGAATTTGAAGCCATCAATTGGGCTTTAATGCCAACGGATATGTATTGGAAAATAGGTTTTGTGATAGTTTTTTCTACCTTCGGAACCTATATGCTGAATTTGCTATCCATGCGAGAATTGAAACCCACCACCGTAGCTGTTTTTGTATATCTACAACC
>CAMCTL010000017.1 GCA_945878515.1 Flavobacterium psychrophilum | reverse complement strand
ATAGCTGCAAAGATTTGTGCAGTTTTTATACTTTTAATATCATCTACTGCAAACTAAACTCCAATAGCTATAATTTTAATTGCTTTAACTTTAAAACATAAACTCGTAAAATTAAAAGGAAATTGAATCTAAAACTAGAAAGAAATTTTCGATTTTTTTATGGGTTTTATCTTTGAAAAATAATTCGCTCGTTTAGCAATAAATACTTGATATTTATTATATTTGGAAAGCAAAATAACCAATTTACTTTCACGATATAAAATCCCATCATAATGAAAATAGCTCTTTTTACAAATGAATTTCCACCAAACATTTATGGCGGTGCAGGTGTTCACATTGATTTTTTAAGCCAAGAATTAGCCAAATTAGGTCAAGTAGAAGTACGATGTTTTGGCGACCAAAATGTAGATACCGATTCGATGCACGTTCGAGGAATTACTTCTTCATTAACTAAAATGGTTGACGATGCCAATCCGCACATCAAGATGTTTCACAATATGAGTCGAAATGTAGAAATGTCGCAAGCTACGCCCGAAGCCGATGTGATTCATTGCCACACTTGGTACACGCATCTCGCTGGAATTATGACGCGTGAATTATTGCAATCACCACTGATTTTGACAACACACAGTTTAGAAACACATCGTCCTTGGAAGGTGGAACAACTAGGAAACGGTTATTTTCTTTCGCGTTGGATTGAAAATAGCGCTTACAATACCGCCGATGGAATCATTGCCGTGAGCGAACAAATGAAAGAAGATGTTATTGAAGCTTATGATGTTAATCCTGAAAAAGTGACGGTAATTCACAACGGAATCGATCCAGAATTTTACCAACCCACCTTTGACAATAATTTACTTTTAGAATTAGGAATTAATCCCAACATTCCTTTTGTACTTTTTGTGGGACGTATTACACGACAAAAAGGAATTTCGCAATTGATTTCTGCCGCTAAACATTTCAACAAAAATTGCCAAATCGTACTTTGTGCTGGAGCTCCTGACACCAAGGAAATTGCCGAAGAAACCGAAGCTTTGATTGCCGATTTGAAAAAAGAAAGAGAAGGAGTAATTCTAATCTCAGAAATGTTGCCACGAGAAAAAATAAAAGTGTTGTACAGCCACGCCCGTGTATTTGCCTGTCCATCTTTGTACGAACCTTTTGGTATCATCAATCTTGAAGCGATGGCTTGCGAAACGCCTGTTGTGGGAAGCCACGTAGGTGGAATTCCAGAAATCATTGTCGAAGGAGAATCGGGTTATTTAGTACCGCTCGAAAGTGTTTCTAGAACTGATTTTAATCCTGCGAATCCTGAAGCTTTTCAAAAAGCTTTTGCTGACAAAATCAATATTTTACTAGACGACGAAGCTTTGGCAACCCAAATGGGAAAAGCCGGAAGAGAACGCGTTTTGAAAATTTTCAGTTGGGAATCTATCGCCAAAACCACTTATGATTATTACCAAAAAGTGATTGATGGTTTTGTGAAGGAGAAGGCTTGATAGAAAATAAACCTTAACTCTAGTTGAGCAAAGCATTTTAAAACGAGAAATATACTCAGTTTTTGGATTAAAAACTGAATATTTATAATTGTTACACATCCTTTAATAAAACATCAAGAATGAAATTACAGTTTAAATCCGCTACGCGTGTGTTTTACTATGTTTGTTTCCTAATTATATACATAAAGATTTAAGCCCTCTTAAATAAATAATATGAATACTATTTACAAACAATTACTGAAAATTAAAATCGACAAATTTATTTACGATTTTAATTCTTCGAAAAAAGTTTTCGAGGATTTAAAAAAGAAAAACAAACTACTTCATCCAGGAGAGTATGGGACATTCCGCGAAAACATTTGTAAAGAAATATTAGAATTTGCAATTCCGCAAAAATTCAGTATTTCAACTGGATTTCTAATAAACTCATACGATGAAGTTTCAACACAATGCGATGTAGTTATTTATGATTTAAATAATACACCACTAATTACAGAGGGAAACAATAATCGCTTCTTTCCCGTTGAACCAGTATTAGCAATAGGCGAAATGAAATCTTCATTATCAATACAAGATTTATGTGATGCTTTAGTCAAAATTTCCAATATAAAAAAGTTAAAAAGAATAGATCAAATATTCTGCATAAATCATGTTGAATCAGAAATTCATAATCCACAGTCAAATCCGTTTGATACAATTTTTACATTTATAATTTGCGAAAAAATTGATGGCTTTAATTTTGATAAATTGAAAGAAAAAATAGTTGAAACATATAAACAGAATGAAATTCCTTCATACCTATTTCATAACGTAATTTTAAGTTTAAATGATGGGGTAATTATATACAATAATCAATATGAACATCTAAGGAAAGGGATTAAAAAAAATCAAAAAATGTATATGCCTTCAGCTATCGGTAAAGATTTTGAAATCTATCATCAAAATATTGATGTTTATCATTCCGTGCAATTTTTATTAACATCATTATCAAATTTCTTAATGAATGCAAACATTTATTATCCTGAACCAAATGCATACGATTAATTTTGTAAACTCCTTAATACGAGCTTCTAACTTTAACATATATATAAAACAAAAGCAACAATACTTAATAGATAAAGTGAAAGCCTAAACCGCATTAAATGCTATTTAATATGAAATTAAACCGCTTACTATTTTTAATTGTATTGCTACATCAATATGGATTTGCACAACCTTCAACCGAAGTGTATTTGCTCGATATTCAAAAAAACGAAACTTCTTTTAGTATCGTTCCAAACGCAAAACCGGTAAACATTAGTAATAATGAAGGCTACGATAACCAACCCAGTTTTATCGAAAAGTTAAATGCTGTGGCGTATGTAAGTTCTAGAAATAAAAAACCAACTGATGTTTTTTTATATGATTTAGCCACTGCCACTACCAAACAATTTACCAACAATAGCCAAGCAGAATATTCTCCAAAAACGACACCAGACGGTAAATTTATATCTGTAGTGAAAGACACTGACCAAAATCTGACCCGAATTTCCTTAGATGGTTTAGTTACTAAAAAACTATATACTTCAAAGGATTCTATAGGATATTATTGTTGGTTGAACCAATCCGAAATTGCAGCGTTTACCTTGTCGAAACCAAAAGTTACTTTGAAATTAATCCATATTAAAAACAAAACCGAAAAGTACTTGACGGACAGCATCGGACGGAGTTTGTATAAATACCGTGATGGAATTGTAATTTGTCAAAAACTAAAAAAAGGAAATTGGGTCTCATTTATTGACAAAAAAGGGTCTATAAATCAACTGATTGAATTACCAAAAAACACCGAAGATTTTTATTTAACGAACGATGGATGGCTGTTTTCTTCGAATGAATCTAGCCTTATTTATTGCAATATTACCGCTAAAAACAAAGCTTGGCAAGAACTAGGCAATTTGAAAGCAATGGGAATTTCCAAAATTTTCCGGTTGGCAGTAAACCAAAAAATGAACAAACTTGCTTTTGTCTCTGATGGGCAATAAAAATAAATTGAAATAGGTAGGAGCTAGAATCTCTCACTCAATGTCAATTTACACTAATTATCCGTCTCTTCGAGTGATTTTTGTAGTAATGCGATAGCTTTCTATAAAAATAGTATCGAGAAGTTTTAATAGTAGCGTTCTCGATACATTTTATTAAAAAAAGCTGTCGCATTTTTTAATAAAACACTCGAACAGACGGGTAAGACTTATGCTTAACTTAAAGACATTTAGTTCGACATAGCACAAAAAAGAAAATCTAACTTCACTTTTAAATAATAAAAAACTATGCTAACAGCCATTCATCCCAAGTTACCAATGCGTGACAAAAAAGCAACAAGAAACTTTTATAGCAACAAGTTAGGCTTTCAAGAATTTGGAAATGCTGACTTTGATGGCTATCTAATGATGCAAAAAGACGAGATTCAAATTCACTTTTTCGAGTTTAAAACATTGGATCCAAAAGAAAACTATGGTCAGGTTTACATCAGAACAGATGCTATTGATACGTTTTACCAAACATTGTTAGACAATAAAACAAGCATTCATCCCAATGGACAATTAGTACTAAAACCTTGGGGACAAAAAGAATTTTCTGTTCTTGACCCTGACAACAACTTGCTCACTTTCGGACAAAGTATTTAAAAAGCAATACTACCTTTTAGAAAATCACATTCATCTGAAGGCTAAAAATGGTGGACTTTCCAAGAACATCAAAAACGGGCAGTAATATTTTCATTACATTTGCACAAAAATATAATAATGCAAAATATCATAGACCGATTCATTAGTTATGTCATTATTGACACCGAATCTGATGCAAGTTCAGAAACTACGCCAAGTACATCGAAACAATGGGGTTTGGCAAAAAAGCTAGTGGAAGAGCTAAAAACAATTGGAATGCAAGAAGTTACCATTGATGATAATGCTTATATCATGGCGACTTTGCCTTCAAATGTAGATTATGAAGTTCCAACGATAGGTTTTATTTCGCATTTTGATACTACTCCCGATTTTACAGGTGCCAACATAAATCCTCAAATTGTCCAAAATTATGATGGTGGAGATATCGTTTTGAATGCGGAGCAAAATATTATTTTATCGCCAAAATATTTCAAAGAATTATTACAATATAAAGGACAAACCTTAATAACCACCGATGGGACAACACTTTTAGGAGCAGACGACAAAGCAGGAATTACTGAAATTGCTACTGCAATGGAATTCCTGATTAATAATCCCGAAATCAAGCATGGAAAAATTAGAGTTGGTTTTACACCAGATGAAGAAATTGGTCGTGGAGCACATCTTTTTGATGTAGAAAAATTTGGTTGCGATTGGGCTTACACAATGGACGGCAGTCAAATAGGAGAACTGGAATACGAGAATTTTAATGCGGCTTCGGCCAAAATAACTTTCAAAGGAAAAAGCGTTCATCCGGGTTATGCCAAAGACAAAATGATCAATTCGATGCTCATTGCCAATGATTTTATCAACGAACTACCAAAAGGTGAAACTCCCCAAGAAACCAGCCGATACGAGGGATTTTTTCACGTTCATCATTTAACTGGAAGTATCGAAGAAACTGTTTTGGAACTCATAATTAGAGACCACAACAAGAAAAAGTTTGAAAAACGCAAAGAATTAATTGTTAAAATTACTCAAAAAATCAACAAGAAATTCGTCAAACAATTTGGGGAAGATATTGCAATTGCTGAACTAAAAGACCAATATTATAACATGAAAGAAAAGGTTTTGCCGGTAAAACATATTGTCGATATTGCCGAAAAAGCGATGAAAGAATTAGGAATTAAACCGCTTATAAAACCCATTCGTGGCGGAACGGATGGTTGTCAATTGTCTTACAAAGGTTTGCCTTGCCCAAATATTTTTGCTGGTGGTCACAATTTTCATGGAAAATACGAATATGTTCCTGTAGAAAGTATGCAAAAAGCGGTAGAAGTAATCGTGAAAATTGCAGAATTGACCTGTAAAGCAATTGAAAAATAAATTTCTAAAGAAAGAAAAGTTAGTAAAACTTTTGATCTGACGTCTATTTTTTGCAATTACAAAAAACTTAACATTGACGGATTATTTTTTGATGTATATTTGTTGACAATTAATTAACATTAAATTTACATTAAAGAAATGGAAGAAAACAAAGAAGAGGTTTTTGGGCAAACAGCCGAAGAAACCAACAATGTGGAAACACCAGATACTGTAACGGAACAAACAGTAGAAAATACGACAGAGGAAACAGTAAAAGCTATAGTTAGTCCAAAAGCGAGAGCGCCTAGAGCAGCTAGAACAACCAAAAAAGTTGAAGAAGTTGTTGAAACTCCAATAGCTGAAGAAAATCAAGAAGTAGAAATTGAAAATCAAGAAGATGAAGTTCTTATTGAAGAAACAATTTACATTATTGAGGAAGAACCAAAGGAAGCTAAGAAAAAGAAAAGCAACAAGTTGAAAGGAAAAGAGAAAGAAAAAGAAAAAGCTAGAAAATCTAAGGCTAAAGCAAAGGCAAAAGCTAAAAAGGCAAAAAAAGCCAAAAAAGACAAAGCTAAAAAAGCAAAACTAAAAGCAAAAGCAAAAGAGAAAAAAGCAAAAGCAAAAGCTAATAAAGCAAAGAAAAACAAGAAAAACAAAAGCAAGAAAAAATAATTTTTCTAAAAAAAAATTCCCAAACCTCATTAAATAATTGAGGTTTGGGATTTTTTTTTGGTTAAGCTCTTACTATTTTTTAGCCAGAGCTGCACTCATTTCCATCGAAATTGCAGAACGCTCCATTTTCAATTTTCCAGCCATTGTTTCGATAACAACTGTAGTATCAGCAACTTCGGCAATTTTTCCGTGAAGTCCACTTTTTGTGATAATTTTATCACCCACTTTCAAAGCACTTTCGAATTCTTTCTCTTTTTTGGCTCTTTGTTGTTGCGGTCTAATCATAAAAAAATAAAGAACCACAAACATTAATAAATAAGGAGAAAACTTTAATAAATCTTGCATAATTTTAATTTTTTTGTTTTTGTTTACTGTTTTTTGTTTTTCTGGACATTTACATTAATCCACGTCCTACTTTTTGAATTCTGTTGTTGTTTTGGAGTTCTTTGACCAAATTGTCTAAGATTCCGTTGATAAAAATACTACTTTTTGGTGTAGAATATTCTTTTGCCAATTCTAAATATTCGTTGATGGTCACTTTTACAGGAATAGAAGGGAATTTCAACAACTCGCAAATCGCCATTTTCAATATTATGTTATCAATTTCGGCAATTCTTTCACTGTCCCAGTTGGGTGTTTTATCCAAATATTCCTTAGCCAATTCTGATTCGTTCAAAACCGTTTTTCTAAATAAATTCTGAACAAAATCGCGGTCTTCATTGTCTTTGAACACTTTAGGAATTCTTAAATTTCCTTCTTCAACGGGCTTGATAGCTTTTAATTGTTTGATGATTTCTGTATTTACCACAGGAATATCATCTATCCAAGTCAGTTTATTGTCTTCTAGATAGTCATATAATTTATCGTTGGGAACAATTACATCCTGAAACAAATTGACTATAAATTCCTTGTCTTCCTCAAAAGAATTCACGGCATTGCTCATATATTTTGCATACAATTTGCTTTGCTTGATGTCATCGAGAAGGAGCAAAATATAATCATCATTCAAAGTCCAATTGTCTATTTTTCGGGTTTCAAGACCAATACTCAACGAATTATTTTCGGCAAGTATCTGAAAAATAGCGTTTTTTATAAACTTTTCGTTGGGTTTGCGTTCTTCTGCAGTTGCAAGATGTTTCTGGCTGGATTTATGTAAAAAATCGGTTTCTTTTTTACAAATTTCAATCAATGAGGAAATCATAATTAGGTATAAATCCTGAATAGCGTCAATACTATAAAATAAGAATTTTTCTTCTTTTTCTAAATTATCCGATCCGTTTTGATGCATCGCATAAATGGATTGCATTACCTTAACACGAATATGTCTTCTGTTTACCACTTTCTAAGAACATTTTTTATTAGGTGACAAAAATAGGGATTTCATTCTTTTAAAACAGACTTAAATTTAAAAAAATATCTAAATTTCCTATTACCTTTGGAATCTTAAAGAATAGCTATTTACTATGAAATGAGCATTACCTAAATTTGGTCGCAATTGAAAATCATCGAATACCAAATAAAATACTAACCGATGAGATAAACACAAATGAAGATATGCGACCCGAGCGAAAGCGAACAGGCGAAGCAATTACATATTCCTTTAAAAAACAAATATTATCTACATATGAAAGAATTACAATATCTAAATAAATACTTCGTCAAGTACAAATACAGCTTTTTGATAGGCATCGTTATTACAATTATCGGACAAATCTTTTCCCTATTTACCCCGAAATTAATTAGCAAATCTTTTACTGCAATTGAAGCATTTGCAAAAGATAAAACAATTACAAATGAGGTTATTAAGCAAGAACTGATTTCAAATATTTTACTAGTAATCGCAACCACAATTATTGCTGGTTTTCTTACTTTCTTAATGCGACAAACGCTAATTGTAATGTCTCGTCATATTGAATTCGATTTGAAAAATGAAGTATTCAGACAATACGAGAACTTATCTCAAAATTTCTACAAACAAAACCGAACAGGTGATTTGATGAACCGCATCAGTGAGGATGTTTCCAAAGTCAGAATGTATGTTGGACCTGCTGTAATGTATTCCATAAACACGCTGATCCGGTTCGTAATTGTTATCGGTTATATGTTTGCTGTTTCGCCACGACTTACGTTGTACACCTTACTACCATTGCCTATATTGTCCTACGCTATATTCAAAATAAGTTCCGAAATCAATAAAAGAAGTACCGTTTTTCAGCAATATTT
Organism: Flavobacterium psychrophilum; assembly: GCA_945878515.1. Classification (GTDB taxonomy): domain Bacteria; phylum Bacteroidota; class Bacteroidia; order Flavobacteriales; family Flavobacteriaceae; genus Flavobacterium; species Flavobacterium psychrophilum_I. The sequence goes on along the minus strand of CAMCTL010000017.1, from coordinate 23,672 downwards.
ATCAAAAGTTTCTAGTTTTTCTCAGGAAATTTTCTCTGGAATTAGAGTAATAAAAGCTTATTCTTTAGAGGATCAACATCATAAAAATATGATCGCTTTGTCCGACGAAAGCAAAAGCAAAAGTTTAAGTTTAGGCAAAATTCAAGCATTGTTCGGCCCATTAATGTTGGCTTTAATTGGAATTAGCAACTTGGTGGTAATCTATTTTGGAGGTTTAATGTACATCAACGGCACCATCAAAAGCATTGGTACTATCGCCGAATTTATATTGTATGTCAATATGCTCACATGGCCAGTGGCATCTTTGGGTTGGGTTTCATCTATGGTTCAAGAAGCCGAAGCATCGCAAAAACGAATCAATGAATTTCTAAAATTTGTGCCCGAAATTAAAAATAATAATCCTGAACATTCAATTATTGATGGTGCAATTTCTTTCGAAAATGTGAGTTATACTTATGAAGATACGAACATAAAAGCATTGCAAGACGTATCGTTTACAATTCAAAAAGGCGAAACTTTGGCGATTTTAGGAAAAACAGGTTCTGGAAAATCGACTATTGTTTCCTTGATTTCTCGTTTATATGAAGTAACCGAAGGTCAAATTACCGTTGACGAAAAAGAAATTAGCAAAGTAAATTTATACGATTTAAGAAACAGTATCGGAATTGTGCCTCAAGATGCTTTTCTATTCTCGGATACAATCAAAAACAACATTAAATTTGGTAAAGAAAACGCTACCGATAAAGAAGTAGAAGATGCGGCAAAAAGTGCTGTGGTTCACGACAACATCATTAATTTCAACAAACAATACGAAACAATTCTTGGCGAAAGAGGAATCACACTTTCAGGTGGTCAAAAGCAAAGAGTTTCTATTGCGAGAGCCATCATTAAAAACCCAAAAATTTTATTGTTTGACGACTGTTTATCAGCCGTTGACACCGAAACCGAAGAAGCCATTTTGAATAATTTACAAGAAATTTGCAAAGACAAAACGACAATAATTGTAAGTCACAGGGTTTCATCAGCAAAAAATGCGGACAAAATAATTATCCTAGACGAAGGACGCATCATCGAGCAAGGTTCTCATAATCAATTAATAAATCAAGAAGGCTATTATGCAGCATTATATTTGAAACAACTTTCTGAAAAAGAATTGCAATAATTGTTGTGTAATACAACTATTTTATTGATTTTTGAATATTGCATTACAAACCAAATTGACAGAAGAATTATGAGAGAAAATGATAGGTTAGAAAATGAAGATATATTTTCTAAAGTTTTAAGAGCTGGACGGAGAACTTATTTCTTTGATGTAAGAGCTACAAAAGCCGATGATTATTATATTACGATTACTGAAAGCAAAAAATTTACCGAAGCTGATGGTTCTTACCATTTTAAAAAACACAAAATATATTTGTACAAAGAAGATTTTTCCGCTTTCGCCGAAATTCTTGAAGAAATGACCGATTATGTTTTGAACCACAAAGGCGAGGAAGTAATCTCTGAAAGACACCAAAAAGACTTTAAGAAAGAATACGAGTCTGAAAAATCAGTAGAACAACCATCCGAATTACGATCAACATCAAGCTTTACTGATATCGAATTTGATGATATTTAACATTAATACAACAACCAATAATAACTAACCAAAACCAATTAGTCCGAAAGTCAAAAGATTTTCGGACTTTTTTTAGTTATTGCTATTCCTAATATTTGGCTGCTTGCCCAGGTTTTGGGATAGAAAGTTTAATAAATTCTCTTATATCTTCATTTGCTGCTTCAAGATCTGCTTTTCGGAGATACATCATGTGTCCGCTACGATATCCTTTCCACGACATTCTATCTTTGAGTTTTCCGCTTGGATCCATTTGCCAAAGATTGTATTTGGAATTAAAATAGTCGCAAGCGCCATCATAATATCCAGACTGAACCATTACATGCAAATAGGGATTTTGAGCCATTGCTTGCCTTAGATTTTCGCCAGTTTCATCTCCTTTATTGTCCCAAGGTCGCACGGAACCAAACATATTATAGGTCAAATCAGTTTTGTAATTGAGGTTGTTGCGAAGATACATGTTAATTGCTGGCGTAAACGAATGCAACCAAGAAGTAAGTTCTGCATTAAAATCTGGATTATCTCCAGCATCCTTGCGGTCAATACCTTTGTAGCGCGAATCGAGTCGGCCTACAGTAAATCCTTTGTCTCGCAACAATTCTTTCCAAAAGTAATTTAAAGGTACATCCAAATTATTTTGCAGAATCACTTTTTCTGACAATCCAGAATAACGAGCCATTTTTTGAGCCATTTCTTTTCGTTTGTTATCGTCTAAAAATCCACCTTTGCTCATTGCCGGAATGAGCTCATTTATGGTGAAATTCTCTACTTCTGGCAACATATCTGTTAAATCTTTTTGCTGTAAATCAGAATCTAACATTTTATGATACCAAGCCGTGGCAGCAAAATAGGGTAATTTAAGTGCTGCCTCAGAAGCTACACCGCGCTCAATACCTAAAGTTGTTGGTGATACTAGAATTACTCCGTTTAGATACATCCATTGGCTATTTTGCAATTCTAGCGCCAGTCCGGAAACTCTGGTCGTACCATAGCTTTCGCCAATAAGATATTTTGGAGAAGCCCAACGATTATTTCGTGTAACAAAACTGTTAATCCAAGTAGCTAAATATTTAATATCTGCATTTACTCCAAAAAATTTCTCCTTTGGAATGTCTTTATTTATTGCTCTAGAATACGCTGTATTAACCGGATTAACAAAAACAATATCAGCGACATCCAAAATCGAATACGGATTTTCCTTAATTCCATAAGGCTGAATAGGATATCCTTCGTCATCGATGTTTAGTAATTTTGGGCCAGTGTACGCAATTTGCATCCAAACCGAAGCAGAGCCGGGACCGCCATTAAATGAAATGACCAAAGGCCGAGTAGCATGATCTTTAACATCAGACCGTTCGTAAAACGTATAAAATAAACCAGCCATTACCTTTCCTTCCTCATCCCAAACTGGCATTGTGCCAGCTGTAGCTTGAAAAGGAACACGTTGCCCTTTTATAGTTGTGGTATGTTGCGTAACCACTTTCGAATCGGGATTGAAAGGAATATTTGCAGCCGAAGTTTCTTCTTTAGCAACAGTATTTTTTGCAGCAGCAGCTTGATCTGTTTTGGGTTGCTGAGCAGAAGATACTATTGTAAAAAAGGGAAGTAAAACAAATGAAAGAATTATTTTTTTCATAGAAATTTTGTTTGATAATTTTCAATAATACTTTTGTAAACTAATAGTTTGAATAACAAAAATAGGTTAAAAAGTTATTCTGCACTGACATTTTGGTTTTAAAATCCAAAAAAAAACTTCCAGCTTTTGAAAGGCTGGAAGCTTTGATGATCGACTCGTTTTGGAATTTCTCTTAATTAAATCAATCACGTGCCACTTAAAATGGCCATTGACAACTTAATTACTTTACGGCCATTAATTCGACATCAAAAATCAAGGTGGCGTTTGGCGGAATCACTCCTCCAGCTCCACTTGGGCCATAACCTAAATCCGGTGGAATTACAAAGCGCGCTTTATCTCCCACTTTCAACAAAGCAATTCCTTCGTCCCAACCTTCGATCACTTGGCCAATACCTAACTTGAATTCAATTGGTTTCTTTCTTGGGTAAGAAGAGTCAAACACTTTTCCGTTTTCTAAAGAACCTTCGTAATGAACCGAAACTGTTTTTCCTGCTTCCGCTTGTTTTCCGTCTCCTTTTTGAATGAATTGGTAACGCAAACCGCTTTCTGTTTTCTCGAATCCAGCAGCTAATTTTTCCATTTTAGCTTCTGATTCTGCTTTCAAAGCTGCCAATTTTTTCAAACGAGCGCCTTTCAAACCAATGTATGCTTCAATAGCATTCCAGTTTTTAGCTTCCTCTCCTACTCTAACAATTTCTAGTGTTTCTAATTTGTCACCTTGTGCAATAGCATCTACCACATCTTGGCCTTCAATTACATTTCCAAAAACGGTGTGTTTATTGTCCAACCAAGGTGTTGCCACGTGTGTTATAAAAAATTGAGAACCATTGCTTCCTGGACCTGAATTTGCCATAGATAAAACACCCGGCGCATCATGACGCAAATCTTGATGAAACTCATCATCAAATTTATAACCCGGATCTCCTGTTCCAGTTCCAAGAGGACATCCACCTTGAATCATAAAATTAGGAATCACTCTATGAAAATTTAAACCATCATAGAATTTTTGTCCCTGAGGTTTAATTTTGTTTTCCATGTTTCCTTCGGCAAGAGCTACGAAGTTCCCAACAGTTCCTGGCGTTAATTCGTGTGTTAACTTTACTAAAATTGAACCTTTTGCAGTGTTGAATTTAGCGTATATTCCGTTTTCCATTTTTTATTATTTTTTATTGAGGTGCAAATTTAATATATAATTTACAGATTGAATGCAGTATAATTGTATTTTTGAAACAAATCAAAACTTTAAAATTATGAATTCTATTTATAACAAAGTCGATAATGATAAAATAATTACGAGAATAAAATCATTAACGCCCGGCAGCAAAGCTATTTGGGGCAAAATGAGCGTAGACCAAATGCTCAAGCACAGCAATGACGTGATGCTGGTAGCTTTTGGAGAAAAAAAATTAAAAATAAATTTCTTGCTGCGTTTTTTGGGCAAGATGATGAAAAACAAAGTTATTAATTCTGAATTCAAGAAAAACAGCCCTACTGCTCCGGAATTTATTTTTAAAGAAAAATATGATTTTTATGTTGTTCAAAGTGAATTATCAATTAATTTTAGTCGGTTTGCTGTTGGTCACGATGCCATAAAAGAGATGGATCATCCTTTTTGGGGAAAAATGACTTTTGAAGATTGGGATAAATTGATGTGGAATCACATAGACCATCATTTACGACAATTTGGGGTTTAGTTTTTTAATTATTAGAACCCTAACTTTGCAAACTAGAAAATAAAAAATGCGCATTGATATTATTACCGTTCTACCCGAATTATTACGAAGTCCGTTTGAGGCCTCGATGATGAAACGCGCCATCGATAAAGGAATTGTAGAAGTTCATTTCCATAATCTGCGAGATTACACGACTAACAAACAAAAGAGTGTCGATGATTATCCGTATGGTGGAGGTGCCGGAATGGTAATGAACATTCAACCTATAGATGATTGCATCTCTCATTTGAAAAGCCAAAGAACCTATGACGAAATCATTTATATGTCGCCCGACGGGGAAACGCTGAACCAAAAAATGGCCAACACCATGTCGATGTACGAGAATATCATTATTCTTTGTGGTCATTATAAAGGTGTTGATCAACGCGTTCGCGATCATTTTATTACCAAAGAAATCTCTATTGGCGATTATGTTTTGAGCGGTGGAGAATTGGGAGCTTTGGTTTTATGTGATTCCTTAATAAGATTGATTCCCGGAGTTCTAAGCGACGAAACCTCGGCTTTGACAGATAGTTTTCAGGATAATTTATTGTCGGGACCAATCTACACAAGACCTGCCGATTACAAAGGTTGGAAAGTTCCCGAAGTGTTAACCAGCGGAAATTTTGCCAAAATCGATAAATGGCGAGAAGATATGGCGTATGAACACACGAAAAATAGACGACCAGATTTATTAATATAAATTCCAAATTTTTTAAATTCCAAATCCCAATTGATAAACCAGAAAAAATGGAATTTGGAATTTGTCTATTGTAATTTTTAGTTGGACTTTTGAATAAATTTCGAATTTTAAATTCCAATCGCTTAGCCCTTTAAAAAAACTGGAATTTGGAATTTTCTTTTATTGGAATTTGATTTTTTTTTAATTACATTTGCACCCTCATTAGACCAACCTCTGGCGAAGACCGTGAATGTTGCTCTTTTTAAATCCATAAATAAAAAATAAAATGGCAGATTTAATGAAATTCGTTCAAGACGAATTTGTAACAAGAAAAGATTTCCCTGTATTCGGAGCTGGAGATACAATCACAGTTTACTACGAAATTAAAGAGGGTGAAAAAACAAGAACACAGTTTTTTAAAGGTGTTGTTATTCAAAGAAGAGGTTCTGGAAACACAGAAACTTTTACTATTCGTAAAATGTCAGGTTCAGTTGGAGTAGAGCGTATCTTCCCAGTAAACTTGCCAGCTTTGCAAAAAATTGAAATCAACAAAAAAGGTGCTGTTCGTAGAGCTAGAATTTACTACTTTAGAGAACTTACCGGTAAAAAAGCTAAAATTAGAGATAAAAGAAGATAGTCAGCTGTCTTTTTACTTTAGAACTCCCAACTCGTTTGGGAGTTTTTTGTTTAAAAACGGCCTGTTTGTTTACATAAAATTCAATACTATTTTTTACTGAATTTATGCGGTTTCCATTTCGATAAAAAAAGAACATAATTTTAAAAAAATCGTTTTTAGCCAATTAAAAAATCATAATTTCATAATTTTTCAAACTAAATAGGGCTGTTTTACCATTTACGAAAACGTTTTTCTTACCTTTGCAATCCAAAATAAATAATAAAAAAAATTTTATTAAAATGTCAACTAAATCTAAGATTTTTTACACGCTTACAGATGAGGCTCCTTTATTGGCCACTTATTCATTTTTACCTATTGTACAGGCATTTACGTCAACTTCCGATATTGAAATTGAAACTAGAGATATTTCTCTTGCAGGAAGAATTTTGTCCAACTTTCCAGAGTTTTTGAAAGAAGACCAAAAAGTGGGAGACGCTTTATCAGAATTAGGTCAATTGGCCAATACTCCAGAAGCCAACATTATAAAATTACCGAATGTTTCTGCATCAGTTCCACAGTTAAAAACAGCGATTGCAGAATTACAATCGCACGGTTATGCTGTTCCAAATTTTCCTGACGAACCAACGAACGAAGATGAAGTAGCAATTAAAGGTAAATATTCTAAAGTTTTGGGATCGGCTGTAAATCCAGTTTTGCGTGAAGGAAACTCAGATCGTAGAGCACCAAAAGCCATTAAAAATTATGCTAAAGCCAACCCGCATTCAATGGGAGCTTGGTCATCTGAATCAAAAACAAAAGTAGCATCAATGGAAACTGGTGATTTTTATGGAAGCGAAAAATCAGTTACCATTACAGAGGCCACTAATGTAAAAATAGAATTTGTTTCGAAAGAAGGCGCAACAACCATTTTGAAGGCAAGCACTCCATTGAAAGTTGGCGAAATCATTGACAGTTCGGTAATGAACTTAAAAGCTCTGAAAAGTTTTGTTGCCAAAACCATAAAAGAAGCTAAAGAGCAGAACTTATTACTTTCGGTTCATTTGAAAGCCACGATGATGAAAGTTTCTGATCCTATTATTTTTGCAGCAGTTGTTGAAGTATATTTCGCGGCAGTTTTCGAAAAATATGCTACTTTGTTCAATGAATTAAATATTGACACCAAAAACGGTTTAGGAGATGTATACGCTAAAATTGCTGGCAATTCAAAAGAAATCGAAATAAAATCGGCCTTAGATCAGGCTATCGAAAACGGGCCAGCATTAGCAATGGTCAATTCGGAAAAAGGAATTACAAATCTTCAAGTTCCATCGGATGTAATTGTAGATGCGTCAATGCCAGCAATGATACGTACTTCGGGACAGATGTACAATAAAGACGGAAAACAACAAGATACAATTGCAATCATACCTGACAGATCTTACTCTGGAATTTATACTGCTACAATTGACTTTTGCAAAAAACACGGAGCTTTCGACCCAACCACAATGGGAAGTGTTCCAAACGTAGGTTTGATGGCACAAAAAGCAGAAGAATATGGTTCTCACGACAAAACTTTCCAAATGATTGCTGACGGAGTGGTTCGTGTAGTAGATGCGAATGGAAATGTTTTGATGGAACAAGTTGTCGAGGCCAAAGATATTTTCAGAATGTGTCAAGTGAAAGATGCTCCGATTCAAGATTGGGTAAAACTTGCTGTAAATAGAGCACGTTTATCGAATACACCAGCTGTATTTTGGTTGGACGAAAACCGCGCTCATGACAGAGCATTAATCGAAAAAGTGACTCAATATTTAAAAGATTTTGACACCACAGGTTTGGACATTAGAATCCTAAATCCTATTGAAGCAACTCACTTTACTTTAGAAAGAATCGTAAAAGGATTGGATACCATTTCTGTTTCTGGAAATGTATTGCGTGACTACTTAACCGATTTATTTCCAATTCTAGAAGTAGGAACATCTGCAAAAATGTTATCTATCGTTCCATTAATGAATGGTGGTGGTTTGTTTGAAACTGGTGCGGGCGGATCAGCTCCAAAACATGTTCAGCAATTTTTAGAAGAAGGCTACTTGCGTTGGGATTCGCTTGGCGAGTTTTTAGCATTAGGCGCTTCATTAGAATATATTGGACAAACATTAAACAATCCGAAAGCCATTGTTCTCGCAGAAACACTTGATGTAGCTACTGAGAAATTCTTAGCTAACGATAAATCTCCTTCACGTAGAGTAGGTGAAATTGACAACCGTGGTTCTCATTTTTACTTGGCGATGTATTGGGCAGAAGCTTTAGCTGCTCAAAATAATGACGCCGAATTGAAATCGATATTCGCTCCAATTTCGGCAGAATTTTTTGCAAATGAAACAAAGATTAACGCTGAATTACTTGGTTCACAAGGAAAACCACAAAATACAGGTGGTTATTACCAACCCAATCCAGAATTAACAGCTAAAGCAATGCGTCCAAGTGAAACGTTCAATTCTATATTGGCAAAAATCGCTTAATACTATATTATTTATCTACGATATTTCAAAAGACAACTCGAAACGGTTGTCTTTTTTATTTAAAAAACATATTATTAACCAAATGTTAACAGTTTTTATGTAACAGGTAAGTCATAAATTCGACTACTTTGTAACCTTAAAAGAAAATAATGAAATCAAAATTTATACTTATTTATACAACTTTTATATTGCTGGTATGCAATATAATTATCGCACAGAAATCTGAGCCTAATGAATCATCCAAACAGAAATTTACTTTAAGTGGGACTATATTAGATGCTAAAACAAATGAAACCCTTATTGGTGTAAACCTGTATATTCCAGAAATAAAAGCTGGAATTACAACTAACGAATATGGTTTTTATTCTCTTACAATTCCCAAAGGAAATTATACCATACAAATTAGCTACATCGGTTACGAAACCGTTTCTGAAACCTTATCACTTGAAAAAAGTCAAAAAAAGAATTTCTCTTTAGCAGAAAATGGGCAGCAATTAGACGAGGTTATTATTACCGAAAAGAAAGCAACAAATATTCGTAAACCCGAAATGAGTGTGGCCAAGCTGTCGGGAACTGTCATTAAAAAAATCCCAGTTGCACTTGGCGAAGTAGATGTTTTAAAAGCACTTTTGACCTTACCTGGCGTTACCAATGCAGGCGAAGGACAATCTGGTTTTAACGTTCGAGGTGGCGGCGCAGACCAAAATTTGATTTTACTTGACGAAGCTACAATTTTCAATTCTTCGCACGTTTTTGGTTTTTTCTCTGTATTTAACCCCGATGTTATCAAGGATTTAAAATTATATAAAGGCGGAATTCCAGCGCGTTTTGGAGGAAGAGCCTCGTCAGTTTTAGATATTTATCAGAAAGATGGAAATAGCAAAAAATTTGGAGGAAATGGCGGTATAGGATTGGTTACAAGTCGTTTGCTTCTTGAAGGGCCAATAGTAAAAGACAAAGGCTCGTTTCTTGTGGCAGGTCGTGGTTCCTATGCACATCTATTTTTGAAACTAGCCAACAATGATAACTCAGCCTATTTTTATGACTTGAATACCAAAATGAATTACAAACTCAATCCCAACAATAATTTATACCTTTCAGGTTATTTTGGTCGAGATTTGTTTAGTTTAAATGACAGTTTTATAAATACTTATGGTAACGCCACGCTAAATTTAAGATGGAATCATTTGTTTTCCGACAAATTATTTTCCAATTTATCTCTGATTTATAGTGATTATTATTATGGTTTAAATTTAGATTTAGTAGGTTTTGAATGGAACTCTGGCATACGGAATTACAACATCAAGTATGATTTCAAAAATTACATTTCCGATGGACTGAAATTGAACTATGGACTAAACGGAATTTATTATGATTTTAATCCAGGTGTTATTGAACCATCGAATGCAACCTCGGGTATAAATTACAGACAATTAGAAAAAAAATATGCATTTGAGCCTTCCATTTACATTGATGCCGAACAAAATGTAAACCAAAATTTATCGCTTTCTTACGGATTGCGTTACAGTATGTTTTATCGTTTAGGAAGTTCGACTGTGAATTTGTACCAAAATAATCAAGCTGTTGTATTTGATCAAGACACGCAAGTTTATGAAAAAGGAACACCAATTGGTACCCAGTTTTATGGAAAAAATAAAGTTATTGCAAGCTTTAATAATTTGGAACCGAGATTCGCAGCTTCGTATCAATTGAACGACAATCAATCGATAAAAGCCAGTTACAATCGCATGACGCAATACTTGCAATTAATTACCAATACCGCTTCGCCAACTCCATTAGATGTCTGGACGCCAAGCGATAATTACATACAACCGCAGATTTTAGATCAAGTCGCTATGGGTTATTTCAAGAATTTTAGTGACGAGAAATACTCTCTAGAGGTTGAAACATTTTACAAGAAAACAAAAAACCGTATTGATTATATTGACGGAGCCGATTTGATTGCCAACGACGCAATAGAACAAATCGTCTTGAATGGCGAAATGCGCGCTTATGGTCTAGAAGTTTTGCTAAGGAAAAACACAGGCAAATTTAGTGGCTGGTTGGCCTATACCCTATCCAAATCACAGCAAAGAACACCAGGAAGAACTGCTATTGAAACCGGAATAAACGAAGGAAATTGGTACCGCTCAGGCTATGATAAATTGCATAATTTATCCTTGACTAGTACGTATGATTTTAGCAAAAAATGGACCTTTGGTGCAAATTTTGTTTTACAAACAGGGCAACCAGTGACATTTCCAAATTCGCAATACGAATATGGAAATCCAAAAATAACAATACCTAATTTTGGTTTGCGAAATGAAAACTCGCTACCAACTTACCATCACTTAGATGTTTCTGCAACTTATGTTCCAAAATCCAACAAAAAGAAAAACTGGCAAGGCGAATGGGTTTTCAGTGTTTACAATTTATATGGAAGAAAAAATGCAGCTTCGATTTCCTTTCGACAAAACCAAACAACAGGTTCAAACGAAGCCATCCGATTGTCAATTTTCGGAATTGTGCCAGGAATTAGTTATAACTTCAAATTTTAATTACTATGAAAACATATAAAATATTATTAGTTCTTATTACTTCCGTACTCTTATTCAGCTGCGAGGATGTAATTGATGTTACACTAGATACTGCGCCACCAAAACTAGTAGTTTTTGCTTCTATTGAATGGAAAAAAGGAACTTTAGGCAACAACCAGAAAGTAAAATTAACTACAACTACTGCTTATTTTAACACGGTAATTCCAACCGTATCTGGAGCGACGGTTTTTATAACCAATTCTGAAAACACCAAATTCAATTTTGTAGAAACGCCTAATACTGGCGAATATTTATGTGCTGATTTTGTTCCCAAAATCGACGAAACCTATATACTCACGGTAATAGTAAACGGAGAAACATTTACAGCAACCGAAACTTTAAAAAGTGTTGCGCCCATAACCGAAATCGCCCAAAGAAACGATGGTGGATTTACGGGAGACAACATCGAAATAAAAACGTTTTTTAATGATCCAGGAGATGCAGACAATTTTTACATTTTTAAAACAAAATCAAATATATCTCCAATCCCTTCTTATGACATTTTTGACGACAGTTTTACTCAAGGAAATCAAAATTTTGGCATATTTAGTGACGAAGACATAAAAACTGGTGACAATTTAGACATTACACTTTTTGGAATTTCTAAACGCTATTTTGAATATATGCGAAAACTAACTGCCATTGCTGGTAGCAGTAGCGGTGGTCCGTTTGCCACACCATCGGCAACAGTAAGAGGAAATATTTTAAACAAAACCAACTCGAAAAATTTTGCTTTAGGCTATTTCAATGTTTCCGAAACAGATTACCGCAATTATGTTGTAAAATAAGGAGCCAATCCAGCCATTCATTACAAAAAAAACGGTCTTAAAAACAGTTTTCCAAAGTTTTCAAGGAACTTCCGTTGGTCGTTCTTGAAACCTAGCAAAACTAATGTTTTTAAGTCCGTTTTGTTTTTCATTTCTGTCTGGGCTAGAATTTCTGATTATTGATTTTAGATTTTTCATACATTTACAAAAAATCTTTTTTCATTATTCTTTGTTCTTTGTTCTTTATTCTATATTCTTTACTCTATTTCCTTAAATCTAAAATAAGAAATCTAAAATCTAAAATAAAATGTCCTCACACCATATTGTTCGAGATGACCAAGAACCTGCATTAATCATTGCCAACGGAGCTTCCTGCAATCCTGAATTATTGGGACAATTACTTGAATGGTCACCCTTGGTCATCGTTCTTGACTCGGCTATAGAACGTGTTTTGGAATTAGGTATAAAAGTCGATGTTCTTTTGGGCGATTTCGACCGTGGTTTCGACCCCAATTATTACAAAGAAAAACAATATCCACTAGAAATTGTTTACACGCCAGACCAAAACAAAACCGATTTAGAGAAAGCATTTGATTACCTGATTGAAAGAAAAATTCCTGCTGTAAATGTAGTTTGGGCAACAGGAAAACGTGCTGATCACACCATAACCAATATCACCAACATCAGTCGATATAGGGATTTTTTAAAAATAGTTATTCTAGACGACCATTCAAAAGTATTTTTACTGCCCAAAACGTACGAAAAGTGGTATCCTAAGAATACAACTATCTCTTTAATTCCTATTGGCAATGTAACAGGCATTCGTTCTAAGAATTTATTTTACCCGTTGGAAAATGAAACTTTAATTATTGGTTTTAAAACTGGAAGCAGCAATCACGTTGCAGAAGATGGAATAGTCATTATAGAACATATTGAAGGCGAATTGTTGTTGATGGAATGTTGGGATTAAAATGATTGTAGAATTTTGATTGTAGATTTCAGATTTTTGAGCATAGAAATCTGAAATTTTATTGATAAAGACTAAGCTAAAATAAGAAATCTATGATTTAATAAATTATTTATCAACACCAATCTAAAATCTGAAGTCTACAATCTAAAATTCTCATATAACAACTATATTTGCATTGAAATAAAGATAACGAAATTGAAACCTATCATCGAAAAAACAAATCTCCATCCTAGAAATCAGCACCGATTAGGATATAATTTTGAAATGTTGTGCACTTCCAGTCCTGAACTTAAGGAGTATGTCGGTTTCAATGAGCATGCAATTGAAACCATTGATTTCAGTAATCCACAAGCCGTAAAAGCACTCAACAAAGCCTTATTAATTGCAGATTACGAAATTAAAAGCTGGGATATTCCAGAGAATTATCTTTGTCCACCAATTCCTGGTCGTGTAGATTATATACATTATGTTGCTGATTTATTGGCTTCCAACAACAACGGTGTTATTCCAGAAGGCGAAAATGTTCAAGTTTTAGACATTGGTATTGGCGCAAACTGTATATATCCAATTTTGGGAAATTCAGTTTATGGTTGGTCATTCGTTGGTACAGAAATTGACGAAATAGCCATTCAAAATTGCAAAAAAATCATTGAGGACAATCCAAAATTAATGGATTTTATCAGTTTACAATTGCAAATCGAATCCCGCTTTATATTCAAAAATATCATTACACCCGAAGATCGATTTTCGCTTACGATTTGCAATCCACCGTTTCATAATTCCGAAGACGAAGCTACAAAATCATCAATTCGCAAAGTCAACAACCTCGAAAATACCAGAACGACAAAACCAGTTCTTAATTTTGGTGGACAAAACGCCGAATTATGGTGTGAAGGTGGCGAGCTGGGTTTCATTACCCAAATGATTTTCGAAAGTGCAAAATACCCTATGCAATGTCTTTGGTTTACCACTTTGGTTTCTAAAAAAGAGAATCTTGCCAGCTTATACAAAACACTCAACAAAGTAAATGTCGTCGAAGTAAAAACGATTGATATGGCTCAGGGACAAAAGACCAGCCGTATTTTGGCGTGGACGTTTCAAACAGAATCACAACAGAAAAACTGGAAATTTGAATTGTAGATTAAAACTTGAATCTACCAACTAATAAGAATAAAAAATATATTTTATTGTTGTTCAGACGAGAAAGCGCTTTAAAAATTAAATCTTTGTAAAAACCAAACAAACCGGAGAACATAATGCTATCTTTTTTCCAGTAGCATTAAGACTTCCCGTTTTTTTATCTCTTTTAAAAATGACGATGTCATTGGTGTATTGATGTCCTACCAAAAGAAAATTTCCAGTTGGATCAATATTGAAATTTCTTGGACCTTTTCCCAAAGTACTTGTTCTTTGCACGAATTCCAATTTTCCGTTTTTCAAAATCTTAAAAGCTGTAATATCATTGGCCGTTCCTCGATTGGTGGCATACAAAAACTTTCCATCAGGAGAAATATGAATATCAGCCGCTCCAATATCTCCTTTGAAATCTGAGGAAACAACTGTAGTTTCACCAACTTTATTCAAAATTCCATCGGCGTAACTAAACGAATTGATTGTTCCATCTAATTCTTGTAAAACATAAACGTATTTCCCATTCTTACTAAATATCAAATGTCTTGGCCCGCTTCCAGGTTTTACTGCAATACTACTTTTGAACGTTAAAACTGCTGTTGCGGAATCTGGATTATTTTGGTACAAATATACTTTATCAGTTCCTAAATCATTGGCCAAAACATATTTTTTGTAAGGAGAAAAATACACTATATGAGCGTGAGGCGCTTCTTGTCTTCTGCTATTGACGCTGTTTCCAGTATGTTGAACTACTTGCTTAACTTCTCCAATGCTTCCATCATTATTTTTACCCAATACTGAAATATTGCCACTAGAATAATTGGCCGTAATCACGTTTTTGTCATCATTGATTATGTAACAAGGATTCAATCCATTTGGGTTTTGATAATTCATAAAATCCAATTTTCCTGTTTTTGAATCAAATTCAAAAGCACTAACTGAACTTTTTTTATCGTTTTCGCTTACCGAATAAACGAATTTATTATCACTAGAAACAGTTAAATAACTTGGATTGATGATATTTTCAGTATTACTTTTAAGACT
Source organism: Flavobacterium psychrophilum (assembly GCA_945878515.1). GTDB lineage: Bacteria > Bacteroidota > Bacteroidia > Flavobacteriales > Flavobacteriaceae > Flavobacterium > Flavobacterium psychrophilum_I. The sequence continues at coordinate 8,380 of CAMCTL010000017.1, read as the reverse complement.
GAAATCTCCCGTATTCGAATCGAACTCGTAAACATAAATTCCTTTGCTGTCACAGCCTTTGGTATAAGTTCCAACAATCAAATTGAGTTTGTTTTTTTGGGCTTGCAAAGTTGTTAATGCTACAATGGAAAGAAGAATACTGTTTAGTTTTTTCATTAGTTATTGTTATTGAATTTAATATTGCTATTGAAATTGCTATTGAAATTGTTATTGATATTGTTATTGTTATTGATATTGTTATTGATATTGCTATTCAAATTGTTATTGAAATTGTTTTTCACTCTTCAAATATAATCTAAATTCCAACAAAATCTGAAAACCAAAATATAAAATATAAAATCAAAATACTATCTTTGAAAAATGCAATTCAAACACCCAGAAATCCTCTATTTTCTCTTCTTGTTGGTCATACCAATTCTGGTTCATTTATTCCAATTGCGGCGATTCAAAAAGGAATTTTTTACCAATGTTCGCTTCCTAAAGGAGCTTTCTATTCAAACCAGAAAGAGCTCTAAAATCAAAAAATGGTTGCTTTTAGCTACTCGTTTGCTTTTGTTAACTTGTATTATTATTGCCTTTGGACAGCCTTTTTTCAAAGCCAAAGACACCAAAAACAGTTCCAACGAAATGTATATTGTTTTGGACAATTCCTTTTCAATGCAAGCCAAAGGTCAAAAAGGCGAATTACTAAAAAGAGCTGTTCAAGAATTATTGGAAAACACGCCCGAAAATCAAACTTTTTCCTTGATTACCAATTCTGAAACTTTTTGGAATACCGATATCAAATCCATTCGAAAAGAATTACTAAATTTGAAATATAGTGCTTTACCATTTCAATTTGAAAGTGCAATGGCAAAAATAAAATCCAAAAAATCAGTTTTCAACAAAGATGTTGTTGTGATTACAGATGCCATTGGATTAGAATCCAAACAACTGAAAACCATAGACAGCGATTTTAATACCTATTTCATTATTCCAGAAGCGCAACAAAAAAACAATTCTTCGATTGACAGCGTTTTCATTCACCAAACTTTGGATGATTTCTACGAAATTGGTTTAAAATTATCCGCTTTTGGAGATAGTGAAAAAGAACTTCCAGTGGCTTTGTACAACCAAAACAAGCTGATTGCAAAAACGCTGACGAAATTTGATAGCAAAGATAAAACCATTTATTTCACCATTCCGAAAAAGGATTTCCACGGTTATGCTTCCATTATCGACAACGGATTGGAATACGACAACAACTTGTATTTCAGTATTTTAAAACCAAAAAAGAACAATATCATCAGCATTGGAACAGCTGAAAAATCGAACTTTTTATCTCGAATTTACACCAATGACGAATTCTACTTCAACAATTTTTCCCTTGAAACTTTAGATTACAATGCCCTCGAAAAACAAAATACGATCATCTTAAACGAACTCGATGAAATTCCTCAAGCCTTACAAACCACATTAAAATCATTTGTTGAAAAAGGTGGCAATTTGGTTATGATTCCATCAGCGAAAGTTTCAACGGCAAATCTCAATTCATTTTTGAAAATCTTTGGAAACCTCCAATTTAAATCTTTGGAAAACAAAGAAAAATTAGTGACTAAAATCAACTTCAATCATCCTTTGTTTAGCGGTGTTTTCGAGAATAAAATCAATAATTTCCAATATCCAAAAACAAAAAATTCATTTGGAATTTCAGGTTCTAATCCAGCGATTTTGTATTATGAAGATCAAGCAGCGTTCTTGACTTCCATTAATAATCCAATTTCTTCCGTTTATGTTTTCAGTGCTCCAATTAATTTAGAAAATTCTAATTTTCAACAATCACCTTTGATTGTTCCCACTTTTTACAAAATGGGCATAAATAATCAAAATAATGGTGTAAATGCTTTGACTATTGGCAATAATAATCCATTTTTGGTTGATGCCACTATATCCAAAGATCAAATTTTAAAAGTCAAAAACGATTTCGAAACCTTTATTCCAATACAGCAAATCCTAAACGATAAGGTAAAAATGACTTTCAATGATTTCCCGGAGCAAGCGGGGAATTTTGGCATTTACAACCAGAAAGCGCTTTTGCAAAATATCAGTTTCAATTATAATAGAACCGAAAGTGATTTGGCTCAAGCCAATGAAGATGCAGTTTCCGACTATAAAACCATCGATTCAATCGGTGCTTTTTTCGATACCTTGCAAACCGACCGAACAGACAATCAAATTTGGAAATGGTTTGTTATATTTGCATTGCTTTTTTTAGCAACCGAAATGGCAATTATACGATTCGTGAAGTAAAAACGAAATTCAAATAATTAAATATTATTATGAACACAATCATCCGGGAAGCAAAAATTATAGATTCCGAAAGTCCGTTTCACAACCAAACTGTTGATGTTTTAATTGTTGATGGCATAATCAAAAAAATAGGGACTTCACTTCCTAAATTTGATAATGCTACCGAAGTAAAACTAGACAATTTACATATTTCCCAAGGTTGGTTTGACTCTAGTGTTTCCTTGGGAGAGCCTGGTTTTGAAGATAGAGAAACGATTGCAAACGGTTTGAATGTTGCGGCAAAAAGGGGTTTCACAGCCATTGCTTTGCAACCCAACTCCTACCCGATTATCGACAATCAATCGCAAATTAATTTTGTAAAAAACAAAGCCAATGGTTTTGCAACTGAACTTTTTCCAATTGGTGCTTTGACAAAAGGAAGCGAAGGAAAAGATATGGCAGAATTATTCGATATGAAAAATGCTGGCGCTGTTGCTTTTGGAGATTACAACAGAAGTTTGGATAACGCTAATTTGCTAAAAATAGCCTTGCAATACGTTCAAGATTTTGATGGACTAGTCATTGCTTTCGCCCAAGATTCTAACATCAAAGGTAACGGCATTGTCAATGAAGGCATCGTTTCTACGAGATTGGGATTGAAAGGTATTCCTAATTTGGCTGAAGAATTGCAAATTGCGAGAAACTTGTTTTTACTCGAATACACAGGCGGAAAGCTACATATTCCAACCATTTCCACAGCAAAATCAGTTGAGTTGATCAAAGAAGCCAAATCCAAAGGATTAAATGTGACTTGTAGCGTTGGCGTGCATCATTTGGTATTAACCGATGAAAAACTGGAAAATTTCGATACTAGATGCAAAGTTTCGCCACCATTAAGAACTGAAACCGATAGACAAGCATTAATTGCTGCAGTTTTAGACAACACCATCGATATGATTACAACCGACCATAATCCTATTGATATTGAGCATAAAAAAATGGAATTTGATTTGGCCAAATACGGAACAATTGGTTTAGAAAGTGCTTTTGGTGCTTTGACAACTGTTTTACCTTTGGAAAAAGTTATCGAAAAACTAACAGCTGGAAAAACTACTTTTGGCATCGAAAAAAAAACCATTGCCGATGGCAAAATCGCCAACATCAGTTTATTCAATCCAGAAGGAAAAAGTATTTTTACCAACGAAAATATTTTGTCAAAATCTAAAAACTCTGCTTTTCTTGGGACAGAAATAAAAGGAAAAGTTTATGGAATTTATAATCAAGGGAAATTAGTTTTAGTATAAAAACAAAAGGCCTAACAGGTTTTAAAAACCTGTTAGGCTCAAAAAAAATAAAATGAACAACAACATCGAACAAGGAAAAAACATTGCAATTGTGAGTTACATCACTATAATTGGTGCTATTGCAGCTATTTTTATGAACCAAGACAATAAAAATAGTTTTGCCGCTTTTCATATTCGTCAGGCACTGGGAATATTTAGTTCGTTTTTTTTAATCGGATACTTTATAGGCTATTTTGATAGTTGGATGATCTCTTCTGCTTTTTATATTTTTTACTTCATACTTTGGATTTATGGTTTTCTTGGCGCATTACAAGGGCAAATGAATCCAATTCCATTATTAGGAGAACAATTCCAAAAAATTTTTAAAAATATCGAATAACATGATGAATTTATCATTAGAATATAAAATTAGAAAACCCAAAATAAAGTTGGACAAAAATCCACTTTTACTATTAATTCACGGTTATGGCAGCAACGAAGAGGATTTGTTTTCGTTCTCCACAGAACTTCCCGAAGAATATTATATCGTTTCAGTACGAGCTCCTTACAGTCTGCAATACGGAAGTTACGCTTGGTATGCCATCAACTTTGATGCCGATGAAAACAAGTTTTCCGACCATGAGCAAGCCAAAACTTCGAGAGATTTAATCGCTGAATTCATTGATGAATTGGAGAGAAATTATCCAATTGATGCTAATAATGTGACTTTAATTGGCTTTAGCCAAGGAGCAATTTTAAGTTATGCCGTAGCGCTTTCGCATCCCGAAAGAGTGCAAAGAATAGTAGCGATGAGTGGTTATATCAATCCCGAAATCATTGAAGAAAACTACCTGAAAAATTCTTTTTCGAATCTTAAAATATTTACCTCTCACGGAACAGTAGATCAAGTAATTCCTGTAGAATGGGGGCGAAAAGCAAAACCTTTTTTAGAGAATTTGGGAATAAACATAACTCATAAAGAATACCCAATAGGTCACGGCGTTTCTCCACAAAATTTTTATGACTTCAAGAACTGGTTGGTTTGAGGAATTAGGCAGGTGGCAGGTAACAGGTAGCGAAAAAACGAAAACACCTTGAACAAATAAGACATTTTCGTTTTTTTTATACATAGATGTTTAACATCCTTAATCTGAAATCTGAAATCTGAAATCTGAAATCTGAACTACTTCTGGTACAACAACGACTGAAATGTTTCAAAAGAAACCGTTTCATCCTCGTTCACAAAATATTTTATCAAGGCTTCGCCCCAATATTCTCCGTCGCTAAAATCAGCAATAATCCAACGGTGGTTCAAGATTTTCACTTTGTTAATGATGAATTTATTGGCTCCAATCTGATCTTGTCCAATGTATGGATTCCCTTTTGGATTGTCATTCAAATCCATTAATTTTTCAGTAACTACAGGAATCAGTTTTTCTATTTGAATCGTTTTTGTGGCATTGTCGGGATTGAAATAATTCTGCGCATTTTCGTTTCTTTCCAAAGAGAAATAATTGGCATCCAACAATTTGGTTTTGATAGTTTCTAAATCTTGTTTCAATTTCGATTCTTTTTTGGTAGTTCTATTTCTCTCTACATCCAATTGTTTTTTCAAGAAAGTGTAGGTAAAAACAGTTAGTAACGAAACAAAAATCAAAAGATAAAGCAATAAGGAATTTTTCATTTCTGGGAATATTAAATCGTAATTTTTAAATTGTCAAAAGCCAAATAAACATTTTTCGGAAGTTTATCTTGCACTTCCTTATGAAAACCCATTATGTGGCTGATGTGTGTAAGATAGGCTTTTTCGGGTTGAACCAAAGCTATAAAGTCCAAAGCTTCTTGCAAATTAAAATGTGTATTGTGTGGCTCTTCACGAAGTGCATTTATAACCAAAACTTTGAGATTTTTTAGTTTGGCTATTTCATTTTCGTCAATTGTTTTTACATCGGTTAAATAGCCTAAATCATCAATTCTGTATCCAAAAACTTGAAGATTTCCATGCATGACATTGATGGGAATCGCAGTTTTATTTCCAATAAGAAAAGGGTGATTATTGACTACTTCAATTGCTTCAACTGATGGTGCGCCAGGATATTTATTTTCGGTTGCAAAAATATAATCAAATCTTTTTTTAAGATTATCAATAACGCGCCGATGCGCATAAATAGGAATATCGCCTTGCTTAAAAAAAAACGGACGAATGTCATCTAAACCCGCAGTATGATCTGAATGTTCGTGCGTATAAAGAATTCCATCTACTTTTTGACAATTCGATTGAAGCATTTGCTGTCTAAAATCTGGACCACAATCTATTATAAAAGAATAGTTATCCCAATGAATCCAAGCCGAAACCCGTAGTCTTTTGTCTTTAAAATCAATACTTTGACAAACCGAATGATTACTGCCAATGACAGGAATTCCTTGTGATGTACCAGTTCCTAAAAAATACAAATTCATTGTTAAATAGTAGTTAATTATTTTACAAAAATAGCAATAAATCGCTGCAATTAGAAACATTTTTTACTAACTTTGAACCAAAATAGCGATTTCTTTATGAAAAGAGACACTGAAATTAAGTTAAAAGGTGACAAGGTCATCGAGCAAATTCCTTCTATGAAGGATAAAGCACTTCGGATCAATTTAAACGAAAACATCTACGGAACATTTTCGGAAATTGGAGCTGGACAAGAAACAGTTAGACATTTCTTTAGAGCAGGTGGTTCTTCGGGAACCATTGCAAAAGCAATGTCAGCTTATGACAAAGATTTTAGCGACGCCATTTACGGGGTCGAAGAAGATGGCCGATACGTAACGGAAAGCCGTCTGAAAAGAATTCTTTCTCACGAAGCGGGTCTAATTGAAAAACGATTAAGTAGAAAGAAACATCCCAACAAAATCTTTTTCAGTTTTGCAAATACTGTTGCCACCATTGATTATGCTAAACAATTCAAAGGTCATGGTTGGGTGGGTATAAAATACCAACTAGAGCCTGAGGAGGAATACAACGAAATCATTCTTCACATTCGGTTTAAGGAAACGGATGTTCGTTTACAACAAGAAACACTTGGTTTTTTGGGCGTAAACCTCATTTATGGTGCGTTTTATAAATACAACAATCCTAAACATCTATTAAAGTATTTATACGACCATATTGATAAAGACCAACTAGAAATAGACACTATCAATTTTTCTGGTCCTCGTTTTGCTAATGTTGACAACCGTTTGATGAGTTTACAATTGGTAAAAAACGGAATGACCGATGCCGTGATTTTTAATCCTGAAGGCAAAAACATTCTTCCCGCAGCTATTTTATACAAGAAAAACATTCTTGCCATTCGTGGCAGTTTTCGTCCAGTTACAAAAGTCAATATGGATATGTTTGAGGAGTCATTAAAAATGTTTCAGAAGGAACCAAAAGTTACTGTTGAAAACACTTTGGTTATATTTGAAATTACGCTGTCTAATTTGCGTTCCGCGGGAGAAATTGACGAAAAAGATTTCATGGATCGCGCCCAATTGCTGTGTTCTTTGGGACAAACGGTGATGATTTCTAATTTTCAAGAGTATTATAAAGTGGTCGAATATTTTTCTAATTATACCAAAGCCAGAATGGGATTGGCAATGGGCGTTAATAATTTAGTCGAGATTTTTGACGAAAAATACTATCGCCATTTGAGTGGTGGCATTCTAGAAGCCTTTGGAAAGTTATTCTACCGAGATTTGAAAGTATATTTATATCCAATGCTAGACGAGAAAGGCGTGATTACAACGTCGGAAACGCTAGTTGTGCATCCCCGAATAAAAGAATTATACAAATTCTTTAAATTTAACGGAAAAGTAGTCGATATAGAAAACTACAATCCCAAAAACCTTGAGGTCTTTTCTCGCGTGGTACTCAAAATGATTGGCGAATCTACAAAAGGTTGGGAAACGATGTTGCCGGTGGGTGTTGCAACAATCATTAAGAAAAAGAAACTCTTTGGATATGATCCCAATGTGCTGTTAGAAAATAAATAGTCCTTAAATAACATATAAAATAAAGCCAAGAAACTAAAAAGTCTTGGCTTTTTTGTTTGAATTTAATACTAGCGCCAACCTCAACTCTTGCAAGAATTATAAGTTTTAAATCTATGGGCTGTATTTGATGGTTTGTAGTAACATTTTCTTGTTGCGGAATACAAATAGAATAATTAATAAATGAAGCAATGCAACAAATACAAGAAGCAACAAAACAGCTTATCACTATTTCTGAAACGGAAATGGAAAATTTTTTTCGAGACTGTAAAATAAAAACTTTTAAGAAAAAAGAAGTGTTGAGCAAAGCAAATGAAGTAGCCACCGAAATCTTCTTCATCAACAAAGGAATTGTAAGAATAAAAATCGTTGACAATAAAGGCACGGAACATACGATTCATTTTGCATTAGAAAATCAGTTTATCGCCTCGTATTCAAGTTTTCTAGAAGAATCAAAATCCATTTACACCCTTGAAGCACTTGAAGAAACAGAAGTGGTTATTATCCCAAAATCAGCCATTGATTGGGCTTATGCTCATTTGCAAGAAGGTCAAAAAATGGGTAGATTAATTGCGGAAAGTTTGTTTATTTTGCAAGACAATCGAATCAGAAATAGCTATTGCAGAACACCAAAGGAAAGTTACGATAGGATTACCGAAATCTTCCCAAACATTCACAATCGAGTTCCACAACACATGATTGCTTCCTATTTAGGCATTACATCCATACATTTAAGCAGATTAAAAAAAACCTAAACATTTGTTATCGTTTTGAAAATCCATCTTTTCTAAATTTGCTATTTAATTTTATAC
>CAMCTL010000016.1 GCA_945878515.1 Flavobacterium psychrophilum | reverse complement strand
CTTTTTCTTCTTATCGTAATTCAAGGTTTCTTTCCGGATTTTCATTGGGACGTTTTCCTTCGCAGCTTCGTCTTTTCCTTGTTGCACCAGTTTTTCGTTTTCAATATTTTCTTCTGGCGGAAAAATATCTTCTTTCGATTTTATCCTTTCGTCACCACGCCAAACAAATCCGCGTAGTTTTCTATCGGGTTCTAATAATTCTTCCTCGGGAAAAATCGTTCCATCGACTTGTTGGAAAAAAGTGATGGTTTCTATTTCCTTCTTATCAAAAATTATATTGATTTTACTACTCACGTTTTTGTTAATACCAATCAGTTCTTGCGCATCATTTCGCATATAATAAATGACCTCGGCGTTTTTTATAATATCCACATCTTGGAGTTTTCCTTCAATGAATTTACCAAATAAATTTTGTCCCTTGACTTGATTGAAACCAGTTCCAATCGTGTCTTTCGATACTAGAAAAGTATTATTGAGTACTTTGAGTGAATCTAATTTCTTTGTGATATTGTTTCCAATAAGGTGCATGAGATCTCCTGTAATCTGGCTTTCGCCGTTCCAAAGTATCGGATTTCCAATCAATTTTGTCAATGCTATTTTTGAACTAGAATGTAGGGAATCGCATTTGCCACTCATGTCAATTTTATAGAAACGAACGTTTTTGAAAGCGCGAATAATTCGGTTGCCTTCTGGACCAGTAACCATCATTTTTTTTCCGTGAATGTAAACAGAATCATTTTCGACAAGGTTGATTGCAACAGCTCTTTTAGTGACAAACATCGAGTCTTGATTTTTAAACAATTCGGCATAATGACCTCTGACAATCCCTCGATTGATGGAGTCAGTAATTTTTACATTTCTGGTAGCAGAGGCAAATTCCCGATTTCGATCATAATATAAACTATCGCCTTCAATCAATCGGTCGTTGTATTTGATGAATGACTTTCGAAGAAAATGAGCTAGATTTTTTTTTGTGTCGTAAAACCCTTTTTCGGTATAAATATAATTGGTTTTACTTGTAATTGTCGATGGTCCAAAAAGGTAGGAATGTCCAGAATTGCTGTAATAATCCAAGTGATTGGACTTGATGACATACTTGGGATTCGTTATTGTAACGGCTGTTAGGAATTTGAATTTTTTTTCGGCAACATAATAGCGTCCAGACTTGCTTTTTAGCGTATTATCTCTATTGGTAATCGTTCCGTTAGTGTTGTAATAGACTTCTTGGGTGTTTCTATCAAAGTTGATGGTATCTGTAACCATAGTCGATTCTGGCGAACGCATTTTGGCATCTCCAGTGGCAAAAGCTTGTCTCATATTGCCATTGTATTCGGCATACTTGCTGTTCAAATAGAGAGTATCTCCTTGAACCAATTGCACGTTTCCAAAGGCTTTGATGTAGTTTTCGTTTTGAAAATAATAGGCTTTGTTACAGGTCATAATGATGCCGTCGTGGTTGATGCGCACGTTTCCAGTAAGCAATGCAGCGTCAGGCGCTTCGATTTGGTTGACATCAAAATAATCGGAATGTTCGATAAGAATTTTTTTTGGAGCCTGTGCCAAAACGTTTTGAAAACTGAACACTGCCAAGCAACAACTTATGAAAAAGAATACTTTCTTCAATGGATTTATTTTTTGCCAAATTTAAGAAAAATCAAACAACCATAATCCATATTATGATTTATTTATTAGTCGTAAAAGCGATTCAAGCCACTTTAGACTTAGTGAAAATTTATCAACAAAATAGTATACTGTTTCGTTGTAGTTCCAATTCAAATCAATAGTTTTTGAATAATTCTCAGATTGAAGCTAAAAAAATAGTATTTTTCGAAGTTGTTAATCCATTTGGATTAGATTTCGTAATTTGCTTTAAAAATCAGGAAAAATAATTTACTATGATAAAAAAAATAACTATTGTTGCAAGTATAAGTACACTACTTTTGGCAGCAGCCTGTAAAACCTCCGCTATAAAAATGGATACAGAAAAGAAGAATACACCACAGAAGAAAGAAGTTGTTTATCAGGTTTTTACCAGATTATTTGGCAATCAAAACACTACGAATAAACCTTGGGGAACCATCGAAGAAAATGGAGTAGGAAAGTTCAACGATTTTACTGATAAAGCCTTGAAAGAAATCAAGGATTTGGGTGTTACAGCTGTTTGGTACACAGGAGTTCCACATCATGCTTTGGTGCGTGATTACACAGCTATTGGTATTTCGAACGATGATCCCGAAGTGGTAAAAGGTCGTGCCGGTTCGCCGTATGCTGTAAAAGATTATTATAATGTGAACCCAGATTTGGCGGTCAATCCAGCCAATCGTTTGCAAGAATTTGAAGCTTTGATTGCCAGAACTCACAAAGCGGGAATGAAGGTTATTATTGATATTGTTCCCAATCATATTGCTCGAAAGTACGAAGGCAAAAGCAATCCAAAAGGCGTAAAAGATTTTGGTGCCGATGATGATGTTTCGGTCGAATACAAGCGCGACAATAACTTTTATTATATCCCAAATACCCGTTTTGAAATTCCAGATACAGCAAAACCTTTAAACGGTGAAAGCAATCCTCTAATTGACGGAAAATTTGAAGAATTTCCAGCAAAATGGACAGGTAACGGTTCGAGATTAGCTAAACCAGACAAAAACGATTGGTACGAAACCGTGAAAGTAAATTACGGAATTCGCCCTGATGGTTCTAAAGATTTTCCAGAACTTCCGGCAGGTTTTGATGCCAAATCTTGTCAAGAACATTTCGATTTTTGGGCTGATAAAGATGTGCCTAGCTCTTGGAAAAAATTCCGTGATATTGCATTGTATTGGACGGATAAAGGCGTCGATGGTTTCCGATATGATATGGCCGAAATGGTGCCTTATGAATTTTGGAGTTATATGAATTCAGCGATAAAAGTAAAAAATCCAGACGCTTTCTTGATGGCCGAAGTGTACAATCCAAATGAGTACCGTAATTATATTCACCTCGGAAAAATGGATTATTTGTATGACAAAGTCGAAACCTACGACCATTTGAAAGACGTTATTCAAGGAAAAACTTGGCCTGATGGACTTTCTGATATTCAACATCGAATGGCTGATATTGAGCATCACATGCTTAAGTTTTTGGACAATCACGACGAACAACGTTTGGCAAATCCTGAATTTGCTGAAACACCAGAAAAAGGAAAACCATTAATGGTAGTTTCCGCAACCATCAGTACTGCGCCAACGATGATTTATTTTGGTCAGGAAGTAGGCGAAGCTGGAAACGAAAACGCTGGTTTTGGAACCCATTCTAGAACTTCGATTTTTGATTATATTGGAGTTCCTAATCATCAACGATGGATGAATGGAGGCAAATTTGATGGAGGACAACTTTCGCAAAGCGAAAGAGATTTACGAGATTTTTACAAAAGATTGTTGAATTTTTCTATAGATAGTTCTGCATTGATGGGGAATTTTCAGGAAATACAAACTGCCAATCGCAACATCACACCTGGCTACGACATAGCCATTTATTCATACACGCGTTGGTCTGAAACTCAAAAACTGATTGTGGTGACTAATTTTTATTCGTTGGCTTCCAGTAATTTAGACCTAAGAATCCCTGCTGATATCATTCAAAAATGGAATTTGAAAGATGGAATTTATACCATCACTGATCAATTGTATCATCAAAAAACTACGCAATTGAGAGTTGAAAATGGAGAAGGAAAAGCGCATATTAGTATTGGTCCATCAGAATCATTTATTTTTCAGTTGTAGTTTTAAGGAACTTCACTGCATGTAGTCATGGTGATGATTTGCCAAAAATAGATTCCCAAAAACCATCGTCTATTGAATCGTCTTTTTTATCTTTGAAAAATAAAATTTATGATATGCTGACACTAAAAATAAATAACGAGACTTCAAGATTGAGAGCCGTAGTGCTTGGAATAGCTACTAGCAACGGGCCGACACCATCAGTTTATGAAGCGTACGACCCGAAATCTTTGGAGCATATTTTAGCTGGTACTTATCCAAAAGAAGTGGATATGATTCCTGAAATGGAAGCTTTCTATCAGGTTTTCGAAAAATATGATGTAAAAGTTTTTCGTCCTCAAATGATTGAAAATTACAATCAAATATTTGCTAGAGACATTGGTTTTGTTATTGATGACGTGTTTATTAAGTCGAATATTTTGCCCGATAGACTGCGGGAAGTCGAGGCGATTCAATATGTTATCGACCAAATAAACCCTGCGAAAGTGGCCATTCCTCCCGTGGAAGTTCATATTGAAGGTGGAGATGTAATGCTGTGGAAGGATTATATTTTTATTGGAACCTATAAAGGAAGTGATTATAAGGATTACATTACAGCAAGAACAAATATAGAAGGCGTTCAATATATTAAGGATTTATTTCCCAACAAGATGGTAAAAGAATTCGATTTGATAAAGTCCAAAATTGAAGCCCGAGATAATGCTTTGCATTTGGATTGCTGTTTTCAACCAGTGGGCGAAAATAAAGCAATCATTTACAAAAGAGGTTTCAGGGAAGAAGCCGATTATTTGTTTTTAGTGAAGCTTTTTGGAGCAGAAAATCTTTTTCATATCACTAGAAAAGAGATGTACAATATGTATTCCAATGTTTTTTCGATTGACACAAATGTAGTGGTCTCTGAGAAAAAATTTACCAGACTAAATAAATGGTTGAGCAAGCAAGGTTTTATTGTAGAAAAAATACCTTACGCCGAAATTGCGAAACAAGAGGGATTATTGAGATGTTCTACTTTACCATTGATTCGAGATTAGAAGTACGAAATTAGAAGTACGAGATTAGAATTACGAGGTTAGAAATGAGAGATTTAAAAGTACGAAGTTAGAATTTCAAAGTACGAAGTTAGAATTACAAGGTCAGAATTACGAGGTTAAAATAAGAAGTAGCAGAAATTGGAAGTAGTGAGCTGTCAATTAAAATCGATTCGACTTTTCTCAATAAACCATAAACAACAACAAACCACAAACCACAAACAATAAACATAAAATGAATCAAACCACAAATTCAATTTTAATGATTCGCCCAGTGTCGTTCCGAATGAACGAGCAAACAGCGGTAAATAATTATTATCAAAAAGTACTTGATGGATTATCTCCAGAAACGGTAAACGCAAAAGCGCAAGAAGAGTTTGATTCTTTTGTACAAAAACTGAGAATGGTTGGTGTTAATGTTATTGTAGTCGATGACACTTTAAGCCCTGATACACCTGATAGTATTTTTCCAAATAATTGGATATCATTTCATGAAAATGGCGATGTAGTTTTCTATCCAATGTTTGCCGAAAACCGCAGAGCAGAAAGAAGAGAAGATATTTTGGATATTCTAGAAGAGCATGGTTTTGTGATGAATGAAATAATGGATTACACTTCTGCTGAAGAAGATGGTTTTTATCTTGAAGGGACAGGAAGTATTATTTTGGATCGTGAAAACGGAAAAGCCTACTGTGCATTGTCGCCTCGTGCTGACGAAGAATTATTTATTGAATTTTGCGAGGATTTTGAGTATTCTCCAGTTATTTTTGAAGCCTTTCAAACCGTAAATGGAGAGCGAAAACTCATTTATCATACCAATGTAATGATGTGCATTGGCGATACTTTTGCTGTGATTTGTGCCGATGCTATCGATGACAAAAAGGAACGCAAAACGGTTTTAGACAGTTTGAAAGGAGATGAAAAAGAAATTATTTTGATTACCGAAGATCAAGTTAATTCGTTTGCAGGCAATATGCTAGAAGTAAAAGGAGCAGACGATCGAAGGTATTTAGTGATGAGTAGTTCAGCGCATCAAATTTTGACTAAAAAGCAAATTGCACAACTCGAAGAGCACGTTACTATTTTGAGTTCAAGTCTTGATACAATTGAAGCTTGTGGTGGCGGTAGTGCACGTTGTATGATGGCTGAAATATTTCTGCCAAAAGAATAAAATCAACAGGTATTTTAGATTAGATTTCCCTTAATGATAGTTAGAATTGCACCAACAATATATTGAATTCCAATTGCAATTACGATAAATCCAACAATCCTTGAAATGGCAACTATTCCAGATGCACCAAGTATTTTGGAAAGATAATGGGCACTTCTCAAAATCACAAATATTGCGACAGCAATGGCAAAAATGGCGAAACACGAAATGATGATTTCATTTGTACTGTCATGTTCTTGGTAAAATGCAATTAGTAATGAAATAGAACCTGGACCCGCAAGCATAGGAATAGCCAAAGGAGTAAGCGCGATATCATTTCTGAGTTGGGCTTCTGTTTCAGCTTTTTTATTAATTCCTCGTTCTTTTGTAAATTCCCCTGAAAGTAGAGAGAACCCCGAGCTTACAATAATTATTCCGCCAGCAATTCTGAGAGCTTCAATACTAATACCAAAAAAGGTCAGGACATATTGGCCAACAAAAAATGAAACAAGTAGAATAATAAACACATTTATTGCAGTCCATAACGAAATTCTCGAGCGTTCTTTTTTAGAATCGAATTGAGTAAGGCCAACAAAGATGGGGACAGTTCCAATAGGGTTCAATACTGAAAATAATGCAGCAAATAGGTAGATAAATAAATCCATATTGACATGTTTTGTATTTACAAAAATAGTCTTTTTTTATTTAGTAATTTTCAAGAGCAATTGACCCAATGCCAACAATATGGAATAGACCATACCGGTAAGTCTTTTTTTAACTACTTTTGTATTATACAATAACATAAAATGAAAAATAAAAAAACAGTAGTAATTGGTGCTACATCAAAGCCAGAAAAATATGCGTACAAAGCAATTTCAATGTTAGTTGAAAAAGGGCATTCCGTTTTGGCAATTGGTCAAAATGCAGGAGAAGTAGCAGGAATAAAAATTCAAACAAAAGCCATTCCTTTAAAAAATATTGATACGATTACTTTGTATTTAAACCCTACTCGCCAACGTGATTACTACAATTACATTGTTGAATCGAAGCCAAAACGAGTAATCTTTAATCCAGGAACTGAGAATCCTGAGTTCTATCAATTATTGGAACTGAATGCTATACAAGTAGAAGTCGCTTGTACTTTAGTTTTATTGGCAACCAACCAGTATTAAATTTTCAATTTATTGATTTCCTAAAAATCTTTAAGCCGCCAATTAAACCCCATAAGTTTTATGTCTCATGGGGATTTTGGTTACTATTTTCTTCTTTAAAAAAGTGATTTTATTTTAAATCCCCAAGAAATTACTTGGAGTAATCATCATCAATTCGGCTTTAATTTCATCAGAAACTTCTAATGTTCCAATAAACTCGTGAATCGACTCTTTAGTAATCGCTTCATTGGTTCTAGTCAATCCTTTTAAGGCTTCATACGGATTTGGATAAGATTCACGACGCAAGATCGTTTGAATCGCTTCGGCAACAACTGCCCAGTTTTTCTCTAGGTCTTCGTGGAATTTTGGTTCGTTCAATAATAGTTTGTTTAGGCCTTTCAAAGTGGCTTCAAAAGCGATTAAAGTATGTCCCATTGGTACGCCAATATTTCTTAAAACCGTGCTATCAGTTAAGTCACGTTGTAATCTTGAAACTGGTAATTTAGCCGAAAGATGTTCGAAAATAGCATTGGCAATTCCTAAATTTCCTTCCGAATTTTCAAAATCAATAGGGTTTACTTTGTGTGGCATTGCCGATGAACCAATTTCTCCAGCTTTGATTTTTTGTTTGAAATATTCCATGGAAACATAAGTCCAAATGTCTCTGTTCAAATCAATTACAATAGTATTGATTCTTTTCAAAGCATCGAAAAACGCTGCAAAGTGGTCGTAATGCTCAATTTGTGTAGTCGGGAAAGAGTGGTGCAAACCAAGGTTTTCTTCCACGAAAGTGCCACCAAATTTTCTCCAATCAATTTGTGGATAGGCTACATGGTGTGCGTTGTAATTTCCTGTAGCACCACCAAATTTGGCTGCAAACGGAATATTGAAAAGCAAACGCATTTGCTCTTCTAGCCGTTCTACAAAAACAGCAATTTCTTTACCCAAACGTGTGGGCGAAGCCGGTTGTCCATGCGTTCTGGCCAACATTGGAATGTTTTTCCATTCTACGCTTAAATCTTTTAATTTTGAGGTCAAAGTAATCAATGATGGCATATATACTTTCTCGAAGGCGTCTTTTGTCGATAGCGGAATTGCAGTATTATTAATGTCTTGCGAAGTCAATCCAAAATGGATAAACTCTTTATATTGCGATAAACCAAGTTCTTCAAAAGCGTCTTTGATAAAATATTCTACCGCTTTTACATCGTGGTTGGTGACTTTTTCGGTTTCTTTTATCCAAAGGGCGTTTTCAGTAGAAAATTTTTTATAAATGTCACGCAAACTTTCGAATACATTTGGATTTACGTCTTTCAATTGTGGCAAAGGAATTTGGCAAAGCGCAATAAAATATTCAATTTCTACCAATACACGGTATTTGATTAATGCTTCTTCAGAGAAATATTTAGAAAGAGAACTTGTTTTGCTTCTGTACCTTCCGTCAATTGGCGATACAGCGTTTAATTCGTTTAAGGTAGTCATTGTTATTGTTTTTTTACAAAAGAGCAAAAATAGTTATAAGTTATAAGTTATGAGTTATATGTCTGATGTTTTTTTTGTTATTCCTGCAAAGATGGAATCTCAGTTAGTTGCTCATGTTTGTTGGGATTCCTCATTTGTCGGCATTGCAAATATGACTATTCGACTTTGCAATTAAAATTGCTATTAAAATTGCCATTGAAATTGCCATTGATATTGAAATTGATTTTTGATATTGCTTTTTGAAATTGTTATTTCATTTTCTCTAGTTCTTTTTGAACAATTTTCATTCCTTCGGAGCCGTTTGTTGCAATGATTTTAATCTTGTTAGGCAAGTTATTAATTTCGGCTGGTTTTGGGTCTACATAATAAATAGGAATACTTGGTTTTGCAAAATTCATCAATCCCGCCGCAGGATACACTTGAAGCGAAGTACCAATAATAATAAGAATGTCGGCTTTTTCGACAAGCATTACAGCCTTTTCTAAAGCGGGAACTTCTTCGCCAAACCAAACAATATGTGGGCGCAATTGGTTTCCTTTGTCGTCAACATCGCCAAAATTCAAATCGGCTTCCCAATCTAGAATATAGTTTCTATTTACAGTACTTCTTACTTTCAATAATTCACCATGAAGGTGCAGCACATTTATACTTCCTGCTTTTTCGTGCAAATTATCTACGTTTTGGGTAATGATAATCACATCGAAATCATTTTCTATTTCGGCCAAAACTTGATGCCCGAGATTGGGTTGTACTTCGTGCAATTGTTTGCGTCTTTGGTTGTAAAAATCAAGGACCAATTCAGGGTTTTTTTGCCAACCTTCGGGTGTTGCCACATCCAAAACATTATGACCGTCCCAAAGTCCATCGGCATCCCGAAAAGTTTTGATTCCGCTTTCAGCACTGATTCCCGCTCCAGATAGAACTACTAATTTCTTTTTCATATATTGATATTTATTGTTTTTTATGGGTCATATGTAATTCGCATATCATCATTGGTTTTGCGGCCAATTCTAGGTTATGCTCATTTCATAAATAAAATACTTTTACCGCAGATTCGCAGATTATTAAATAGAAATTAAAATTAGTGAATTTGTACCTGAAATAGTTAGTATTTTTGAAAAATAATATTTTTATCATGATAGATTTAGATTACCTTAAATTTCTTGAAAACATGCTCACTGAAAATAGAAAAGCCAAGTTTTTGAAAGTATTGGAAAATCGAACCAAACATTTTACAGTGGTTGTCGAAGATGTTTTTCAAATGCACAATGCTAGTGCCGTGATGCGCAGTTGCGAGGTTTTTGGCATTCAGGAATTGAGCGTAATTGAAGAACGTTACGGTAAAAGTATTGACAAGGAAATTGCAATGGGCGCACAAAAATGGGTAGATATTAACAAATTTGATAATGTGACCCATTGTATCGATACTTTAAAAAATCAAGGCTACCAAATTATTGCAACTTCTCCGCACGAAAAGGATTGTTTGTTAGATGATTTTGACATTTCGAAACCCAGCGCATTATTTTTTGGAACAGAAAGAGATGGATTGTCAGATGCAATTATGCAAAGAGCCGATAGTTTTCTGAAAATCCCTATGGTGGGTTTTACAGAAAGTTTGAATATTTCGGTTTCAGCCGCAATCATAATTCAAAACGTGACTAGTCGTTTGCGTCAATCACAAATAGATTGGCATTTATCTGAAGAAGAAATTTTGGAAAAGCGTTTGGCTTGGGCCAAAAGTTCGATAAAAGATATCAAGCGAATTGAGGAAAGGTATTTCTCAAACATGGAGAATTAGCTTTTTTCGATCAACATGTTCAATCTAGCACTTTAATCATGAACTAAATCTGCCAATAGTTTTTTATCACCAACAATCCACAGAATATCATCTTTTTCCAAAACAACATTCGATTCTGGATTTAAGATTCGTTTTCCTCTTTTTTCGATTCCGACAATCAGTCCTTTGGTCAATTCACGAATGTTGGATTCCTTGATGTTTTTTCCTAGAAAAGTGTGATTTTTCAACTCAATTTGACGTAAAACAATGTCAGGCTCTATGATTTCTGGGGATACATTGGTTTCATGCTCGTCCAAATATTTTTTAAATTCTTGCACTTGAGTATCTGTTCCTATTACACATATTTCATCTCCAGGAAAAATACGTTCAATGGCTTTAGGAATATGAATCGTGATTTCACCTCGTTTTATTGATACGATATTGATGCCCAGTTGCTCTCTCAGTTGTAGGCTATTCAAAGATTTGCCTGCGATATTCGATGCGGTTGCAATATCAAAAACGGCAATATGTCCATCCCACGGAGTTAAATCGCTTCGGCTTCTTTTGGCTTTTGCAATTTCTCGACCGTGCAGATTGGCTAGAAAATGATTCTCAATTTTATGATATCGAATGTGAAGTTTCTTTTTGAAAATCAAATAAATGACTACGGCGAATACCAGAGCAATCCAAGTGATTTCTTTGGAAAAGAAGGTATTCAATAATAATCCAATAAAGAAAATAGACAATACAATACGTATAAAAAATAACATTGTTAATGGCCCACGCGATTTTCGGTCGAGCATCAATTCTTCAACTTCATCAACAGCGATTCTTCTAAACGCTAATGCCCACAAAAACGGTGCAATTATGCTCAATGTTATTAAAGCACCAATACTGTTTCCTAATGCGTAATCGTTAACTAAAGGCAATATATATTGAGAAGAAAGTAGTATTATTGCTAGAATTATCGCTACAAGTGCGATCACTTGAATTAAGTATGCATTGATTACGGTTTGCCATAAACTGACTGTTTTTATGGCTTGTGTGCTGGCTGAATAGCGTTCGATTCGCTTGGTCAATTTTCTGGGTAATTTTTGAGATAAATATTCTGAAAAAGGCAGCGAATACTTGATCATAAATGGAGTAGTAAAAACCGTTACTGCCGAGACTGCCACTACAATGGGGTACAAAAAGGAATCTGTTACCTTCAATGTAACTCCTAATGTGGCGATGATAAACGAAAATTCACCAATTTGAGACAAACTCATTCCAGTTCGTATAGAATCTTTTAAAGGCTGACCAGACAATAACGCCCCAAAAGTGGAACTGATCGATTGTCCAAAAATGGTAACGACTGAAAGAATCATCACAGGAATTGCATGTTGATACAATACTTGAGGGTCAATTAACATACCCACAGACACAAAAAATACGGCGCCAAATAAATCTTTAACAGGTTTTACTAGGTGTTCAATATGTTCGGCTTGTGTAGTTTCGGCAATGATTGAGCCCATTATAAACGCGCCTAGAGCAGGAGAAAATCCAACATTTGCGGCAAACCCAACCATTGTTAAACATAAGGCTAATGAAATGATAAGCAACGTTTCGTCGGTTAATAAATTTTTGGTTTTTTTGAGCACGGTTGGAATTATAAATATGCCTCCCAAAAACCATATCACAAGAAAAAATAATAGTTTCAATACTGATAATAAAAGGTCTATTCCAGAAAACTGATTGCTAACCGCAATAGTTGATAATAAAACCATCATCAAAATTGCCAACAGATCTTGAACAATTAAGGAACCAATTACGGTGCCTGCAAATTTTTGTGTTTTGACACCCAGTTCATCAAAGGATTTTAAAATAATTGTGGTCGATGAAATGGAAAGGATGACGCCCAGAAAAATACTATCCATTTTAGACCAATCCATCCATTGCCCAACATAATAACCCAGTAAACACATGGTGACAATTTGTGTAGACGCAGTTATTGAAGCTGTTCCGCCAACCTTCAATAATTTTTTGAAACTAAATTCTAGACCAAGACTGAACAATAAAAAGATTACTCCAATCTCTGCCCAAACCTCTACGCTTTTGATTTCTTGTACCGATGGGAAAAAATCAAAATGATTTCCAGCCAAAAATCCTGCAATCAAATAACCTAAAACCAGTGGCTGCTTCAATTTTCGGAATATTAAGACTGCAATTCCTGCAGTCATCAATATGAGCCCCAAATCGCTAATTAAAGGCTCTAAATGATGAGATGCTTCGACTATTTTTTGTGATGGACTCATAATTTTTTTTAAGAAAAGCCAATATAATTCCCTAAAGTACTAATATTTGAGCATAATAAAATAATTTAACTCTTATTTAAGTACTTTGCCGCAACATAGTTTAAATACGACCCTAATATAAACAATCAATAAACATTTTTTTATTGTTAGCTTCGAAATTATTTTTTGAATCAACTAAGTTGCAACAAAGTCATTTTACTGGATAAATAGGTCAAAAGACACAAAACATTTTCACCTTTAAATAGGTCTTGAATTTTTAATCACAATCGATGGTTTGCAATAATGATATATTTCTCAGACCTATAATGATATTGAATTGGTCTATTATAATGAATAATTAGCTTGTTTTGGAATTAAAAGGAATGTAGAATTAATTACAAACCAAGAAATATCGCCGTCAAAGTTATCACAAGGTTAAAATATGGTTAACTAGAAAGCTGTGTTTTACTGTATTTACATTATTTTTGATATTTAGCATTTTTCTTTTAGTTATTCAAAATACTGAATTTCAATGGAATTTTTTTTACATCGCAGTAGGGCAATCGTTGTAGAGATTAATCTTATGTGATTTATGTGTTTTTAAAGCGAAAGTATAGTTCAAATTACAGTTTGTTTTTTATATTTGCAGTCTTACAAATAATTGTTTAAAATCATCGTTCTGTGAGCGGGAATGGCGAAGCCGTTTAGTTATTTAAGCTTTTTTCATACGAAACTTTTAATTTTTATATAAAAATTTCAGTTATAGACCGAAAAAAACAAAATTTCCTACTAATTTTTTTAAAACATAATGTTGTGAAATCGCCATTAACAAATAGTTTGTTGAAAACAATTGATTAATCATCGAACTCCGATGGAAATAAAATATTGTGAGATAAACAACTGTAATTTAAAGACGATAACATATATGACAGCTAATAATCAATTTTTACATATATGAAACTAGATTCAAAGATATATATTGCTGGACACAGAGGCATGGTTGGTTCAGCAATATGGAGAGCACTATTATCTAAAGGTTATACTAATTTAATTGGTATGACTAGCTCCGAATTAGATTTGAGAAATCAACAAGCGGTTCAGGATTTTATTTCGTCAACAAAACCAGATGTTGTTATTGATGCAGCTGCTAGGGTAGGAGGAATATTGGCCAACAACAATTATCCTTACCAGTTTATAATGGAAAACATGCTCATTCAGAATAATCTGATTGACTCAGCTTTGAAAAACGGTATTGAAAAATTTATATTTCTAGGAAGTTCTTGCATTTATCCAAGACTTGCTCCTCAGCCACTAAAAGAAGAATATTTGCTAACTAGCGATCTAGAACCGACCAATGAATGGTATGCAATTGCAAAAATTACAGGTGTAAAAGCTTGTCAAGCAATCAGAAAGCAATTTTCTAAGGATTATGTTAGTTTAATGCCAACCAATTTATACGGTACTTACGACAATTTCGATTTAAATACCTCGCACGTGCTTCCTGCAATGATTCGAAAGTTTCATGAAGCCAAGGAAAACAATAACAGTCCAGTCACACTCTGGGGAAGTGGAACGCCCTTACGAGAATTTTTATTTGTAGATGATATGGCAGAAGCGGTAGTCTTTGCATTAGAGAATACATTACCTGATTATTTGTATAATATAGGTACTGGAGTAGATTTGACCATAAAAGAACTAGCTGAAACAATTCAGAAAGCAACAGGACATCAAGGAGAAATAATTTGGGATGCAACAAAACCAGATGGGACGCCAAGAAAATTAATGGATATTTCAAAAATGCATGAGTTGGGCTGGAAACACAAAGTAGATTTACAAGAAGGAATTCAATTAACTTATGATTGGTTTGTGGAAAATGTCGATAATGTGAAAAAAGTCGTGTTGTAGATTTATTTTTCTCAATTACAATATCAATTACAATTTAAAATACAATATCAAATATAGTATATAATATAATTTCAAAAATTATAAGTAGTTTATAGAATATTAAAAATTACTTGAACTTTTAATAACATAAAATAATTAATTATGAGTAATATACAAAAAAAAGCGTTAATAACAGGAATTACAGGTCAAGACGGATCTTATTTGGCAGAATTATTATTAGAAAAAGGATATCAAGTTCATGGCGTAAAAAGACGTGCCTCTTCTTTTAATACGCAACGTATCGATCATATATACCAAGACCAACACGAAAATCATGTGGACTTTAAACTGCACTATGGCGATTTGACCGATTCTACAAATATAATCAGAATCATTCAGGAAGTTCAACCTGATGAAATTTATAATCTTGGAGCTATGTCTCATGTGAAAGTTTCTTTCGATTCTCCTGAATACGTTGCAAATGTAGATGGAATAGGAACTTTAAGAATATTAGAAGCCGTTAGAATTCTTGGTTTGGAAAAGAAAACTAGAATTTATCAAGCATCTACGTCTGAATTGTATGGTGGACTTGCAGAAAACAAAAATGCGGCAGGATTTTATGATGAGAACTCCCCATTTTATCCACGTTCTCCTTATGGTGTAGCAAAAATTTATGGTTTTTGGATTACTAAAAACTACCGTGAGGCTTACGACATTTATGCCTGTAATGGAATCTTGTTCAACCACGAATCGCCAAGAAGAGGTGAAACATTTGTTACCCGAAAAATCACAATGGCTACGGCAGCAATTGCTTTAGGAAAACAAGATTGTTTGTATTTAGGAAACTTAAACTCTCAAAGAGACTGGGGACACGCTAAAGATTATGTAGAAGCCATGTGGAGAATCTTGCAACAAGATGTAGCCGAAGATTATGTAATTGCTACTGGTGTTACTACTTATATTCGTGATTTTGTTCGTTTTTCTTTTGCTGAAGTTGGAATGGAATTGTCCTTTGAAGGAGAAAATGAAAATGAAATTGCTACTGTAGTGGCTTGCAATAATCCTGAATATCAATTGCCAATTGGTACCGTTGTGGTACGAGTTGATCCACAATACTACCGTCCTACTGAAGTTGATTTATTAATAGGCGATCCTGCTAAATCTAAAAAATTAGGTTGGGTTCCACAATATGACCTTGCTGGATTGGTGAAAGAAATGGTAGCAAGTGATTTGGAGATTTTTAAGAGACAAAAGTAGAAAGTGGGTTGTTTTAGAGTTTAAAATTTTGAATTTTTCATTAACTTGAAAGTTTAATCAGAAACAAATAATTCAGTTGTTTCAATAATTCAAAAAAAATGTTACAATTGATTAGATAACAAATTATACAAAATAATTAATGCCAAATACTGGAAATAACAAACGAATAGCAAAAAACACATTTATTCTGTATATAAGAATGTTTTTTACAATGGGAGTGAGTTTATTTACTTCGAGAGTAGTTTTGAATACTTTGGGTATAGAAGATTATGGGGTTTATAGCATTGTAGGAGGTATTGTTTCATTGTTTAGCTTCTTCAACAGCGCAATGACCTCAGCAACCCAACGTTTTTTGGCTTTTGATATTGGTAAAAATGATATAATACAACTTAAAAAAACCTTCAATGCTACGCTTAACATTCACATCGGTATAAGTGTTTTGGTATTAGTTTTAGCAGAAACCATTGGGTTGTGGTTTGTAAATTGTAAATTGAATTTACCAGTTGATAGAATGATTGCTGTTAATTGGGTATATCAATTTTCTGTTTTTACATTTCTATTGGGAATCATTCAAGTGCCTTATGATGCTTTGATAGTTGCCCGTGAAAAAATGGATATTTACGCATATATGTCTATTCTTGAAGTTCTTTTGAAATTAATTATTATATATTTATTGGTTGTTTTTTCCTATGATAAATTAATTTTATATGCAGGTTTATTGTTTTTAGTTTCTTTTTTTGTAAGATCAATACATATACAATACTGTAAGTGGAAATACAAAGAGAGTAAATACGAATTCTATTTTGATAAATCATTTTATAAAGTTTTATTGTCCTATTCAGGATGGAATTTATTTGGAAATATTGCAGCAGTGGCAAGAGGTCAAGGGTCTAATATATTATTAAATCTTTTTTTTGGAACTGTTTTAAATGCTGCTTATGGAATAACTATGCAAGTTCAGGGAACAGTTCAGTCTTTTGTATCTAATTTTCAGCTGGCAGTGAACCCTCAAATTATTAAATACTATGCAGGAGGAAATATAGAGCAATGTTTAAAACTTATTTTTCAAAGTGCAAAATTTTCTTATTTCTTAATGTTTATAATTACTTTTCCTATTATTTTTAATATTGATTTCATTTTAGAATTATGGTTGAAGAACCCGCCAAAACATACTACTACATTTGTTGTTTTATGCTTAATTAGCTTATTAGTAGAATGCGTTTCAGGACCTCTAATGGTTGGTGCTCAGGCTACTGGGAATATAAAATGGTATCAAATTATTATAGGAACTTTAATTTTTTTAAATCTACCAATTTCTTATTTGTTATTGAAAACATACCATAATCCTGACTTAATTTATTATACTAGTATAATAATTTCATTAATAAGTTTGGTTTTTAGATTTTTTTTCCTAAAAAAAATTATGAAGTTTCCAATTTCCAATTTTATTTATAATGTTTTGTTGAGAATTGTTTTTGTATCAATCTTAGTGATACTAATCAGTTATTTTGTATTACATTTTATATTTGTAAAAAATGAAATTTTGTATTTTTTTATAAATGTAATTTTTATAGAATTTTTTATAATATTATTTGTTTACGGAATAGGTCTTAACAAAGAAGAAAAAAAATTAATTAATGGATTAATTTCTAAAAAATAGAAAAAATGATTAAGTATTTAATAAAAAAAATATTAGTAGTAGTAATAGGACAATCCGGGTTAGAGAAATACCGTGAATTAAAATTAAAGTTTTTAATTTTACCTTTAAATTATTTTGAAGATATGAAGCTATTTTATATTCATTCAAGTGTTTTTCAAAATGATTCGTTAGAGAAAATTGAAGCGAATATTATTCTAGATTATCATTCAATAGAAAAGGGTTTATTATTTAAAGACATGAAACCTCGATTTGGAGAGCAGAAAATTAGAAAATTACACCAGAACTTAACTAAAGATGTTATTAAGTCTCACATTTATTTGTCACAAGTAAAAGTAGCATACCAGATAATGTGTAAATATTACGAATTACATGAAACAAAAAATGTTGATATCTCTGATTATTTCAGTTCAGGACAATACGAGTTTTATAGGGAATCGCTCAAGAATTCATACTCAACAAATTTTAAAGGAGTTATCGATTATCAAAAAGTCGATTTCTATGGATTTAACCATCTGAATTTTGAGAAATTTTCAAATTCAAGAAAAAGTATAAGAAATTTTACAGGTGAAAAAATTGATGTTTCTATAATTTTAAAAGCTGTTAGCATGTCATTAAATGCGCCTTCTGTTTGTAATCGTCAAAGTGCTAAAGTCTATTTATTAGAAAATAAAAAAGTTATAGATGAAGTATTAACTATTCAAGGTGGTATGACAGGATACACAAACAATATTAGCCAACTACTTATTTTAACTACAAATAGGAATTATTTTTATTTAATTGGAGAGAGAAATCAAATGTTTATAGATGGCGGAATATTTTTGATGAATCTTTTATATTCCTTACATTTTTATGAAATTGCGAATTGTCCAGCTAATTGGGGAAAAACTATTAGTGAGGAAAAATTATTGGAGAAATTCATTAAAATTCCAGAATCAGAAAAAATTATTTGTATGGTTCCGATAGGTGTAGCTGAAGAAAATTTCAGTGTAGCTTTGTCACAACGTAGAAATGTAGAAGAAGTATTTACTGTGTTGTAAATTAATAATTTTTAACAATTAATAAATGATTAAATGAAAATAGGAATTTTAACATTACCACTTCATACAAATTATGGAGGTATATTACAAGCTTATGCATTGCAAAAAGTTCTCAAAGACATGGGGCATGATGCGATTATAATAAGTGGAAAAGTAAAAGAAAAAAAAACACCGATTTTAAAGTTGCCATTGGTTTTATTTAAAAGAATTATCTTACGTTATGTCTTTAGGAGAGATATTGAAATTTTTGTTGAAAAAAGAGTCAATATTGAACAACCCATTATTAGTAGCAATACATATCAATTTGTTGATAGATACATTAAAATATCCAACATTCCGTTAAATAAAATTCAAGAAAATAATTTTGATGCATTAATTGTAGGTAGTGATCAGATATGGAGACCCGATTATTGTGAAAACATTTATGATTCTTTTTTTGATTTTGCTAACAAATGGAATGTAAAGAGAATTGCTTATGCACCATCTTTTGGTAAAGATACTTGGGATTATTCAGATGAACAAAGCAGACGTTGTAATGATTTAATTAAATTATTTGATGCTGTATCTGTACGCGAATTAGGAGGGGTTAGGCTTTGTAAAGAAAATTTCGATATTGATGTCAAAGTAGTTTTAGATCCTACTATGCTTTTGAATGGTTCAGATTATATTAATTTTTTACAAATATTGAATACACCCAAAAGTTGTGGGAATTTAATGGTATATGTGCTCGATAATAGTAAGTCTAAAAATGATATTCTAGAATTAATAAATGAAAAACTTAATTTAAAAATATTCAAAACTGGGTCTAATGTTGAAGATTACTATGCTACTCTTGACCAAAGAATTCAACCCCCACTAGAGGAATGGTTAAGAGGTTTTTATGACGCTGATTTTGTTGTTACTGATTCTTTTCATGCTTGTGTGTTTTCTATATTATTTAATAAGCCTTTTGTTGTTTGTAGCAACCAGCTTCGTGGTAACGAAAGATTCGTTTCCTTACTATCTTTATTAAGTCTAGAAGATCGAATTATAAATACTTTAGAGGATTTAGATGGAATTAATTTGATTGAAATCGATTGGATCAGTGTAAATAATAAATTAAATATGTTAAAAAAGGAGAGTATTGATTTTATTGAAGAATCATTAGTATGACAGATATAAAAGTTACATATGTTTTTTTAAAATCTTTATTGTTTATTGTTTTTTTTATTTCAGGATATTTATTATCGAAATCAAAAAACAATAGTAATTATTGGCGACTAGCGCTTTTACCAATTATTACTTTTGCTGTAATCTCAGGACTAAGGTTTGGTCGAGAAATTGACTACAATGGATACTATTTAATATATACTAACAAATATGAAACTGATGAGATGGAATTTGTCTTTAGAATTTTTATTAATTTTTTCAATTTTTTAGAAATTCCATATTACTTATTTGTATTTTTTTGCAGTACTTTTCTCATTGTAAGTTTTTTGTATTTTTTGTATAGATTTCGAAAATTTTCTTTCTTTATTTTGCCTCTATTTTTAGGTTTAATGGGGATTGAAAATTTAATTAGGTGGTATTTTGCATGTAGTTTTTTACTAGTAGCAGTAAGACTACTTATTGATAAGCGGTATTTATTTGCTTTCTTTTTGGGTATTGTTGCTTTTTTTTCACATTCAGGTATTATTGTATGTGAATTAGTTATTGTTGTTTTTTATTTTTTTGCTAATAAAAATATAATAAATCCTTATGCAGCAGCAGTATTATTTACAATATTTGTATTTTATGGATCTACTGAACAATTGAATTCAATTTCAACTTTATTGAATGGTTCCCCAGCGTTAAGTTCAGAAAAATTTTCAGTATATACTGAAAATGCAAACGATATTGCTACTGGTGGAATGAAAACAGGTATATATGAAAGATCATTTATAAATAATATCAGAATTTACATTTCGTATATTTTTCCGATTTTTTTTAGTGGTTATCATCTTTTGAAGATTACAGATAAGTATAAAGAATTTTTGTGGCTGTATAATTTATCTATATTTTCAATTATTATTATGCCTGTTTTTATGCTTGTTGAAATTTTTAATCGGATTTCGGCAGCGTTAATGTTTTATTCTATCATATTAGTAGGAATTACAGTTTTTTATGCTTCTTCGAAAAAATATAATAATATGGCAGTGTTTAGTTTGTTAATTATTAGTTTTTTATGTCTAGTTTATCCGATTTTTAAAATTCCCTTCGATATAACTAATGAAAATGAAATGTTATTTATTTGGGATGCAAATGGTCTTAATTATTTAATTATTTCAAAATAAATGATATCTATTATTATTCCAGTTTATAATGTAGGGGATTATATTGAAAATTGTCTGATAAGTATATTTAGACAAACCTATATTCAGTTTGAAATTATCATTGTAGACGATGGTAGTACTGATAATTCACATGATTTATGTTTAGCTTTTAAAGATAAATATTCTACAATAGATATTTCAATTATCAGAAAATTGAACGAAGGTGTAACGGCGGCAAGAAGAGATGGAGTAAAAATTGCAAAAGGTGATTGGGTTACTTTTGTTGATGCGGATGATAGTTTGCCAGAAAAGGCTTTAGAATGTTTAATTGCTGAAGTAGATAGTGATGTTAATATTATAATTGGGGCACACAATGAACAATATGAAGATGGCTCATGTGATTTCATATCAAATAAGTTTTTAGGAAAAGTTAATAGCAAAAAGTACATTAGCTTGTTTCTATTAGGAAAAGTAGAAGGTGCTCCTTGGGCAAAATTATTTAGACGAAATATAATTAAAGATTCAATTTTTGATTTGCCTTGGGATATTAAAAACAAAGAAGATATTATTATGAATCTTAGGATAGCTGTTAGTCAAAATCAACGGGTAATATTGGTAAACAAACCTGTTTATAATTATTTGACTAACAGAGAAAATTCCGCTTTGACATTATATAAACATTCATTTAACTTAGATTATGAAATTCGAATATTAGATTACATGACATCAGCACTTGAAAATGGAGGTCTTTTTAAAAAGTATAAAAAAGAAATTGCAGTGTGGTATTTAATAAATGTTTGGGGATGGAGAAAGAAGTTTGGTTATATTAGTAAAGATCAGAGATTGACTATTAAATATTTATGTGATTTTGTTTTGGTTAATAATTTATCAATATTGAGTTTAATGAAGGTTTCTGTGGTTTACTTTTTATTATTGTTAAAACATAGCAGTAGTTACTTGTCAGAAAATAATAATTTACGCATCTAATTAGTTCTGTTTTTTTTTGTTCTTGATTATTTAAATTAAAAGAGTTATTGATTGAATTATAAAAAAGTATTTTATGGGAATTCAAAATAAAAAAATTGTATGGGTTACATCCGATGCCTTTGTAGATTGTGATTTTAATCCACAAATTTTAACTGAAATTTTAAAAGTTTATAGTATTAAATGGATAATTCTGCTTCCAGCACAAAATTCACGGTTTAAGGAAGACGACTTTGAAAGCATAAAAAAATTACCAGGTCTTTCTGTTAGTTTTTTATATGAAAATTATCGTGCAAGAGATCCTCGAATGTTATTTTTTTATGAAAAACTATATTGGCAAATTAAAAAAGAGCGGTCTAAAGTTATCTATTTCAATAATGTTCCTTCAAATCCATATATACTTCCATTGTATTGGAGATTAAATAAGAACAGGACAGTTTTTACAGCTCATGATGGTAATGTTAAGCCTACTTTTAAATTTTCTTGGATTTCTAAAATAGCATTTCAATTAGCTTTTGGAACCGTAAAATATGTTAATATGTTTTCCCAGTCACAAGCTAAGTTGTTTGCAAACACTTTTCGTGATGTAAAGATTTTTGAGATTCCTTTAGGGTTGAAAGATTTTGGGCAGAGTAAATTATCCAAAAGAAAGGACAATATCACATTTTTATTTTTTGGAACCATACATCCTGGTAAAAATCTTGGTTTGTTAATTGATGCAGCATGTAGTTTGTTTGAAGATGGTCTAAGAGGTTTCAAAATTTCAATTAATGGTACTTGTACGAATTGGGAAAAATATCATAAAAAAATCAAATATCCTGAATTGTTTGAATTGAATATACGGATGATAGAAAACGCTGAAATTCCTAATCTATTTGCTCAAAGTCATTACATGGTATTCCCGTACAAGGAAATGTCGCAAAGCGGTGCATTAAAAGTAGCATTTAATTATAATGTTCCTGTCATTGTATCTGATTTAGAAGGTTTTAAAGATGAGGTGAATGATGGTATTAATGGCTATGTTTTTGAAAGTGAAAATATTTTTGCACTAAAAAAGGTAATTTCAAATTGTATCATTAATCATGAAGATGATTATTTGAGTTCCTGTAATAAGATGAATGAGTATAATGAAAAGTATTATTCTTCAAGTTCTATTGCACTAAAATATATTGAGATGTTTCAGACGATTGTTTCAACACAAATATAATTGCACAATGAAAAATATATTATTTATTGAGCTTTCATTGAATCCAACAAATGGTGGGGTTGAAAGAGTTTCTTATATTCTTTCAAAGGCTTTTCAAAATAATGGCTTTGAAAATTATTTTCTTTTTTGCGATAAGGAAAGTGATTTGATTCTTGAGAGTCATAAACTTAAATTCAATATTTACGATACCGAAGATTATCTATTTAACCAATTTTCTATGTTTATAGAATCGAATCAAATCGATATTATAATTTGTCAAAATGTTTTTTCCAAAAAGTTCCAATTAATTTATAGAAAACTTAAAGCTCAGTATAACATAAAATTTATTACGTGTTTACATTCAAACCCAGATATATGGGTAAATAAAAATAAATTGGGTTATACTTCTAACAAGGTTTATTGTAAAGACTTAGCTCGATCTATTGTTCACTTATTTAAAAATCCATACAAAGAACAAATAAATGGAATGTATAAGATAAGTGATAAATTTGTTCTATTATCTGACGCCTATATTCCTATATTTAAAAGAATGTATAATACCAATACAAATGACAGCAAATTAGTAGCCGTTGTAAATCCCTGTTCATTTGCAGATAAAGAACACATTCCGCAAAAAGAGAATATTGTACTTGTAGTAGCAAGAATGGCAGAACAGCAAAAAAGAATCAGTAATATTTTGAGGATTTGGAAAACAGTTGAATCTAATTATGTGAATTGGAAATTAATAATGGTTGGAGATGGTCCTGATTTAGGTATGTATAAAAAGAAGTCCAATGAAATGAAATTAAAAAATGTTGACTTTATTGGACATTCTAATGATGTAGCCACCTTTTATAAAAAATCCAAAATTTTTCTTACGACGTCTATTTGGGAGGGGTTGCCAATGACGCTAATTGAATCACAATATTATGGTTGTGTTCCGATAGCTTTTGATAATTATGCAGCTCTTAATGACGTTATTAACAATGGGAATGATGGTTTTATTGTCGAACCAAATAATATTTCAGTGTTTAGTAATTTTCTATCCTTATTAATGTCTGATGAGCAACTTTGCAATGAGATGTCTGAAAATGCAATTGCAAATGTTGAGGCAAAATTTGATATTAATATTATCAGTAAATGTTGGTTTAATATTTTAAATTAAAAATGTTTGTGATAAGAACTATTAAAATGTTATATGCTTCGTATAATTACGAAATTAATGGACAACAGTAAAGGAATTATATTTCTATGTGCCTTTCGTACAAGTAATTTTTTTACGAAAACAAGTATTCTAAAAAAAATTACTTTCCCAATACGATTTACTTGTGAAATTTATTTCAATGAATATTAGGGATTTATATAGAAAATACGAAAAATAATGTTAAGTAGTTTAATATATCATAAATGGTATTCACAACTCCTTTGAATAACTTATTTGAATTCGCCATTAACAACAAGTTTGAGTAAGCAAAAACCAATAAATAAAAGGAGATACCATATATGACCCCTGAAAAATCAAAATTTACATATATGAAAATAAATAGTAGTAAAGATTTATCGGATGTGCTTAATAAAGACTTTATTCGTTTTGATCGAAAACCATCGATTAAAGATTTAATTCTTCATAATGAAGTTTGGTATATTTACAAATACCAACGCCACTTACGTTATGTTGAATATTATAAAAACACGGGTAAAAATAAATTGATGTTTTTATATCATTTTTTCAGATACAAACGCTTAGGTTTTAAATTGCGTTTTACAATTTATCCTAATACTGTTGGTCCAGGATTGCGCATTTTTCACACTGGTGACTTTATACATATTAAACAGAATTGTAAAATAGGTGAAAATTGCACATTATTACCGGGTGTAGTTATAGGGAATAAAAATTTGGAAGATGATGGTAGTTGGGTGACCATTGGAGATAACTGTTATATGGGACTTGGTGCAAAGATATTTGGTCAGGTTACTATTGGTGATAATGTAGTTATCGGAGCCAATACAATTGTTGTAAAGGATATACCCGATAATTGTGTAGTTTCTGGTATTCCAGCAAAAATAATTAAGATAAACGGAGAGAAATCATTATAAAACTAATTTGTATGAATATAAATGTTTTTCGTGTATTTGAATATATACAAGATACTATAATTTCCTATTTTTTTAAAAAAAAAATGAAAGAATGTGGAAAGAATGTTAGGATAAAACCAAGTACTTCAGTTTATTTTGGATTGGAAAACTTAACTATTGGTAACGATGTATCAATTCCTAGATATTCACATATATTTTGCACTGACGCACCATTAATAATTGGTAACAAAGTGATTTTTGGACCTTCGCCAACTATTGTCACAGGAAATCATCGTATTGACGTGGTAGGCAAATATATTTTTGATTCTGATGAAAAACTTCCTGAAAATGATGAGGAAGTTATTATTGAAGATGATGTTTGGGTAGGTGCAAATGTAACTATTTTGAAAGGAGTTATAATTGGAAGAGGTAGTGTTGTAGCGGCAGGAGCAGTAGTAAATAAATTTTTTCCACCTTACTCAATTATTGGTGGAATTCCTTCCAAAGTTATAAAATTTCGTTTTACTATTGATGAAATTATTGAGCATGAATTAGCTTTATACTCGGTGAATGATAGGTTGAAAAGAGACACGTTAGAAAAAACAAGAAAACTTTATGAATAAAAGACATCCAAAAGTATTAGTAGTAGCTACTTCTTCTAAAACTAGAGGTGGAATAACGGCAGTAATCAATGCGTATAAGACCACAAAATTTTGGAATGATCATAATTGTGTGTGGTTTGAGACACATATTGATAAAAATCCAATTGATAAAATTATATATTTTTTTCGAAGTTTAGTTCAATTTATAGTGTTTTTACCTACTGCAAGTTTAGTTCATGTTCACCTAAGTGCACCAATGTCAGCAAAAAGGAAATTTCCTTTTTTAATGTTGGCTAAATTATTTAAGATTCCAATTCTAATTCATTTCCATGCCTTTAGTGCGGAATCAACTATCGACAAGAAGCACTATAAGCTATATTGTAAGATATTCCGTTCGGCTAATACAATTATTGTTCTATCTGAAAGTTGGAAACAAGGACTAATAAAAGATTTAAATATTAGTTCCGACAAAATTGAAGTTCTTTATAATCCTTGCCCACAGATAGTTTTAAAAAATGATATTGAAAAAACAAATGCAATATTGTACGCAGGAACTATAGAAAGTCGAAAAGGGTATATGGATTTGATCAAGTCATTTGCTAAAATAGCAAGTATTTATCCAGAATGGAAATTAGTGTTTGCAGGAAATGGCGAAATTAATGAGGGTATAGCACTCGCAAAAAAACTTAATATAGAAAATCAAGTTGTTTTCAAAGGATGGGTTTCTGGAGAGGAAAAGGAACGATTATTCAGAGAAGCAAATGTATTTTGTTTACCAAGTTACGCAGAGGGTTTTCCAATGGCAGTTTTAGATGCTTGGGCCTATGGCTTGCCTGTTATAACGACTCCAGTAGGGGGAATTCCTGACGTCGCCAAAGATGGTAAAAACATGCTCTTATTTAATCCTGGTGACACCAAAACACTTAGCGAAAAATTAGTAGAAATGATTTCTGATAAATCTTTAAGTGATACAATAAGTAATGCTTCACTGAAATTTTCACAGAATGAATTTTCATTAGATTCAATTACCAATCAATTAAATATTATTTACCATAAAAATATAAGCTGAAAACTACCTAAGATCTAATTGATTTGTCGGTTTTCTTTAACAATTTAAAACATTCGATCGCTAGTAAGTTAACGCATATAATACCCCATCAATTTCTTTACAGATGACAAAAGAATTATCAAACATTCCATTTATAAATTATTCCATTTTTAACGGTAATCTAAGTCAAATAGGTTTTACTCAAAAAATACTCATCAACACCATTAATCAATATTCGTATTGTATAGCCGAACAGGATGTAGCTTTTAAAAAATCCTTGAAAGATTCGGATATACTTTTGCCAGATGGGATGGCTATCGTTGCTGCAGTTAGTTTGCTAAGTGGACAAAAAATAAAAAAAATTGCGGGTGCCGATATTCACCAGCATTTATTACAGGAGCTCAATCAAAAAGGGGGTAGTTGCTTTTATTTAGGTTCTTCTGAAAACACCTTATCGAAAATTAAGGAGCGGGTTGCAATAGAATTTCCTAATATTAGAGTAGGAACTTTTTCGCCGCCATACAAAACTGAATTTTCAAAAGCCGATAACGCTGAAATGTTGGAAACTGTCAATTCTTTTAAACCTGATGTCTTGTTTGTTGGTATGACTGCGCCTAAACAAGAGAAATGGGCTAACAGTTACAAAGTACAATTAGACACCAAGATTATTTGTACGATAGGTGCAGTTTTTGATTTTTATGCGGGTACTGTGGAACGACCCAGTCCATTTTGGATTAATCTGAAGTTGGAATGGTTTATAAGGTTAGTAAAAGAACCCAAACGAATGTGGAAACGGTATTTGTATTATGGCCCTATATTTATTGGTTTCATTTTGAAAGAAAGGTTAAAATGATTTGTAGTTACTTAAAATCCTTGATGAGTTCATGGATTTTTATGTTTTGAGATTTGGTAGCTTTTGGCAAAACAGCAGCTATTTTTCGTTTATTCATTTATTTTCGGCAATAAATATTAGAATGTGTTGTAAATGATATAAATTTGCACCAGATTATAAAAAATAAAATATTAAGTCCTTTTTATTTAAAAACATTATTTAGAAATTTACCCCTATTATATGGCTTTATTAAAAATACTATCAACCTACCGTTTTTCTCGATATTATAAGATTGGATTTTTGATTTGGGATGTTTTAATATTGAATTTTGCGATAGCAGTTTCTTTTACCGTTCGCTACGGAGATTTTCAAAAAATAGATCTTTCTGACGTTAGAGCAGTTTGTTTTTTATCGAATATCTTTTGGGTCATCTTACTGCTATACAAGGGCTCCTACAGACTAGTTCGTACTGAAAGCATAGAAAAAATTCTCTACAGAACTATTAGAATGCTAATGGTACACGTCGCTATAATCGCAATTTTTATTGTGGTTTTAAAATATGAAGCGGTTTCGCGTCTGAGAATGGTCTATTTTTATGCATTTTTTTTTGTTTTCCTACTCAGTTCACGTATTATCTTCATGAAAATTTTGAAATATGCACGTTCACTTGGGTACAACTTTAGAAAAGTGATTATTGTTGGGGCGAATGCTATGGGAGAGCGCATGAATCGTATCTTGTCCAAAGATCTGAATTATGGTTACAAAGTGATGGGTTTTTTTGATGATGAAAGAGATGATACTATTTTGATGGCTCCCTATTTAGGAAAAATCGCTGATCTTGAGCATTATTTATCAACAACCAAAATTGCCGAAATGTATGTGGCGCTGCACATTGATAAAATTAAAATTATCAATCAACTTACTAATATTTGTGAGCGCTATATGGTCCGTATCCGATACGTGCCTGATTTTCAACAATATACTAAGGCTAGTCGCGTTCAAATTTCGTTTTACGGAAATGGCAATGTGCCTGTGCTAATGCTTCGAAAGGAACCTTTAGAAATTAATCTAAACCGCATTATCAAGAATGTTTTCGATTTCTTTTTTTCTTTGTTTGTAATTATTTTTTTGTTTTCGTGGTTGTTTCCAATATTTGCAATAATTATCAAATTGAATTCGAAAGGACCTGTTTTTTTTGTGCAAAAACGCACTGGCAGAGACAATGTTCCTTTTAATTGTTATAAGTTTCGTACTATGTATGTAAATGATGGTGCAGATATGGTGCAGGCGCGTCAAAATGATTCTCGTGTAACAAAGATTGGGGCTTTTTTACGCAAAACCAGTATGGATGAACTTCCTCAATTTTTTAATGTTCTTGCGGGTAATATGTCAGTTGTTGGACCTCGTCCGCACATGTTGTTGCATACGGAACAGTATTCTGAGTTAATCAATAATTTCTTAGTTCGTCATTACGCAAAACCTGGCATTACAGGTTGGGCACAGGTCAACGGTTACAGGGGCGAAACAAAGGATCTAAGTGATATGGAAGGTCGCGTGGAGCACGATATATGGTACATTGAAAATTGGAGTTTTATTTTGGATTTGAAAATTATTTGGAAAACAGTTTCAAATGTTTTTCATGGAGAAGAGAATGCATTTTGAGTATTTTTTTTATCTAATGAATTTTGTTTCAGTTTTTATGTTTCGCTCTGACAAACTTGATATTGAATTATTAATATAATTATAATTATTTATTTTACAATTATTGTAATAATTTTTCTAATTTCTGTTAAAATTTCGATTTCCGCCCTTAGTTTAGACTTTTTTAATTTATACTTGTATATTTATTGCTATTATATAGACTTTGGTTTGACTTTGGAAGTTTCATTGTATATATTTGCAAAATATTTATATTTTAGTGTTTATTATTATGTTTAATAATTCAGTGCGCAAAAATTACACTATTTAATTTTGATTTGGCTTCAGACTAATGTCGATTTTTATAATACCATTAATTTTTTCCTGATTTTGTTCTCGTCAGGAATTTAACAAAGTAAACTGCACTTCAATGAAAACAATCTCTTTCTTACAAAAAACATTATTTTTCTTGTTCTTAATTTTATTTTTCTCTTGTAAGCCTCGTGAAGAATTGGTTTATTATCAAAATATTGATGGTTTAAAATCTGCTGAAAAGTTGAATACTTATGATATAAAAATTCAACCAGACGACTTGTTGTTAATTATCGTTTCAGCTGATGATGTTGAAGCCGCATTTTCTTTTAATTTATCAAGTGTTAATTTGCCACAAGGTATAGGTGGTATCAACAGCAGCTACAGAGGTCAGGAAGTAATGCAGTACTATTTAGTTGATTCAGCCGGATATATAGATTTTCCTATATTGGGAAGGATAAAGGTTGGTGGTCAAACACGTTCCGAAGTAATGCAATTTCTAAAGACGAGTATTGCAAAGTACATTAAAAATCCAATAATCAATCTTCGCATTCTAAATTTCAAAGTGTCTGTTCAAGGCGAAGTGATACAACCAGGTACATATAACATCAATTCGGAAAGGGTTACCTTGATTGAAGCCTTGAGTATGGCTAAAGATTTAACTATTTATGGTAGAAGGGATTCCATATTAATTATCAGAGAATTGAATGGCGTAAAATCTTATAATCGCGTTGATATAACTAAAGCTGATTTTATCAACTCGCCTTTTTATTATTTAGCGCAAAATGACGTTGTTTATGTCGAGCCAAATAAAACCAGAATTAACGGTGCTGCCGTAGGTGCAAATACAAGTGTTCTGATATCGATTACATCCTTACTTATTACTTTAATCACTGTTATAGTCACTTCAGCAAGATAGATTTATTCAATGTTTTTTAAGTAATTTTTTAAGTCAAACAACAGCAAAAATGTTAATTGTGATAAATGAGAAATATTAAATTTTTATGAAAGAAAAAAATGAATATAATGAATTTCAAGAAGAAGAAGTTCATTTGAGGGCTGTTATAGATAAGTACCTCGCAAATTGGAAATGGTTTGTTTTAGGAGTTACAGTTTGTTTTGTTTTCGCTTATCTTTATTTAAGGTATGTTACACCACAATACCAAGCGACCGCCACTATTTTAGTTAAAGACGATAAAAAAGGAGGCATTCTGTCGGAAGTATCTGCGTTTGCCGATTTGGGATTTGGCGGCGGAATAAAGAATAATGTTGATAACGAAGTCGAAATTTTAAAGTCAAGGTCTTTAGTTGAAAGCACTGTTGAAAAGCTAAAGTTAAATGTTGCAATAATTGAAAAGGGCAGGGTTAATTCTAGAATTCTTTATAACGACGCACCAGTAAATGCAGTTTTTTCTAATGTTAATTCTAAGTTTCATCAATCTGGAATTAAGTTTGAATGTATTAGCGTATCTCAAAGTAGATTCAAATTAGTAAGTGAACCTACAATTAATGGTGAGCCTCTGTTATTGAGTAAAAATAATGAATTTAATTATGGCGAAGTTATACGAACTATTTGCGGTGATTTAACAATAACTAAACGTCAAATTAATATTTCGAAAAATACAATACTTAATGAAGACAAATCAATTTTTATTGTGGTTAGTCCTTTCGATGCTGTCGTTGCTAGCTACAAGAGTCGTGTTGTTGTGACCTCTATAAGTAAAACTAGTTCTGTAGTATCTATTTCTGTGACAGATCCCAATCCAGATCGTGCGGAAGTTTTTTTAGATAATTTTATACAAATCTATAATGATGATGCTACCGCTGATAAGAATTTTATCTCAGAAAATACCTCTAAGTTTATTTCAGGTCGTTTAATTTTGATTTCAGAAGAATTAAATGGTGTTGAGAAAGATGTCGAAAGTTTTAAAAAGTCAAATAGCCTTACAGATATAGAATCAGAGGCGAAACTATTTATTTCAGGATCCAATGAATATGACAAGAAAATAGTTGAGAATGAAATTCAATTGAATGTTGTAAGTTCATTGCTAGATTTTATGAAGCTGAGCACTAATGAAGATTTGTTGCCTTCAAATGTAATTTCTTCTGGACAAGGAGGAGATGCAACTGCGTTAATTAACGT
Organism: Flavobacterium psychrophilum; assembly: GCA_945878515.1. Taxonomy (GTDB): domain Bacteria; phylum Bacteroidota; class Bacteroidia; order Flavobacteriales; family Flavobacteriaceae; genus Flavobacterium; species Flavobacterium psychrophilum_I. The sequence goes on along the minus strand of CAMCTL010000016.1, from coordinate 682 downwards.
ATTTAATGATTTAGTTCTAAAACGTAACCGCTTATTGAAGTCTGCTACTGCTACAAATCCAACAGTAGTTAAATTAGATCAACAGATTACCTCATTAAAATCTAACGTTGCCGAGAGTTTGTCTAGAATGCAATTGAATCTGAAAATTCAAAAAAAGAATTTGAAAAATCAAGAAGTTATACTAGGTGCTAAAATTAGAAAAATTCCTGTTCAAGAGAGACAGTTTAGAGTGATAGAAAGACAGCAAAAGGTTAAGGAAGAGTTATATTTGTATTTGTTGCAAAAACGAGAAGAGACTGCTATATCTCTTGCAGCAACTGCTCCTAATGCTCGTGTTATTGATGATGGTACTGCTTCGAAAACACCGGTATCACCAAAATCGAGCATCGTGTATTTAGCTGCTTTAATTATAGGGCTTGTTATTCCATTTGGTATTTTATACGTATTAGATATACTAGACACCAAGGTTAAAAGTCGATTTGATATTACTAATAAGTTAAATATTCCATTTTTGGGAGACGTTCCTAGGTCACTAAATCCAACTGAAATTATAAGCATAACCAGTAGAACAAGTACTGCCGAATCGCTTCGAATTGTTAGAAGTAATCTTGATTTTATGTTGAATCAAGTACCTGATGGTAAAGCAAAAACTATATTTATTACTTCAACAATTCCTGGCGAG